>NZ_JAAOMA010000002.1:0-290826 GCF_011602385.1 Chromobacterium fluminis | reverse complement strand
GAGAAATCAGGGTGTTTGTGAGCCTTGCCAACCATAGGGACGGAAATGAGTGAGTCAACATGAGCGAAGTATGAGCAAGATTCGCACCATGAAAAATGCCGTTCACTTGCTTAAGTGAACGGCATTAGGGCCCAAGCCCGGTTTTTTCATGTCGTCTCGCCACGCGGCGGATCGGTAATCCGCTCTCAGACCGGCCGCGGCGCCAGCATGATGATGGCCATCCCGCACAAGGCCACCGCCGCGCCAGCCATGTCCCAAACACTGGGCCGCACGCCGTCCACCAGCCACAGCCACAACAGCGCCACCGCCACGTAGACGCCGCCGTAAGCGGCATAGACGCGGCCCGCCGCCGCCGGATGCAGGCTGAGCAGCCAGACGAACAGCGTCAAGGCCAGCGCCGCCGGCAGCAACAGCCACCACGGCCCCTCCTTGCGCAGCCACAGCCAGGGCAAGTAACAGCCGACGATTTCCGCCACGGCGGTCAGGCCGAACAAGAGCAATAATTTCAAAGCATTCAACATGGGGTCTCGCTGTGCGCCGGCATCAGATCAGGCCGGCGGCGATATTGATCATCAAGGCCAACACCGTGGCGTTGAAAAAGAAGGACAGCACGCAGTGCAGCGTGCCCACCTTGCGCATGGCGCTGGTGGTGTAGCTAACGTCAGCGGTCTGCCCGGATGTGCCGATAATGCAGGCGAAATAGAGGAAGTCGCCGTAATCCGGCTCTTCCTTGCCGGGAAACTCCAGGCCAGGGGCCAGGCCGCGCGCGTGAGCGGCGTAATAGGCCCGCGCGTAATGCAGCGCGAACATCACATGAATGAAGGCCCAGGAGGAAAAGATAGTCAGGATGGCCAGCGCAACGTGGCCGGCGCGCGGCCAGCCGTGCAGGTCCTTGACTACCGCCAGCTCCAGCACGATGGCGGCCAGGCTGGCCATCGCCGCCAGCACGGCCAGCGTCATCACCAACGTCTGCCCCTCGTCCTCCAGCCTGGCCCAATGACGAATATGCTGGCGGTCCTCGCTGAACATCATCCAGGCCACCAGCGTCAGATAGAGCACGGAGCCCACGTTCCAGCCGACGATGAAGCGGGTAATCTCCTGCACCGGCGACAACCAGGGCAGCGCTTGCACAACCAGCAGGCCGACGGCGGCGGCGATTGCCAGCCTCGGACGGGCCAGCAGCATGCGCGCCGGCGCAAACCGGCGAATGGAGCGAAACAGGGCGGACATGACGGCGAAACTCCCCGATGATGGATCAGGGCCTCAGTGTACCTGTCCCGGTGCGGGCGGCAAGCCCTCGCCGTTCAAGCCGGCAGTTCGCTGAAGCGCCGGGTGAACAACCGGTGGAAGATCTCGAACTCGCCCGGCGCCAACGCCAGCCGACATTGCCTGCCGTTACGGGTCTCGGTCAGCGTCTCCTCGGTCAGCACCCGGCTGCCTTCGGCGGTCAGCAAGGCCATCAACCGGGTCTTGTTGAACGGCGAGCGCGGGTCTTCGGCGATGCGGCGCTGGATCTCGCTCAGCGCGCCGCAATCGGCGATCTCATCGTCCAGGTCGAAGCCGTAGGCGATGCGCCAGCCCTCGCCCGGCGGCCGCCGTTCCAGTTGCGCGAAGCCGGCGCCGGCCGGCCAGGCCACCCGGTAGTCGCCGTTGGCGGAGCGCGCCACTTCGCCGCACAGCGGCACCATGCGCAGCGGTTGCTTCAGGCCGTAGCCGCAATCGAGCAAATAGCCCTGGGCTTGGTGCCACAGCAGAATGGCGACATGGGTGCCGCCCAGCGGCAGCCAATCCTGGCTGTCCTCATCGAAGATCGTGGCGCGGATCAGGCTGGCTTCCAGGCCGTTGCGGCGCAGGAACAGGTAGAGCAAGGGGTTGAGTTCGTAACACAGACCCCCTTCGTCGCGCAGCGCGATTTTTTCCAGCAGGCTCCGCTCGCTGATCGGTTCGGGACCGCCCTGGAACAGGCTCAGGTTTTCAAACGGCAGACTCAATGCCGTCTCGCGCAGCAAATCGTCAATGTCTTCGAAGGCCAGCGGCCGCTGCGCGTCCCAGCCGATGCGGGCCCGAAATAGAGCGTTGATGTCCGGCATAGTCCCTCCCGTCTCGCTTCAGACAGGCAATCTAACAGCCGCCGGACGGGATCGACAGATCAATTATCCGGGCGAGACGTTCAAAAAATTTGATGGTTCTCGCCCGCTGCATTCAACGCTCGCTCACCACCAGTGCTCCAGCTGCACCCCGAAGGTGGAGCCGCTAAGCGCATTGCCGAAGGCGCCCCCCTCGGCCAAAGTCGAGCCGGGCGCGGCCGCTTGCTGGGCGGCGCGGTTCCAGCGCGCGTAGGTGTAGAAGAAACGCAGTTCCGGCCGGCTCCAGAACGCCTTGTCCAGCGCCAAGGTCGGCGCGATGGTGAACTTGCTCAAGGTGCGGACCTGGCCGTCGGCGGCCTTGACCCGGTCGAAACCCACTTCGGCCGCCAGCTTGAAGCGCTCGCCGAAGGCGTAGACCGGCCGCGCGCCGGCCGACCACCAAGTCTGTCCGCCGTCCGGCCGCGCGTCGCGCTGCCAGGCCAGCATCAACTGACCGCCGAACTCGCGCGTGGCTTGCCAGTCCAGCGCCTCCACCAGCCGGCTGCGGCGCGCGCCGCTGTCGCTGGCGAGGCTGCCGGTGCCGCCCAGGCCGGTTCCCGGCCCCACCCCGTATTGCAGCGCAAACAGATTGCGTCCGCCCAACACGCCTTTTTGCTCGTGCAGCGCGCTGAGCGACCAGCCGCTGTTCGCGCCCGCCACCTGGCCGGCTCGCTGGATGTAGCTGAGCCCCAGAGTCAATTCGCCGCCGGGATTGACGGCGATGCCCCCCAATTGCAGATCGTGCTTATTGGCCTGGTCCGCCTGCCACCAATTGTCGTTGCGCGAGAAGGCGTAGCTGAGCTTGAGCGCTTGGCCCAATTTGAAATCCTCCAGGCCGAAACCGGTGCCGCTGGGATTCCAGAAATAGAAGTCGGCGATATGCACGTCGTGGCGTTTGTAGTAGCGCCGGCCCGCCCACAGGGTGGCGCCGTTCAGCTGCGGGATATCGCTCCATTTGGCGTAGGCCTGCGGCAGCCGGACATTGCCGTTGTCGCCCTGGAAAGTCAGCGAATGGCCATTGCGGTTGTACAAGCTGGCCATGCCCACCACGCTGAGCTTGCTGCCGTTTTCGGCCTGGAACAGCTGCTGGCCCAGTTCCAGTTCGGCGTACTGCTCGCATTCGTTGCCCAGTCGGTACTTGGTTTCGGCGCCGGCCAGCTGAAAGCAGCTCTGCTTGCCGCCGCTGTCGGAACCGCCTGCGCCCAGACGGGCGTAGCCGTGAAAATCCAGCGCTTGGGCGGCGGCGGGCAGCAGCAGAGGGGCGGACAAGGCCAGCAAGGCCAGCCCGCGGGGGGCGAATTGAGTCATTGTTCTCTCCATTTCCCTTCGTTTTGGGTACAGCTCGGCCTGCCGGCCGGGAATGCCGGCAAGTCGCTAAAACAGTTCATGAGCACAGCGTCTTCGAAAACCTTGCGACTCAACTCAGGACGGCGCGGTACAGCAAGGATTCATAAGGCCGCAGCCGCGCCCGGGCGGGATGCGACGCCGCGTCGGCGTAATTGGCGCACAGCAGCTGCCAGGCGTGGTCCGGGCTCAGGTAGTCGGCCGGCGGCGAGTAGTCGCGTTCCTCCGCGCTGAAATTGCTGATCACCAGCAACTTCTCGCGCTCGCCGGTTCGCGCGTAGACCCACAGCGCCGGATCGTCCGGCGTCAGGCAGCGGTAATCGCCGTCGCTGAAGATCGGGTACTGCTTGCGCAGCGCGATCAAGCGCCGGTAGTGCTGCAGCACCGAGTCCGGATCGCGGCGCGCGGCGGCGACGTTCACCGTCGCCGCGTCCGGCGTCAGCCCTATCCACGGCTCTCGCCGCGAGAAGCCGGCGAAGCGGCCGTCGTCCCATTGCATCGGCGTGCGCGAGTTGTCGCGCGACTTCTGCCGGATCGCCGCCATCGCCTGCTCGCGGTCCAGACCGTCGGCCAGCAACTGGCGATAAGCATTGTGGGTTTCCACATCGCGGTAGTCTTCGATATCGGCGAAGCCGGGGTTGGCCATGCCGATTTCCTCGCCCTGATAGATGTAGGGCGTGCCTTGCAAGCCGTGCAGCGTGGTCGCCAGCATCTTGGCGGACTCTACGCGGTAGCGGCCGGCGTCGCCGAAGCGCGACACCACCCGCGGCTGGTCGTGGTTGCACCAGAACAGCGCGTTCCAGCCGCCGCCCTCGTGCATGCCGCGCTGCCAATCAGACAGGATGCGCTTGAGCGCGATGAAATCGAAGGGCGCCGCGCGCCATTTCTCGCCGTCCGGGTAATCCACTTTCAAATGGTGGAAGTTGAAGGTCATCGACAGTTCGCGCCGCTCGGGATGCGAATAGGCCACGCAGTGTTCCAGCGAGGTGGACGACATCTCGCCCACCGTCATCAGATCGCGACCGGCGAACACCTCGCGGTGCATCTGCTGCAGGTATTCGTGCACTCGCGGGCCATCGGTGTAGAAATGGCGGCCGTCGCTGTCGTCCTCGGAAAAGGCCGGATCCTTGGAAATCAGGTTGATCACATCCAGGCGGAAGCCGGCCACGCCCTTGTCCGCCCAGAAATTCATCATGTCGAACACCGCGCGCCGCACCGCCGGGTTGTCCCAGTTCAAATCCGCCTGGGTCTTGTCGAACAGGTGCAGATAATACTGTCCGCTGGCCTCGTCCCGCTCCCAGGCCGATCCGCCGAACTTGGAGCGCCAGTTATTGGGCTGGTCTCGCCAGATGTAAAAATCGCGGTAGGGATTATCCCGGCCCTGCAAGGCCTGACGGAACCACGGATGCTCGGTGGAAGTGTGATTGACCACGATGTCCAGCATCACCCCGATGCCACGCAGCCGGGCCTCGGCCAGCAGCAACTCGAAATCGGCCATGCTGCCGTAGGCCGGGTCGATCGCGTAGTAATCGCTGACGTCGTAGCCGTTGTCGCGCTGCGGCGAGCGGTAGAACGGCGTCAACCAGAGATAGTCCACCCCCAGCCAGGCCAGGTAGTCCAGCTTGTCGGCCACGCCCAGCAAGTCGCCGGTGGCCGTGCCGTGGTGGCTGTAAAAGCTCTTGGGGTAGATCTGGTACACCACCGCGGATTTCAAATTCTTGTTCATCGGAACGGCTTTCGTATCAGGACTGCGGCAACTGGCGGCGCGCCAATACCCAGGTCAGGGCGAACGGCGTCACCAGGGCCACCACCATGCCCACTAGGAACATCGGAATCTGCTGCGGGATGATGGAGATGAAGGCAGGCAAGCCGCCGACGCCGATCGCCGAAGCGCGCACATGGCTGAGGGTGATGGTGGCCGCCGCCAGCGCCGAGCCGGCCAGCGCCGCGTAGAACGGCAGCTTGTAGCGCAGGTTGACGCCGAACATCGCCGGCTCGGTAATGCCGAAGAAGGCGGAAATCGCCGAGGTGGACGCCATGCTCTTCTCATTGCTGGCGCGCGCCAGCCAGAACATCGCCAGCGCGGCGCTGCCCTGAGCGATATTGGACAAGGCGATCATCGGCCAGATGAAGGTGCCGCCCTGGTTGGCGATCAATTGCAGATCCACCGCGATGAACATATGGTGCATGCCGGTCAACACCAGCGGCGCGTACAAGGCGCCGAACAGCATCGCGCCCAGCACGGGCGCCAGGTTGAACACATAGACCAGCGCGTCGGTAATGGCGATGCCCAGGTGGCGCGCCACCGGACCGATCACCGCCAGCGCCAGCACGCCGCTGACCACGATGGTGACGATGGGCACCACCAGCAACTGGATGGAATTGGGCACCCGCGGCCGCAGCCACAGCTCCACCCGGCACATCACCCAGGTGGCGGCCAGGATGGGCAGGATCTGGCCCTGATAGCCCACTTTCTCGATGCGGAACCAGCCCAGCACGTCGAAATACGGCAACGCCGCGCCGTCCAGGCCGGCGGCGGCCTTGCCATAGTTCCAGGCGTTGAGCAGATCCGGATGCACCAGCAGCAGGCCCAGCACAATGCCCAGCACCTCGCTGCCGCCAAAGCGCTTGGCCGCGGACCAGCCCACCAGCGCCGGCAGAAACACAAAGGAGGTGTTGGCCATCATATTGATCAGCCCCCACACCCCGTCCAGGCCCGGGTAGGCGTCCAGCAGGCTCTTGCCGTCGATGAACATGCCCTTGGCGCCCAGCAGATTGTTCATGCCCATCAGCAGGCCGGCCACGATGATGGCGGGCAGGATGGGCATGAACACGTCGGAGAACACCTTGACCAGCTGTTGCAAGCGACCCTGCTTCTGATCGCCGCTGGCCTTGACCTCGGCCACGGTGGCGCGCTGCAGCGCCGCCAGTTCGATCAAGGGCTGGTAGACCCGGTCCACGTCGCCGGAGCCGATCACGATCTGAAACACGCCGCCGTGACTGAACTGACCCTTGATCAGGTCCACCTGGCGCAAGGCCTCCTGGTCCACCCGGCTTTCGTCCTTCAAGGACAGGCGCAGCCGGGTAATGCAGTGCGCGGCCTGCTGGAGGTTGTCGCGGCCGCCCACCGCTTCGAGTATCCGCGCGGCTATCTTCTGGTAATCGTGGCTCATCTGAGGGTCCCTGTATCTCTCGGCCGACGGTCTGCGCCGTCTAGCCCGTTATCAAACCTGGCGGCGGTATTGGCAAGCGCCGCCGATGCTGATGGCACGCTAACTGGTACAGACGAGTTGTGTCAACACTCGTATAGACGAGTTTGCGCAAAATCAAATACGCCTGTGCGCGAACGCAACAGGCGCCATAAGTCGCTTCAGATCAAGGTATGACGGCGCGCGCCGCCGGGCCGCTATTTGCGGCGGGCGACGTCGGAGAAGAAGAATTTGTCCAGCCGGTGGCGGGACTCGGTGTATTCGAACTGACGGCCGTCGTAGAGGTGGGTGTGGTTCTTGACCACGATCACATGGTCCATGCCGTTCAAGTCCAGGTAGCAGCGGTCGTCGTCGTTGCAGGCCTGCGCCTCTATCACCCGGCGCGCGTAGCTGATGTTCAGGCCCAGCCGCTGTTCGATAAATTCGTAGATGGAACCGGCGGCGGCTTCACGATCCAGCCCCGGCACCAGGCTGGCGACGAAATAGTTGATGTCCAGAATCACGTTTTCATTGTCGATATTGCGCACCCGCTTGATCTTGAGCAGCGGGGTTTTCTCGCGCACGTCCAGCAGCCTAGCCAATTGCGCGTCCGCCGGCACCGTCTCCATTTCCGCCACCCGGGAGCTGACGCGGCGGCCCAGATGCTGATGCGCCTCCTTGAAGCTGACGATGCCGCTGAGCTGGAACTCGATATTGCCGGAGCGCAGCACAAACACGCCCTTGCCGTGAATCTTCTGCACATAGCCGCGCTCCTGCAACATGTCCACCGCCTTGCGCACGGTGCCGCGGCTGGCCTCGTAGCCCTGCATCAGCTCGGTTTCGGAAGGAATGCGGTCGCCTTGCTGGTAACGCTGGTTGTCGATGTCGGCGACGATGTCGGAAAAGATTTGGCTGTATTTGTTCACGGCGTGGATTCGGCAAGATCTGGCGGAGCGCCCCAGTCCGGCAGTCTGCCTCAAGCGCGGGCGGCGCGCCAGTCCGCGCCGGACGCGTTCTTCCGCTCCGCGCAACACTGCATTGTCCGCCGCGGATATTCCGCCGGCCGCCGGCCCGGCGCACACTGGGCGCCTTCCCTCACCAGACAGGAACGTCGTCATGCACGCACCAGAACTCCGCCCGCCGCTGCCTCCCTTCGATCTCGACAGCGCCATCCTCAAAGTCCGCCTGGCCGAAGACGGCTGGAACAGCCGCGATCCGGAACGGGTGGCTCAGGCCTATACCGAGGACAGCCAGTGGCGCAACCGCGCCGAATTCCCGCGCGGCCGCGCGCAGATCATCGAGTTCCTCAGCCGAAAATGGCGGCGCGAACACGAGTACCGGCTGATCAAGGAACTATGGGCCCACGACCGCGAGCGCATCGCGGTGCGCTTCGCCTACGAATGGCGGGACGAGGCCGGCCAGTGGTTCCGTTCCTACGGCAACGAAAACTGGGAGTTCGCCGCCGACGGCCTGATGCAACGCCGCTACGCCTGCATCAACGATCTAGCCATCCGAGAGGACGAGCGCCTGTTCCACTGGCCGCTGGGGCGCAGGCCGGAAGATCATCCCGGCCTGAGCGAGCTGGGCTTGTAAGAACCTATTCAAAGTCTGCTGCGCTTCAGGCCGCCTTGCACGGCGAGTACAAGCTCAAAATGCTCATGTACCACGAGTACATTCCGCTTTTTCGCTCGTTTTCGCCTTGTCTCGCTCTCGCTCGCGAGACTTTGAACAGGCTCTAAGCCCGACCTAGGCGGCCCTCACTCCGCGAAGCAAGCATCCTCCAGCAACATGTCCTCGAAGAAAGCGCCGAAGGGCCGGGACGGATGGCGGATGTGGATTTCCAAGACCCACAGCATGCGCGCCGGAGTGAAGTCCACCTCCGCCAGCGGCCCCTCGTGGATGGCCGCGTGCGGGAAGTC
Organism: Chromobacterium fluminis; assembly: GCF_011602385.1. Classification (NCBI taxonomy): domain Bacteria; kingdom Pseudomonadati; phylum Pseudomonadota; class Betaproteobacteria; order Neisseriales; family Chromobacteriaceae; genus Chromobacterium; species Chromobacterium fluminis. The sequence goes on along the minus strand of NZ_JAAOMA010000002.1, from coordinate 282,249 downwards.
CGCCAGCCGATGCCCGGACAGGTCCAGGTTCAGCGTCCAGCCGCGGCCGGCGGCGCAGTCCTCCGCGAACCGGTACAGCTCGCGCCCGCTACAGCCCTCGCTCGCCCATTTGCGCCTCACCTCGTGGAAGATGGCGCGGGCGTCGGCGGCGCAGCCCGCCATCTCCGGGTCCGAGCCGGTGACGAAGCTGTCGCCGCCGTCGCCCTCCCACTGTTTCCACACCGGGCCGATGTCGATGAAGAAAATATCGTCCTCGCCCAGACGCACGCCGGGGTCGGACGCCGCGCCGAAAGTCTTCAGCGTGTTGCGGCCAAAGCGCACATAGACATCGTGCCAGCCGCGCAGCATGCCGCGCTCGGCCAGAATATCCTTGGCCAGTTCCACCGCTTCCTCTTCCAGCATTCCCGGTTGCATCGCCGCGGCGATCAGCGAGATCGCCTGCCGGGTTTTGTCCCGCACCGTCATCAATTGCTGCGGATCAAAATTCGGCCCCACGCCTTCCAAAGCCGATTGCTGAATATTTGCTTCCATTTCATGCTCCTTTAGTGAGTGCGGGCAGGCGGCCGCCTACCCTGGTATGACAAGACTTAAACCCTGCAAGCCCGGCTGCAGGGCAATCTGGCAGGCCAACCGGCTGCGGCCGTCGCCGGCTTCCAGCGCCGCCAACAGCCGCCGCTCCGCGCGTTCCATTGCAGGCAAACGCGGCAGCCAGTCCCGCTCGACGCGAACCAGGCAAGTGCCGCAGGCGGCCTGCCCGCCGCAGACGCCGCGCATCAGCCCGGCGGCGGCCAGCGCCTGCATCAGGCTGCCGGAGGCGGCCACCTCCAGCCGCCGCTCCCCGCCATCCGCGACGCGCACGCTTAAAGCCACCGCCTCCGAGACTGACGCGACTGAAGCTGCCGGCTGAAACGCATCCGCCAGGAAGCGCTCCTCCGGAAGGCCGCACTCCCGCGACAGCAACTGACGCGCCGCGCCCACCATTGCCGGCGCGCCGCAGGCGTAAGCCTCGGCAGCGCGCAAACAGGGGAAATCCTCCGCCGCCGCCTGCTGGACGAAGCCGCGCCGTCCATGCCAGCCCGGCTCGGCCTCGGACAGCACCGGCTCGAAACGAAAACCCGGACGCTCGCGCTCCCACGCCCGCATCTCCTCAAGCAAATACAGGTCGTCCGCCTTGCGGCCGCCCCAGTACAAGATCACCGGCCGCCCTCCGGACTCTCCCAAACCCTGCTGCAGCATCGCCCGCAGCGGCGCGATCCCGGTGCCGGTGGCCAACATCAGCGACTGCTCTGCGCCGGAGTCCTCCCGCCACACGCAATCGCCGTAGGGCCCTTGCAGCCAAAGCTCATCGCCCGGCCGCGCCTGCCGGCGCAACCACTCGGAAAACGCGCCGCCCGGCTGCAAGCGCACCTGCAGTTCCACGCCGCCGTCGGCGCGCGGGGCCGCCGCCATCGAATAACTGCGCGTCAGCCCGCCCGGAGCCGTCACCGAAACGAACTGCCCGCTGCGAAAACGCAGCGGCCCCGCGTCAACGCACTCCAGCCGCAATCCGCATACATCGCGCCCCAGCCGCTCTATCGCCGCCAGCCGGTAGCCGCTCGCGCCGCTGTCTTTCTCTTGTGTCATTTGCCGCTCCTTGAATGTTCATCCCGACCACTTTAAGCCGCCGCTGGACCAGCAAAAACATCCAGTTTTGATAAAATTGATGGTCCAGAAACAGGAACGAGAACCAGGAAAGGAGTCCGCGGCATGCTGCGAAAATGGGATTTGCAACTCAGCCTGGATAGAGACGGCGGGCTGCCGGTGCACCTGCAAATCGCCCAGCAGATCAGCGCCGACATCCAACGCGGCCGGCTGTGGCCGGGCGCGCCGCTGCCGGGCAGCCGCGAACTGGCGGCACAACTGGGCATCAACCGCAAAACCGCGGTGCTGGCCTACGAGGAACTGGCGGCGCAAGGCTGGCTGCTGACCCAGGGCCGGCGCGGCACCTTCGTCGCGCCCAGCCTGCCGCTGCTGTCGCCGCGGTCCGCGCCAGCCGCCGCGCGAACGCCCGCAAGCGACCCCGCGCACGACGACATCGACTTTGGCGACGGCGTGCCGGATTCGCGGCTGATTCCCTTCGACGTGCTGGGCCGCGCCTACCGCCGCGCGCTGATCGCCGCGGCCCGCGCCGGGCGTCTGGCCTACGGCGACCCGCGCGGCGAACTGCCCTTGCGCCAGGCCTTGGCGGAAATGCTGGACATGGAGCGCGGGCTCAACGCCGACGCCGAACGCATCTGCGTGATGCGCGGCAGCCAGATGGGCATCTATCTGGCCGGCCGCGCGCTGCTGCGGCCCGGCGACGCGGTGGCGCTGGACGCGCTCAGCTATCCGCCGGCGCGCGAAGCCTTTCGCTCTCTGGGCGCGCGGCCGCTGGACGTGGAGCAAGACGCCGCCGGCATGCGGCCGGACGCGCTGGAACGGCTGTGCCGGACCCATCCTGTCAAAGCCGTCTACCTGACTCCGCACCACCAGTACCCAACCACCCTGATGATGCCGGCAGAACGCCGGCTGCAACTGCTGGCCCTGTCGCGGCGCTACGGTTTCACCATCATCGAAGACGACTACGACCACGAATTCCACTACAGCCGCAGCCCGATGCTGCCCATGGCCAGCCTGGACGCCGCCGAACGCATCATCTACGTGGGCTCCCTGTCCAAAGTGCTGGCGCCGGGCCTGCGCGTAGGCTACCTGGTGGCCGAGCCCGCCCTCATCCAGCGTTTCGCCGCCGACATCATGCTGATAGACCGCCAAGGCAACGCCGTCACCGAACTGGCAGTGACGGAATTGATGCATAGCGGCGAGCTGAAGCGTCATCTCCGCCGCGCTCTGCGCATCTACCGCGCGCGCCGTCAGGCGCTGGCCGACGCGATAGACCGCCATCTGGTCGGCCTGGCCGAATACAAGCTGCCGGAAGGCGGGCTGGCGCTATGGCTGCGGCTGCCGTCCTGGGTGGACATGCCGCGGCTGAGCGCGGATGCGCGAAGCGAGGGTGTGCGCTTCCTGCCCGGCGGCGCTTTCGCCGGCGACAGCCGCGGCATCCCGGCGCTGCGTCTGGGCTTCGGCGCGCTGGAAGCGGCGCAACTGGAGCTAGGCGTCGCCCGCCTGGCGCAGGCGCTGCGCCGGCAAATTCCAGCGGCGTGATTGCAGTCGCCATGACAAAGAACTAATCTGAGCCGATACCCCCGCCCGAAAGATCCGCCATGAACCACGCCAACGGCCCTTACCGACTCACGTTGGAACGCCTGATCGACGCCCCGCCGGAACAGGTTTACCGCGCCTGGACCGAAGCCGAACTGCTATGCCAATGGTTCACCCCGCGGCCGTGGACGGTGGCCTCGGCCGAACTGGACGTTCGGCCCGGCGGCTCCAGCCTGGTGGTGATGCGCAGTCCGGAAGGACAGGACTTCCCCAATCGCGGCGTCTATCTGGAAGTGCGGCCTGGACGCCGCCTGGTGTTCACCGACGCTTACACTGAAGCCTGGCTGCCTTCGGCCAAGCCCTTTATGACCGTGACGCTGGAATTCCAGCCCCGCGACGGCAAGACGCATTACCGCGCCGACGTCTTGCACTGGACCGAGGCCGACCTGCGCGAACACGAGGCGATGGGCTTCGCCAGCGGCTGGGGCCAGGCCACCGATCAACTGGAAGACCTGCTGGCCGGGCTGGGCGGAGGCGCTTGAGCGTGTGCTTTTTTATCAATCGCTTAGCGCGCGCGCCATCGCCGAAACCGTCCACAGCGGCGGCGCGCCTTGCCAAAACAGGCAAAAAACGCTACATTCGGGCGCTCTAGCCGAAAAACGCGCGGGTGTAGCTCAATGGTAGAGCAGAAGCTTCCCAAGCTTACGACGAGGGTTCGATTCCCTTCACCCGCTCCAGTCCGATTTCCCAACCCGTAACCTAGATCAAACCGCTGGCATGGCCCATCCGAGCATCCACCAATGAAATTGAACTCCGGCCGGCTGTGGCTTCGCATCGCTGTTTACAGCCTCACCGCGCTAGTGGCGGCCGTCGTGCTGGTGCAATCGCTGATCTATTGGCAATTTAATGAAGCTCAGGTGCGCGGCACCCTGTCGCACGCCTTGCAGGACACCGGCCGCGTCATCAGCATCGAAGGCCGCGTCGCGCCCGTATTGTTCCCCTCTCCCGGCATCCAGATCGAAAAGCTCTCCGTCTCCGAACCTGGCCAGCAAACGCCCTTCGCCCGCGTGGAAGAAATGCGCGTCGGCCTGGCCTGGTGGCCGCTGCTGTTCGGCAACCGCGAAGTGAGCTCGGTGGCGCTGTACGGCCCCAGCGCCAACATCAGCCGCGGCGAAGACGGCCGCCTGTCCATCGCCGATCTATTTCAGCGCCATAGCCAGAGCAGCTTCTCCATCAAGCTGGATACGCTGAAGATACGCGAGGGCACTCTGGTGCTGTCGGACCAGATGACCCATACCGACAGCCGCGTCGCCAGCATCAGCCTGGACGCGGACGATCTGCGCGGCGGCGCCAGCCTCAGCGCCGGCGCCATCCTGGAACAGGGCTCGCGCCCGGTGCGCCTGGCGGTCAACACCCCGCTGTCCATTCAGGACGACCAGGTCAGCCTGGAAGCGCTGGACGCGGTGGCGATGACCCAGGTTCCCGGCCTGGGCGAAAGCAAACTCACCGTCAGCGGCCAGTACAAACTCAATTTCGCCACCTTGCAGGCCACCGGCAGCAATGTGGCGCTCGCCTTCAGCAGCGAGCGGCCCAGCAGCGAAGTCCACCTGGCGCTGCCGCAGATCAACGCCAGTTTCGACGAACTAACCATGCCTTCCGGCCAACTGAGCGCCAAGCTCAGCTACGCGCGCAGCCAGTACCAGCTGGAAGCCGCGCTGGAAAACCTCAAGCTCAACGAAGCCGGCCTGTACGCCGACAAGCTGCACGGCGACTTCAACTGGCTGGCCGGCTCCACCAAGGTCAACGTCAAGCTCAACGCGCCGCTGTCGCTGGCCGGCATGAGCCAGTTGCGAATGCAGCCGCTGGCGCTGACTTCCACCATCACCACCCCGCTGCTGCCGCGCGGCAAGCTGGTGTCCACCATGGACGGCTCGCTGGACGGCGACCTGGACGAGCCGCGCTTCAATCTGCGGGTCGCCGGAAAAATGGACGGCTCCGACCTGGCGGTCACCGTCAGCCAGTACGGCCTGATCAAACCGCGCCACGAGGCCACCGTGTCCGTGGGCCGGCTGGACCTCAACCGCTACCTGCCGGAAAGCAAGGGCGATCCGGTGGCCATCTTCCAAAATACCGGCGATATCCCGCTGGACTGGCTGGACCTGTTCGACCTCACAGGAAAAGTGGCGATAGGCGAACTGGCGGTAGGCCGCTTCCGCATCAAGCAAATCAGCAGCAATGTGCGCGTCAACCCGCGCGAACTGGAGCTGGGCCAGATGTCGGCAGACATTTACGAAGGCCGCTTGCAGGGCGACGCCAGCCTCAGCCGCCGCGACGTGCCTCAGTTGAAAGTGAACCAGACGCTGCAAGGCATGAAGATCCGCCCGCTGCTGGTGGACTTGTTCAACTTCAGCCGCCTGGACGGCAAGGGCAACGGCAAAATCGACATCAACGCGGACGGCAAATCCTTCGCCCAGCTGCGCGACACCCTCAGCGGCAATGTGCAGATGAGCCTGAACAACGGCGCGTTGACGGGCATCGACCTAGTGGCGGCGCTGAAAAACCTGCCGGCCGAACTGAAGGAATGGAACAGCGCCGCGCAGAACGACCAGAAAACCACCTTCTCCACGCTGTCCAGCAGCTTCCGCCTGGACAAGGGCGTGGCGCGCAGCCAGGACCTGAAACTGGCGTCTCAACTGATGAATGTAGGCGGCGGCGGCAAGATAGACCTGAAGCAGAGCATCGTCGACTACACCATGGACGTGCAGGCCAACCCGCTGGCCTTCGCCCGCCTCAAGGGCGTCAACGTGCCGCTGAAAATCACCGGCCCGCTGAACGCGCCGGTGTACGCGCTGGACTTCAACGCCATGGTCAAGGGCAAGAAGACCGAGGTGGAAAAGCAGCAGGCGCTGAAGCAGCAGTTGCAGAAACAGATCACCACCATCCTGCCTTAGAACCTGTTTACGACCAGCTGCGCTGCGGTGAAGCCCGACATGGTGAACACCGCTTCGAAATGCGCATCTACCACTTGACCATTCCGCTTTCTCAGCCGTTTTCATCTCAGTCTCGCTCTAGCTCGCGAGACTTTGAACAGGCTCTGAGACCCCGCATTAAGACAAACGGCCCCCGCGACTCACGCCGCGGGGGCCGTTTCGGCTTTATCTCGTAGGACCTTACTCTCCCTGCAGAATCCGGTATTCCGCCAGCGCCAGCTGTTCAGGCGTACCCAACAACACCAGTGTGTCGCCCTGCTCCACCTCGAAGCTGTCGTCGAAATCGGTTCGCCGCACTCGCTGGCGGCGGATCGCCTTCAATTCCACGCCTAAATCCTGTAAATGCAAATTGGCCAGAGGCTGTCCCACCGCTGCCGCCCCGGTGCAGACCTGAACGCTCTGCAAGCGAGGCACCAAGGCCTCGTCCATGCCCTCGCCCTCGTCGCTGACGCCGCGGAAGAAGCCGCGGAACAGGCCGTAGCGCTCCTCGCGCACCGCGCGGATGCGACGCACCACCCGGCTCGGCGGCACGCCGACCACCAGCAAGGCCTGCGAGGCCAACATCAGGCTGCCCTCCATCACCTCGGCCACCACCTCGTCGGCGCCGGCGTGGCGTAGTTGATCCATATCGCTGTCGTCCACGGTACGCACGATCACCGGCAGCCCCGGCCGCGCATGTTCAACCGAACTCAGAATACGCAAGGCCGCGTGTGTGTCTGCAAAAGTCACCACCACCGCCTTGGCGCGCATCAAGCCAGCCGCCACCAACACCTCGTGCTTGCCGGCGTCGCCGAACACCACCGGATCGCCAGCCTCCCCAGCCTCGCGTACCCGCTCCGGATCCATGTCCAGCGCGAAGAACGGAATCTCCTCCGCTTCCAACAGCCGCGCCAGCGCCTGGCCGCTGCGGCCGTAGCCGCAGATCACCACATGGTCGTTCTTGGACATGCTCTCCACCAGCATATGGTGCAGGTCCAGCGCCTGGAACATCCAGTCCTGCTTGATCAGGCGGCGGGTGATCTTGTCCCCGTACAGAATCAGGAAGGGCGCGATCAGCATCGAGATCAGAATCGCGGCGATCGCCGCCTGAGCGGTGCCGGCCGGCACCAGATGCAGGTTCAAAGCCAGCGCCAGCAGCACAAAGCCGAATTCGCCGCCCTGCGCCAGGGCCAGCGCGGCGCGCATGGACTCATTGGACTTGTGGCGGAAACCGCGCGCCACGCCGTACACCACAGCCACCTTGATCGGCAGCAGCAGGGCCAACATCAGCAGCACTTCGCCGAAACGCTCGAACAACACCGTCAGCTCCAGCTTCATGCCGACGGTGACGAAGAAGAAACCCAAGAGGATGTCGCGGAACGGCCGAATGTCCTCCTCCACCTGATAGCGGTATTCGGTTTCCGAAATCAACATGCCAGCGACAAAAGCGCCCAAGGCCAGCGACAGGCCGGACAGCTCGGTCAGCCAGGCCACTCCCAAGGTCACCAGCAGCACATTGATCATGAACAGCTCGCCCGAGCGCTGTCGCGCCACTAGGTGGAACCACGGCCGCAGCAGGCGCTGGCCGAAGAACAACAACAGAGCCAGCACCACCACCACCTTCAACGCCGCCAGGCCCAGATCCATCCACAAGGTGTCGCTGCCGCCGGCGAAGGCCGGGAACAGGATCAGCAAGGGCACCACCGCGATATCCTGGAACAGCAACACGCCGATGGCCAACTGGCCGTGAGCCTGGTTCAACTCCAGCCGCTCGTTGAGCAGCTTGCTGACGATGGCGGTGGAAGACATCGCCAGCGCGCCGCCGACGGCGAAGCCAGTTAGCGGGCTGCCGCTGATCCAGCCCACCGCCAGGCCCACCAACAGCATAGTGGCCGCCACCTGGCCGAAACCGACGCCGAACACCAGCTGCCGCATCGCGCGCAGCTTGGGCAGGGAAAACTCCAGGCCGATGGAAAACATCATGAAGACAATGCCGATCTCGCCGAGAAAGGCGGTTTCCTCGCCTTGCGGAATCAAATTCATCACGCCGGGGCCAGCCAGGAAGCCCACCACCAGATAGCCGAGCATGGCCGGCACTTTCAGGCTGCGGCACAAGGTCACCGACAGCACCGCAGCCAGCAAAACCAAGACGATAGGGGCAAGAGACGAATGCATCGCGCGGCGGAACTCCTGAGGCTGATGGGATGGAAGGCTGCAATTTTTAACACATGCCAAGCAAAAGATGCACCAGCCTGCGTTCAGCGATTATAACCTTTGATATACTTTCGAATTATGGAAAAAGTACAAGCTCCGTCCCGGCTCCAGTTGGCCCGGGAAGTCCTGCAGATAGAGTCCGAAGCCATTACCGCGTTGTCGCGCAGCCTGAACGGCGACTTTCTCGCCGCCGTGGACCTGATTCTGTCCAGCCCCGGCCGTCTGGCGGTTACCGGCATGGGCAAGTCCGGCCACGTGGCGCGCAAGATCGCCGCCACCCTGGCCAGCACCGGCACGCCGGCCTTTTTCGTCCATCCGGGCGAGGCCGCCCACGGCGACCTGGGCATGATCACCGCCCAGGACATCGTGCTGGCCCTTTCCAACTCAGGCGAAAGCGACGAGGTCATCGCCCTGCTGCCGGCCTTGAAGCGCAAGGGTGTGCGCTTGATCTGCATGACCGGACGCGAAAACTCCACCATGGCGCAGGAGGCCGACATCCATCTGGACGCCCGCGTGGAAAAGGAAGCCTGCCCGCTGGGCCTGGCGCCCACCACCAGCACCACGGTGCAGATGGCGCTGGGCGACGCGCTGGCGGTGACGCTGATGGACGCGCGCGGCTTTGGTCAAGGCGATTTCGCGCTGTCGCATCCGGGCGGCAGCCTGGGCCGCAAGCTGCTGGTTCACGTTTCCGACATCATGCACAGCGGCGATGAATTGCCGCGGGTGGCGCCGGGCACCTCGCTGAAAGACGCCTTGCTGGAATTGTCGCGCAAGCGGCTGGGCATGCTGGCCGTCTGCTCCCCCGACAACGCCCTGCTGGGCGTCTACACCGACGGCGACCTGCGCCGCACGCTGGAACGCTCCGCCAATCTCTACGACCTGACCATAGATCAGGTGATGAGCCCCTCGCCGCGCACCATAGGCCCGAAAAAACTGGCCACCGAGGCGGTGTTCCTGATGGAACAGAACAAGATCACCAGCCTGCTGGTCGTAGACGAAGACAACAAGCTGATAGGCGCGCTGCATCTGCACGACCTATTCAAAGCCGGCGTGATCTGAACGTCGGCATTAGCAAGGACAAGCATGCAAAGCATTTTCGAGCAAGCCCGCAAGGTCAAGCTGCTGATCATGGATGTGGACGGCGTGATGACCGACGGCCGCATCTACTACAACGCCCACGGCGAAGAAAGCAAATCCTTCAACGTGCAAGACGGTCTGGGCCTGCGCCTGCTGCAATCCACCGGCGTCAAGCTGGCCATCATCTCCGGCCGCGCCGACCGCTGCGTCGAACATCGCGCCCAGGCGCTGCAGATCGACCACTACTACGGCGGCGTGCACGATAAGAAGCTGGCCTTGGCCGAGTTGCTGACGTGCACCGGCCTGAGCGCCGAGGAATGCGCCTTCATCGGCGACGATCTGATCGACCTGCCCATCATCACCCGCGTCGGCCTGGCCGTAGCGGTGCCGGAAGCGCCGGCCCTGGTGCGTCAGCGCGCGCACTACGTCACCGGCTGCTCCGGCGGCAAAGGCGCGGTGCGCGAACTGGCGGAACTGATCATGCAGGCCCAGGGCTCCTTCGATCAGATCCTGGCAAGGTATCTGGCATGATCCGCCTGCTGCGCTCCCACCGCCTGTTCCCGCTGCTGCTGGTGGGCCTGACCGGCCTCTTGACCGTTTGGCTGGACCAAGTCTCTCGCTGGGACAGCAACCGACGCGAACTGGACCCGGACAAGCCCGAATACGTGGCCGAACACCTGATCGCCACCCGCTTCGACGCGCAAGGCAAGCTCAATGAACGGCTGATCGCCACCCGCATGTGGCAGTACCCGGGCAAGGACGACGCCTTCTTCGAAAACCCCGAGCTCTACCAGTACCAGCAAGGCGCACTGCAATACCAGTTGATCGGCGACGTCGGCCGTTACAACAACAAAACTCAACAGGCCTACTTCGACAAGAAGGCGACCATGATCCAGCCCGCAGCCGCGGACAAGCCGGAGACCAAGGTCGTCACCAGCGCCATGCACGTCGACACCGCCAAGAAAATCGCCCGCTCCGCCGCGCCCACCGTGTTCTATCACGGAAAATCGCACGGCAACTCCGTGGGCTTCGTCTATCAGCAACAGACAGGTTTGTTGAACCTGCTGTCTCACACCAAGATCATTTATGAAAAATAAGCTCCGTCTCCTGCTGGCCGGCCTGGCGCTGGCCGCCGCCTCCGTCGCCCACGCCGAACAGGCCGACCGCACCAAACCGATGGAAATCACCAGCGACAACGGTTGCACCATGGACCAGATCAAGGGCGTGTCCACCTGCGAAGGCAATGTGGTCATCATCCAGGGCACCTTGCGCCTGAACGCCGACAAAGTTGTCGCCACTCAGGACAAGCAAGGCCAACAGACCCTGGTGGCCACCGGCCGCATCGTCACCTTCCGCCAAAAAATGGACGGCAAGAACGAATGGGTGGAAGGCCAGTCCAGCCGCCTCGACTACAGCAGCGCGGCCAATCTCGCCGTGCTGACCGGCAACGCCCGGGTCAAGCGCGAAGGCGACCTGGTGGTGGGCAATGTGATCACCTACAACACCCAGAACGAAACCTACCAAGTGACCGGCGGCACCGCCACCGGCCCCAATAAGGGCCGCGTCACCGTGATCCTGCAACCCAAAAACGCCGCCTCCCAGCCGGCGGCGGCCAAGCCCGCCAGCGGAGCCGCCAAATGACGCAAAGCGTGCTCAAGGTAGAGCGCCTGCGCAAGCGCTTCAAAAAACGCACCGTGGTCAAGGACGTGGCGCTGGAAATCGCCAGCGGCGAAGTGGTGGGCCTGCTCGGCCCCAACGGCGCCGGCAAGACCACCAGCTTCTACATGATCGTCGGCCTGATCGGCGCCGACGACGGCGAAATCCGCCTGGACGATCAGGTGATCACCCACTACCCCATCCACCAGCGCGCGCGCCTGGGCCTTGGCTATCTGCCGCAGGAAGCCTCCATCTTCCGCCGCATGACGGTGGAAGAGAACATTAGCGCCATCCTGGAAGTGTCCGGCCTCAAGGGCAAGGAGCTGGAAAAAGAGCTGGACCTGCTGCTGGACGACCTCAACATCGGCCATCTGCGCGACAGCAGCGCGCTCTCGCTGTCCGGCGGCGAACGCCGCCGCGTCGAGATCGCCCGCGTGCTGGCCACCCGGCCGCGCTTCATCCTGCTGGACGAACCCTTCGCCGGCGTCGATCCGATCGCGGTGATCGACATCCAGAAAATCATCTCCTTCCTGAAGGAGCGCGGCATCGGCGTGCTGATCACCGACCACAATGTCCGCGAAACCTTGCGCATCTGCGACCGCGCCTACATCATCAGCGAAGGCTCGGTGCTCGCCTCCGGCGAGCCGGAAGAACTGGTCAACAACGAGAAGGTGCGCGAAGTTTACCTTGGCGAACACTTCCACCTATAAGCGATGAAACAGACCCTTCAGCTCAAGGTATCGCAGCAGCTGACCCTGACGCCGCAGCTGCAGCAATCGATCAAGCTGCTGCAGATGTCCACCCTCGACCTGCAGACTGAAGTCGAGCGCTTCTTGCTGGACAATCCCTTGCTGGAACGCGGCGACGAAGCGCCGCAAGGCGAGGCGCCGGACGCCGCCGCCCAGGAGCCGGAAGCCCCGGCGGACAGTCGCGACGAATCCTCCGGCGATGACGGCGACCGCGGCGCCGAGGCCGGCGAACTGAGCGACTGGGGCAGCGGCGGACGCCGCGGCGACGGCGACGACGAGCTGGACCCGATGCTGAACGTGCCCTGTCCAATCAGCCTGCGCGAGCACCTGCTGGCGCAACTGGGCGAAGTGGCGCTGCCCACGCGCGACCAGGCCATCGTTCAGTTGCTGATCGAAGAACTGGACGACGACGGCTATCTGAGCCAGACGCTGGACGACATCGCCAGCCACCTGCCGCTGGAACTGGAAATCGAGACCGACGAGCTGATGATAGGCCTGCGCCTGCTGCAGCAGTTCGATCCGCCCGGCGTCGGCGCGCGCTCCTTGCCGGAGGCGCTGGCGCTGCAATTGCAGCGGCTGGATCCGGACGAGCCTCAGCGCGAACTGGCTCTGGCCATCGTCCGCGATCATCTGACCTTGCTGGGCAATCGCGACTACACTCGGCTGAAAAAGCAACTGAGCGTGGACGACGCCGCGCTGCGCGCCGCCCAGGCGCTGATCGCCCGCCTCAACCCCCGCCCCACCGCCGGTTTCGGCGCCAGCGACACCCAATACGTAATCCCCGACGTCTCGGTCAGAAAACGCAAGGGCCGCTGGGTGGCAACCCTGAACGGCGGCGCCGTGCCCAGGCTGCGCGTCAACCAGATGTACGCGCGGCTGCTGGCGGAAAACCGCGGCGGCAACGGCGAAATGTCCTCGCGGCTGCAAGAGGCGAAATGGCTGGTGAAGAACATCCAGCAGCGATTTGACACTATCCTGAAAGTGGCGGAAGCTATCGTTGAACGACAGCAATCGTTCTTTGAGCACGGCGAAGTGGCCATGCGCCCGCTGATTCTGCGCGACATCGCGGACGAGCTGGGCCTGCATGAGTCCACGGTGTCCAGGGTGACCACCCAGAAATACCTGCTCTGCCCGCGCGGTCTGTTCGAGCTCAAGTATTTCTTCGGCAGCGCGCTGGAAACCGACAGCGGCGGCGAGTGCTCCGCCACCGCGATCAAGGCGCATATCCGCAGCCTGATAGACGCCGAATCGCCGAGCAAACCGCTGTCCGACAGCGCCCTGGTCGAAGCGCTGTCCAAACAGGGAATACAAGTTGCCAGACGCACGATAGCCAAGTATCGTGAAGCCATGCAGATACCGCCGGTTAACCAGCGCAAGACGCTGTGAGCCAGGCGGCGGAATACAGCGATCCGGCCGACCCGACCGGACTGTCAACACCAGAAGGAGCTAGGGTATGAACCTCAAAGTAACTGGACTGCATCTGGAAGTAACTCCCGCCCTGCGCGAATACGTTGAAACCAAAATGGAGCGCGTTACTCGACATGTCGACCATGTGATCGACATTTCCGTTACTCTGTCTGTTGATAAACTGGTGCAAAAGGCTGAAGTCAACGTGCATCTGTCCGGCAAGGACATTCACGTGGAAGCCACCGAATCCGATATGTACGCCGCCATCGATCTGTTGATCGACAAGCTGGACCGCCAAGTGCTGAAACACAAGGAAAAACAGTCTGAACACCGTGCTCCGGCGCCTGAAGCCAGCCTGTAATCCCTTGAATTGGAAGGCGGGAGCCTGCGGGTTCCCGCTTTTCTTTGCACTTGCCCGTTTTCAGTACTATCAAGGCAACGTAGAATTGCCGGGTTTTTCTCAGCCGCATGCATAATCCAATATGAACCTCATCGGCAAAATCCTGACCCCCGAACACGTGTTGCTGGATCTTGACGTCGCCAGCAAGAAGCGCGTGTTCGAGCAGGTCGGCCTCTTGGTTGAAAATACCCGGGGCATCGCGCGCAGCGAAATCTTCGATTGCCTGTTTGCCCGCGAAAAGCTTGGCTCCACCGGCCTTGGCCAGGGAGTGGCGATTCCTCACGGCCGCGCGCGCGGCCTGAAGGAAGCTATGGGCGTGTTCATCCGCCTGAAAACGCCTATTCCCTTCGATGCCCCCGACGGCAAGCCGGTACAGTGCCTGTTCGTGCTCTTGGTGCCGGAACAGGCCACGGACCTGCACTTGCAAGTGCTGTCCGAGCTGGCCCAATTGTTCTCCAGCCGCCAGATGCGCGAACAGATGCTGGGCATCTCCATCCGCGACGAGCTCTACCAGCTGCTCAATAATTGGGTGCCCAATGCCTAGCATCAGCGTCCGCCGTCTGTACCAGGAAAACCAGCAGAAGCTCAACCTCACATGGGTTGCGGGCACCGGCGGCGCCGACAATATGATAGGCAACGACGAACAGCGCCCGACTCAGGCGCTGGTCGGCCACCTCAACTTCATCCACCCCAACCGGGTCCAGGTGCTGGGCCTCGCCGAGGTGGACTATCTGAACAGGCTGGAGCAATCCGCCGCCAAGACCGCGCTCGATCAGTTGTTCCACAAGAGCATGTCGGTGGTGATGGTGGCCAACGACCAGCCCGTGCCCAAGCTGCTGCGCGACTACTGCCACACCCACAACGTCCCCTTGATGACCACCAAGCTGGAAAGCCCCTACCTGATGGATGTGTTGCGCATCTATCTGGCGCGGGCGCTGGCGGTGTCCACCGTGCTGCACGGCGTCTTCCTCGACGTGTTCGAGATCGGCGTGCTGATCATGGGCGATTCGGCGATGGGCAAGAGCGAGCTGGCGCTGGAACTGATTTCCCGCGGCCACGGCATGGTGGCCGACGACGCGGTGGAGCTGTACCGCATCGGCCCGGACACGCTGGAAGGCCGATGTCCGCCCCTGCTGCGCGACTTCCTGGAAGTGCGCGGCCTGGGCATCCTCAACATCCGCACCATCTTCGGCGAAACCGCGGTGCGGCCCAAGAAGGTGCTGCGGCTGATCATTCACCTGGTCAAGGCCAACGACCAGGCGATGCAGGCGCTGGACCGCCTCAACATCCAGTCGGAAACCCAGGACATCATCGGCGTCACCATCCGCAAAGTGGTGCTGCCGGTGGCCGCCGGCCGCAACTTGGCGGTGCTGGTGGAGGCCGCGGTGCGTAACTACATTCTGCAACTGCGCGGTATCGACAGCACGCGCGAGTTCATCGAACGCCACACCAACTTCCTCAGAGACCAGGAAAATGCGCCTGATATTGATTAGCGGCCTGTCCGGCTCCGGCAAGTCGGTGGCGCTGCGCGCCCTGGAAGACGCCGGCTTCTACTGCGTGGACAATCTGCCCGCCACCATGCTGCACGAGGCGATGTCGCTGTACGCCGACTACGGCTACGAGCAGATCGCCATCAGCGTGGATACCCGCTCCGGCCCGTCGCTGGGCGCCTTGCCGGCGGAAATGGAAAAATTGCGGGCCCAGCAGGTGGACGTGCGCCTGCTGTTCCTGGAAGCCACGCCCGCCACCTTGGTCAAGCGCTTCTCCGAAACTCGTCGCCGCCATCCGCTGTCCGGCGCCGACGTCACGGTGGAGGAAAGCATTCTGCTGGAACAGGACATGCTGGCCGAGATCATGGAGTTGGGCACCCGCATCGACACCAGCGAGCTGTCCGCCAACGCGCTGCGCAGTTGGGTGCGCGAACTGGTGGACGCCGACAGCAGCCGGCTGACGCTGATCTTCGAATCCTTCGGCTTCAAGCACGGCCTGCCGCGGGATGCCGACTTCGTTTTCGACGTCCGCTGCCTGCCCAACCCCTATTACGACCCGCAGCTGCGCCCCTTCACCGGCCGCGATCAAGCCATCATCGACTTTTTCCAGCAAACGCCGGAAGTGCAACAGATGGTGGACGATATCCAGCAGCTGGTCAGCAAATGGCTGCCCTGTTTCAGCATGGAAAACCGCAGCTATTTGACCGTCGCCGTCGGCTGTACCGGCGGCCAGCACCGCTCGGTCTACATCACGGAGCAACTTGCCCGCCTGTTCGCCCCCGAACAGGTGCTGGTGCGCCATCGCCAGCTCTACCGCCAGAACTGAACGCGTTCGGGCCGCCCGCCTACAGGAGACATTCATGCGCCCGATCAAAACCGTCACCGTCGCCCTGACCGGCGCCTCCGGCCTGCCTTACGGCTTGCGGCTGATCGATTGCCTGATCGCCGCCGGCGTCCGCGTCTGGGTGCTGTATTCGCAAGCCGCCCAAGTGGTGGCCAAACAGGAAATGGACCTGACCCTGCCGTCGCGCCCAGCCGAGGCCCAACAGTGGCTGATGCAACGCAGCGGCGCGCGCGACGGTCAGCTGGCGGTATTCGGCCGCGAAGAATGGTTCGCGCCGGTGGCGTCCGGCTCCAACCCGGCCGACGCCATGGTGGTCTGCCCGTGCTCGATGGGCACGCTGGCCGCCATCGCCCAGGGCAGCAGCGACAACCTGATTGAGCGCGCCGCCGACGTCAGCATCAAGGAACAACGCAAACTGGTGCTGGTTCCGCGCGAAGCGCCGTTCTCCGCCATCCACCTGGAAAACATGCTCAAGCTGGCCCGTCTCGGCGTTGTCATCCTGCCGCCGTCTCCGGGGTTCTATACTCATCCCAAGACCGTGGACGACATGATCGACTTCGTGGTGGCGCGAATTCTGGATCAGCTCCGCATCGACAATCAATTAACGCCGCGTTGGGGCGAGCCCGCCCCGGACAGTCCCGCAGCGCCCTAGCCCGCCGCCGCGCCGCTCGCGGCCCGGCCAACGAGGAGCATCCGGATGCCGACACAAGACCAAAGCATTCTCAGCCTGGACGCCTTGCGCCAATTAGAGCGCCAAGCCACCGACGCCGGCTACAACCTGATGCAGCGCGCGGCGATGGCTACCGCCGACTGGATCAGCCACCATCTGCCCAGCGCGTCCCGACTACTGATCTGCGCCGGTCCCGGCAATAACGGCGGCGACGCCTTGTACGCGGCGCTGGAACTGATGCGCCGCCGCTTCCGGGTCGATGTGCTGGTGCCCACCCAGCCCACCAGCCCGGCCACCTCGGAAGCGCTGCATGAGCTGGAACAAGCGCAGGGCCATGTGATGTTCGACCTGCCGCGCGACTACCGCGCGCCGCAGCTGGTCATCGACGGACTGTTCGGCGTGGGCCTGAGTCGGGACTTCGACCTGGAATGGACCACCCTGATCGACCGCATCAACCAACTGGGCAGCCCCATCCTGGCGCTGGACTGCCCCAGCGGCCTGGACGCCTATACCGGCGTGCCGGCCAACACTGCGATCCAGGCCAGCCACACCCTGACCTTTCTATGCCAGAAGCCCGGCCTGTTCAGCGCCTCAGGCGCCGATCTGGCCGGCAACGTGGAGCTGGAGCTGCTGGATTGCCCGCCCAGGCTGATTCCGGCGGCGGAGGGCAGCATCAACCAGCCGGACGTCCGCGCGCTGCTGCGCCCGCGCAACAGCCACAAGGGCCTGTTCGGCACCGTCTGCGTGATAGGCGGCGCGCCGGGCATGTTGGGCGCGGCGCTGCTGGCCGGACGCAGCGCCTTGGCTTGCGGCGCCGGCAAGGTTCATGTCTGCCCGCTGGACGACCGTTTGCCGGTGGATCCGGTGGTGCCGGAGCTGATGATCTCCGCGCTGGATGAAGTCGCCGACCTGCCCGATGCCGACGTGCTCGCCGTCGGCCCCGGTCTCGGCCTGCAAGAGCTGGCCGGCCGCCTGCTGGACCAAGTCATCCAGCAGCCGCAGGCGCTGGTGCTGGACGCCGACGCGCTCAACCTGCTGGCCAACGACCACGCCGCCGCCGCGCTGATCGCCAAACGCCAGGCCGGCACTGTGCTGACCCCGCACCCGGCGGAGGCCGCCCGCCTGCTGGGACAAAGCACCGAGACAGTGCAGAAGGACAGGCTGCTGGCGGCCCGCCGGTTGGCCAATCACTTCAACTGCGTCGTCGTGCTCAAAGGCGCCGGCAGCCTGATCGTCGGCCCGGACGGCTTCTACCACTTGAACACCAGCGGCGGCC
Source organism: Chromobacterium fluminis (assembly GCF_011602385.1). Classification (NCBI taxonomy): domain Bacteria; kingdom Pseudomonadati; phylum Pseudomonadota; class Betaproteobacteria; order Neisseriales; family Chromobacteriaceae; genus Chromobacterium; species Chromobacterium fluminis. The sequence goes on along the minus strand of NZ_JAAOMA010000002.1, from coordinate 264,320 downwards.
CGGCGCTGGCGGTGGCCGGCCAGGGCGACGTCCTGACCGGCATCATCGCCGCGCTGCTGGCCCAGCGCATGGAGCCTTTCGAAGCCGCCAGCCTGGCGGTGCACATCCACGGCTTGGCCGGCGATGATTTCGAAATGGAAACCGGCGGCCCCATCGGCCTGTCCGCTTCCGACACCGCCTGGCGCGCCAGCCTGATGCTGAACCGGCTGATTCAGGAACGGGCGCAGGAACAGGCAAGCTGAAACCCCAGGCGAGCTCCCCGGTGAAAATCCATTTGCATTAGAATGGGGCATCGGCGCGCGGGCCGGCGGCATGGCCGTCCCGCGGCCCCTCATCCGTCACCCCGGGGATTACCTTGCAGTCACAATCTAAAGCTTACGCCTACGGACTCGCCGCCGTCCTGGCCTGGTCCACGGTGGCCAGCGCCTTCAAGATCAGCCTTGACCATCTCAGCCCGGCTCAACTGGTGCTCTACGCCAGCGCCGCCTCTCTCTTCTGCCTGCTGGGACTGCTCGCCGTCCAAGGCCGGCTGCCGGAGCTTGCGCCGGCCTTGCGCCGCCACTGGCGCGCCTCTCTTATCTTCGGCGCGGTCAACCCGGCGCTGTACTATCTGATCCTGTTCCAGGCCTACGCGCTGTTGCCGGCACAGGAGGCCCAGGCGATCAACTACACTTGGGCCTTGACCATGAGCCTGCTGGCGGTGCCGCTGCTCAAGCAGAAACTGCAGCGCCGCGATATCGCCGCCGCCTTGGTCTGCTACTTGGGTGTGTTGGTGATAGGCACCCGCGGCCAGGTGCTCGAACTGCATTTTTCCGATTCGCTGGGCGTGGCGCTGGCGCTGGCCTCCACCCTGCTGTGGGCCGGCTACTGGATTTTCAACGCCCGCGACGCGCGCGAACCGGTCATCGGCTTGACGCTCAATTTCGCCTTTTCGCTGCCGCTGAGCCTGGCCTGGTGCGCCTATACCGGGCAGTTGGGCACGGTGGCCTGGCAGGGCCTGGCCGGCGCCGCCTATGTCGGCGCCTTTGAAATGGGCTTCACCTTCGTCCTGTGGCTGACGGCGATGAAGCTGACGCCGAGCACCGCCCGCATCGCCAACCTGATTTTCCTATCGCCGCTGCTGTCGCTGGCGCTGATCCATTTCCTGATCGGCGAAGCCATCCTGCCCTCCACGCTGGTTGGGCTGGGCCTGATTCTGAGCGGACTGGCGCTGCAAAAGCTGGCCCCGCGCGCCAAGCCCGCCGCGGCGCTGAGCGCCGACGGCGGCGGCTAACCGCGCTCATCCGGATTTGGTATTCGCGCCAGAACTGCCTAGGATTCAGTGTGGGCACTTGGAACTGTGAACATAATGAAAAGCATAAAAACCAAATTGATGTTCTGGTTGATGGCCTGGATCACCGCCATTCTGGGGACGACGGGCCTGTTTTCCTATTTGCACAACCAAGAACGCAATGAGGCCGATTACCAATCCCAACGCGCCGCGGTCAAAGCCCGCTTGGCGATGTCGCTGCCGCACAGCGTCTGGCAGCTGGACGACGAGAACGTCAGGCTGACGCTGGACAGCGAGCTGAGCTGGCCGTCCATCATCGCCATCAGCGTCAAGGGGGAATCCGGGCTCAGTCTGGGCCGCAGCCACGATACCGACGGCAGCATCCGCGACATGCCTCCGTCGGAGGAGCCGCGTTCGGACGACATGCTGAACATCCCCATCATCTATCAGGGCAAGGAGCACTTGGGCAACGCCACCGTCTACCTGTCGCGCCAGGCTCTGGCCAAGCATCAGCGAGACCAGTTGATTGAACTGTCCGCCCAGATCCTGCTGCTGGATGTGATGATCTTCATGATCATGTCCTTCAATCTGCAACGCTTCCTGTTCCAGCCGCTGGCGCGGCTGCAGCAGGCTCTGAACACCGCCATTCGAGCACCGGACGCCAGCGGCGCCCAGGTCACCCACGTCGCCGACGACGAGATCGGCGGCATCGTCAACGGCTTCAACCGCATCGTGGCGCGCACCGCCGGCGACCTGGCCAAACGCACCGAGGCCGAAGCCGTGGCCCGCGCCGAACGCGACCGCGCCGAAGAGGCTTATCGCCAATTGATGGAAGCGCAGCAGACCCTGGTGGAAACCGAGAAGATGGCCTCGCTGGGCAGCCTGGTGGCCGGCGTCGCCCACGAGATCAACACCCCGGTGGGCATCACCCTCACCACCGCCTCTCACCTGGGCACCGCCACCAGCCACATCATAGAAAAAGTGGACGGCGGCACTGTCAAGAAAAGCGACTTCCAAGCCTATCTGGACACTGCCAAGGAATGCAGCGACCTGATTCTGTCCAATGCCGAACGCGCGGCCAACCTGATACACAGCTTCAAACAGGTGGCGGTGGATCAGACCAGCGAAGCGCGGCGCAGCTTCCAATTGCAAGATTATCTGAATGAAGTGATCACCAGCCTGAAGCCGCGCTTCAAGCACGCCAACACCACCATCAACGTGCAATGCGAGGAAGACATCCTGCTGGACAGCTATCCCGGCTCCTTCGCCCAGGTGGTCACCAATTTGATGGTCAACTCCCTGGTGCACGGCTTCGAAAACCGCAGCAGCGGCAAAATCCTGATCGAGGCCCGGCGCAACAACCCGCATTACATCACGCTGACGCTCAGCGACGACGGCAAAGGCATCCCGCCAGAAAACCTCAGCCGGGTGTTTGATCCCTTCTTCACCACCCGCCGCGGCAGCGGCGGCAGCGGCCTCGGGCTCAACATCGTCTACAACATCGTACGGCAACGCTTGGGCGGGTCGATCGAGGTGCACAGCGAAGTGAACAAAGGCACCACTTTCACCATCACCATGCCCTGTTCCGCCCCGGTCAATCAGAGCAAGGAGAACATAGCATGAGCGACATCACCAACCAGGAAGACGACTGGCTGCTGGACGATGACGCTCCAGCCGAAGCCGCGTCCGCCGTGAACGATGGCCGTCATCCGTGGAAAATCCTGATCGTCGACGACGAAAAGGACGTGCACACCGCCACCCGCATCGCGCTGCGCAATATCCGCTACAAAGAACGACCGCTGGAACTGCTGAGCGCCCATTCCGGCAAGGAAGCCTACGAAGTGGTGCGCCAGCATCCGGACATCGCGCTGATCATGCTGGACGTGGTGATGGAAAGCGAGGACGCCGGGCTGAAGCTGGTGCACCAGATCCGCCAAGACCTGAAAAACGGCCTGGTGCGCATCGTGCTGCGCACCGGCCAGCCCGGACAGGCACCAGAACAGGAAGTCATCCTCAACTACGACATCAACGACTACAAGACCAAGACCGAACTGACGGTGCAAAAGCTGTTCACCACCATCATCTCCTCGCTGCGCGCCTACGAAAACCTGCTGTCGCTGGAGAAAAACCGCCAAGGCCTGTCCAAGATCCTGGAAAGCGCGTCCGACCTATACCAACTGTATTCGCTGCGCGAGTTCGCCTCCGGCGTGCTGCGCCAGATCAGCGCGTTGCTGGACATCGGCAGCGACGGCATCCTGTGCGTGCGCAACGACAACAGCAACGGCCGGCCGGAACTGGAAATCCTGGCCGCCTCCGGCAATTACGAACCGCTGGGGCAAAGCGGCGACCTAAGCCCCTTCCCCGAGCTGGAGCAGGTGATCCTGCGCTCCTTCGCCGAAAAACGCAGCATCTACCAGCACCCTTACGACGTGCTCTACATCACCTCGCGCAACGGCCGCGAATTCATCATCCACTTCACCCCGCAATGGCCGCTTGAAGAAGTGGAGCGCGACCTGCTCGACGTGTTCTGCCAGCGCATCTCCGCCGCCTACGACAATCTCTACCTCTATAGCCAGCTGCGCAGCGCGCAGGAGGCCACGGTGGTGGCGCTGGCGGATCTGGCGGAATTCCGCGACACCGACACCGGCAATCACGTGCTGCGCGTGCAGCGGCTGACCGACGCCATCGCCGGGCAGATGCGGGACAACGGCGCCTATCCGGAACTGATGGGCAAGGAATTCATGGACATGGTGGGCATGGCCAGCATCTTGCACGACGTGGGCAAGGTGGGTACCCCGGACCACATCCTGTTCAAACCGGGCAAGCTGGATCCGGACGAACGGGTGATCATGGAACAACACGCCACCATAGGCGCGCAGATACTGGCCAGATCAGCCAGCATGGTGGAAGGCATGAGCTATCTGTCGCTGGGCTCGGAAATCGCCGGCGGCCACCACGAGCACTTCGACGGCAACGGCTACCCCAGAAAGCAGAAAGCGCACGAAATCCCCCTGTCGGCGCGTATCGTCGCGGTGGTCGACGTGTTTGACGCCCTGCTCAACAAGCGGCCCTACAAGGAACCGTGGACGCTGCGCGACACCATGGACTACATCTCCGGCCGCGCCGGCAGTCAGTTTGATCCGGAAGTGGTGCGCGCGCTGGAAACCCTGGTCAAAGAACGCCGGTTGCAGGATTTGCCGGACGAGTAAGCGCGCCCGGACGCTAAGCAAGGCCGGAATAAAACAGGGCGAAAACAGCGCAAGCGCTGGCTTCGCCCTTCTTCTTCCGGCCCGCCGCTGCGGGAGGACTTCAAGCCGTGGCTCAGGCCACGTAGAACAACACGCTGACAAACTGGCAGACGCTGCCGCCCAGCACAAACAAATGCCAGATGCCGTGACCATGGCGTATTTTCTCGTCGTTGAGAAACCAGTAGATGCCCACGCTGTACAGAATCCCGCCCAAGGCCAGCCAAAACAGCCCCCCGCTGGGCAGCGATTCAATCAGCGGCGGCAACGCCACCAATACCAGCCAGCCCATCACCACGTAGAGAATCATCGACAGAAAACGGGTGCGCCGCCCCAATGTCAGCTCCTGAATGATGCCGAACACGGCCAGGCCCCAACTGACGCCGAAAAGGCTCCAGCCCCAGGCGCCGCGCAGGGTCACCAGCGCGAACGGCGTGTAGCTGCCCGCTATCAGTAGATAGATCGCCGAATGGTCGCACTTCTGCAACACCGCCTTGGCGCGTCCGCGAAAGCTGTGATACAGCGTGGAAATCAGATACAAAGCCACCAAAGTAGCGCCGTACAGGCTGAAGCTGACCACTTTCCAGGGGTCGCCCTCGCGCGCGGCCATGGTCACCAGCACCACCAGCCCGGCAATGGCCAGCAAGGTGCCGATCAAATGGGAAATCCCGTTGAAACGTTCCCCGTGATACATAGGTATTATCCTTGCGCCGGCATCGCTCCGGCTTGTCGTACAAAAACTTTTGGAGCCGCTCGCAGGCTCCAGGTTCAATTCTCCGCCTGTTGCCGTCGACGCGCCAGCCCTTTCTCGACGCGCCAAAAGAAAAGCGGGCCATAAGGCCCGCTGGTCTTCTTGGAGAACCCGGAACAGGTTCTTAGAACGTGTTTACGATCTCGCGAGCTAAGGCGAGACAAGGCGAAAACGGCTGAGAAAGCGGAGTGTACGCGTGGTACAAAGGTGTACTCACCGTGTAAAGCTCCACGACGCGCAGCAGATCGTAAACAGACTCTCAGGCGCCCAGCGCCTTCAGCACCTCGTCACGCACCACTTCCACCGCGCGGGTGCCGTCGATTTTGACGTATTTCGGCGCCTTGGCGTCGCCGCTGGCGGCACGCTCGCCGTAGAAACCCACCAGCACCGCGGTCTGTTCGTGGTAGACCGCCAGACGCTTTTTCACGGTGTCTTCGCGGTCGTCGTCGCGCTGGACCAGCTCTTCGCCGGTCACATCGTCCTTGCCGGCCACTTTCGGCGGGTTGAAGCTGATGTGATAGGTGCGGCCGGAGGCCAGGTGCACGCGACGGCCGGCCATGCGCTCAACGATGGCCGCGTCCGGCACGTCGATCTCCACGACGTAATCGATGTCCACGCCGGCGGCGATCATCGCTTCCGCTTGAGGGATAGTGCGCGGGAAACCATCGAACAGGAAGCCATTTGCGCAATCCGCGTCGGTGATGCGCTCCTTGACCAGGCCGATGATGATGTCGTCGCGCACCAGGCCGCCGGCGTCCATGATCGCCTTGGCTTCCAGCCCCAGCGGCGTGCCGGCCTTGACCGCGGCGCGCAGCATGTCTCCGGTGGAGATTTGCGGGATGCCGAATTTTTCCTTGATGAAATTGGCCTGGGTGCCTTTGCCGGCGCCAGGCGCCCCCAACAGGATCAGTCGCATGAAGATCGCTCCGTCAATTTGAATAAGATGATTTGATATCGAAATCCGGGCCGCGCCGACGCGGCCCGGCTTATGGGTTCCGTCCGTCGCCCAGCAAATGGCGCACGCGCTCCAGGTCCTCCGGCGTATCCACGCCGGCCGGCGGCGCGGACTCTACCACCGCCACCTTGATGGCGAAGCCGTGCCACAACACCCGCAACTGCTCCAGCGCTTCGAAACGCTCCAGCGGCGCCGGTTCCAAACGGTTATAGGTCTTCAGAAAACCCGCCTGATAGGCGTACATGCCGATATGCCGCAGCACCGGTAGGTCCGCGGGCAGCGCGCTCGCATCCTGTGCGAAGGCGTCGCGGGCATAGGGAATCGGCGCGCGGCTGAAATACAGCGCGCGGCCGGCGTGGTCCAGCACCGTCTTGACCACATTGGGATTGAACATGTCGGCGGCGTCGCGGAACGGATGCGCCAAGGTCGCCACCGGCGCGTCGCCGGCGGCCAAGAGCGCCGCCAGCTGATCGATCAGGGCCGGATCGATCAGCGGCTCGTCGCCCTGGACATTGACCACGATCTCATCGTCGGCCAGCTTCAGCGCCTGCGCCACTTCGGCCAGCCGGTCGGTGCCGCTGGCGTGGTCGGCGCGCGTCATCAGCGCTTCAACGCCGTGCGCGCGGCAAGCGGACAGCACATCGTCGTGGTCGGTGGCCACGATCACCCGGCTTGCGCCGCTCTTGGCCGCCTGCTCGGCGACCCGCGCCACCATGGGTTTGCCGGCGATGTCGGCCAGCGGCTTGCCCGGCAAGCGGCTGGACGCCAGACGCGCGGGAATCACCACGCAAAAGCCGCGGCTCATTTTATCTCTTCTTCCGGCGCCAGCTCGCGGGCCTCGGCTTCCAGCATCATCGGGATGCCGTCCTTGATCGGGTAAGCCAGCCGGTCGCCCTTGCAGATCAGCTCCTGCTTGGCCTTGTCGAAAACCAGCGGACCCTTGCACAGCGGGCACACCAGAATATCCAGGAATTTAGCGTCCATGTTTTATCTTCAGTCGATCCAGAATCCAAGCGCTCAGATCAGGCTCCAACTCCGCCTGAACCGGCAAAACCCATAGTCTAGCACGCTGCGCTGCATCATGAATCACCCGCCGCAGCTTGACCGCGTCCTTGCTGGTGACGATCACCGCGTCCATGCCGACCGGCAGGTCCACGGCATCGAATTGATGATGATCGGGCCAGGCCAAGCAGAGCTCCGGCCGCAGCCCCAAGCCGGCCAGCGTGTCGAAAAAGCGCTGCGGGTGACCGATGCCGGCCATCGCCGCCAAGCGCAAGCCGGCGAAATCCGCCGCCGCCCGCGTCTCCTCGGGCGCGTCCAAGCGCTGCAGGGGAGCCGGGCGCAGACGCATGGCAAAACGCCGCGGCCCGGCCGGCAAAACCAGGCCGGCGGCATCGCCGCCATTGACCACCACCGCGCCCACCGAACCCAGCCGCGACCACGGTTCGCGCAAGGGCCCGGCCGGCAACAAGCGCCCGTTGCCGCCTCCGCGCGCGCCGTCCAGCACCACGATCTCCAGATCGCGGCTTAGCCGATAATGCTGCAAGCCGTCATCGGTCAATATCAGTTGCACATCAGGATTCAGCGCCAGCAGGTGGCGGCCGGCGGCGACGCGGTCGCGGCCCACCACCACCGGCGCGCCGGCGGCGGCCAGCAGGAGTGGCTCGTCGCCCACCTCCTCCGGCGAACTGTCCGGCAGCACCAGCGTGGGCTGGCGATGGCTGCCGCCGTAGCCGCGGCTGATTACCCCCGCCTTGACGCCGCCTTGTTGCAAATCGCGCAACAAGGCCAGGGTCAGCGGCGTTTTGCCGACGCCGCCGACATTGATATTGCCCACCACCACCACCGGCGCGTCCAAGCGCTCCGCGCGCAGCCAGCCGCGACGGTAAGCGAGCCGCCTGGCCGCCGACAACAGGGCAAACAGCCCTTCCAGCGGAGCCAGAAGGGCTGTCAGCCACCAACGCGGCCGATACCATTGCCGTTCTATCCAATGCATGCGGCTATTGCGAACGGGTGGCGAAGGTCAACTGATTGAGCCCGGCCTCGCGTGCCGCCTCCATCACCGTCACCACGGATTGGTGCGTGGCCTTGGCGTCGGCGTTGACGATGACGATGACGTCGCTCTTGCCCGCCGCGTCGTCCTTCAATTTGTTCAACAAAGCCGCCTTGTCGCCGGCTGCGAGTTTAGCTTCGCCCACCGCCATATCTCCGTTGGCCGCTACCGCCACGGTGATTTCCGACGACTTGGTCTTGGCCTGCTCGCCCTGAGCGGCCGGCAGATTGATCTTGAGTTCGGCGAACTTGGAATAAGTGGTGGTGACCATCAGAAAGATCAGGATCACCAGCAGCACGTCGATCAGCGGAATGAAGTTGATCTCCGGCTCTTCGCGGCTGCGGCCTCGGCGGAAATTCATGCTCAACCCCCGTTTTTACGCTCGCCGTGCAACACTTCCACCAGCTTGATCGCCTGCGACTCCATCTCTACCAACAAGCCGTCCACCTTGGAACGGAAATGACGATAGAACATCATGCTGGGAATGGCCACGATCAGGCCGAAGGCTGTGTTGTACAGCGCGATGGAAATGCCATGCGCCAGCGCCTGCGGGTTGTTGCCGGCCGGCGACTGCGAACCGAAGATCTCAATCATGCCTATCACCGTGCCCAACAGGCCCAGCAGGGGCGCCATCGCGGCGATGGTGCCCAAGGTGGTCAGCAAGCGCTCCAACTGATGCGCCACCACGCGGCCCTCGTCCTCGATCGCTTCCTTCATCACTTCGCGATTGCCGCCGACGTTGCGCAAACCGGCGCAAAACAGCCGACCCAGCGGCGAATGCGTCTGCAGCTTGCGCAGCAGCTCCTCGCTGGCGCCGGCGCGGCGGTATTCCTGCAAGGCCTGCCCCAGCAGACCCTCCGGCGCCACGCTGCCCTTTCTCAAGCTGAACAGCCGTTCAAAGATAATCGCCAGCGACACGACCGAGGCGGCGATGATGGTCCAGATCGGCCAGCCGGCCGCTTCAATGATTGACCACACGAGGGGGTTCTCCGAAAAACGATTGCAAACACTAGGGTCCGCCGCGCCGGTTCGGTTCTAGCGAAACCCGGCGCGACAGACCTTGAACTTTAGCGGCATCCATGCAGATTCAGCAACCGGCGCCGCCGCATGCGGCCGTCGCCGCAACCGCAAACAGACGCTTAGAACCTGTTTACGATCTGCTGCGCGTCGGCGATACGGCGTTGAAACCCGCTTCGAAATGCTCATGTACCACGCGTACATTCCGCTTTCTCAGCCGTTTTCGCCTTGTCTCGCCTTAGCTCGCGAGATCGTAAACACGTTCTTAGCGACGAAAACTGCGCAGAGTTGTCAACAAAGCCGCCTAAACCCATCTTTTATAAAGGCTTTCGAATACTCGCCTTAATTCGTCAGCGACGCTCGAAAGTCAACTTGACGAAAGCCCCGCCAGGCAAGGCTTTCAAGCAAATCTATCAATTTCGCGACCGTGATTGGGCACTGCCGCTTTTTTAACCTTCGCCAGCAAAAGCCAAGCCCCGGCAAGCAATCCACACTGTTATCCACAAGGTTATTCAGCCGCCGCTGTGGATAATTGCCGCGCCTCAATCGCGCAGCGAAATCACACGCCAGCCCTGCAGCTCCGCATGGGCACGCAAGGTATCGTCTGGATCCACCGCCACCGGGTGGTCGACCAGCTTCAGCAGGGGCAGATCGTTGTGCGAATCGCTATAGAAAAAGCTCTGGCCGTAGCTGTCCATGCTCAAGCCGCGCTCGTCCAGCCACTGCTGCAAACGGGTGATCTTGCCCTCCTGAAAACTGGGCACGCCGCTAACGCGGCCGGTAAAGCGTCCATCCTCCTCCTCTTCCAGCTCGATGGCGATCAGATGCTCTACGCCCAGCTCGCGGGCGATCGGCCCGGTAATGAAGCGGTTGGTGGCGGTGATGATGATGATCTCGTCGCCCTGAGCCGCGTGCGCGGCCAGCAAATCACGCGCCTTGCGGGTGATGATGGGCTTGATGTGCCGCTCCAGATAGTCGGCGTGCAAGGCGTCCAGCTCAGCGCGGCTGAAACGCTTCAAGGGTTCCAGCGCGAACGCCAGATACTCGTGGATGTCCAGCGTGCCCTGCTGATACTGCCGGTAGAAATAATTGTTGCGCTCGTCGTAATGCGCTTGCTCCAGAATGCCGCGCTGAATCAGGAAGCGCGGCCATTCGAAGTCGGAGTCGCCTGCGATCAGGGTGTGGTCGAGGTCGAACAGCGCCAGGTTGCGCAATGCGGTGGTGTCGGTCATGGTTCCGGGCTTGCGGTTTGCAAAACGTTTTTCACCAGCGGCACGGTGATCGGCCGCCTCATGGCCAAAGAATAGCGGTCCAATATGTCAATCATGCCGATCAGGCTGGACAGGTCGCGCCGCCAATGCGTCAGCAGGTAGCGGTAGACATCGTCCGGGATCGACAACTGGCGGCTTGCGGCGTGGCTGCGCAGCGCGGCCAGCTTGTCCTCGTCCGACAGCGCCTTGACCTCGAACACCAGGCCCCAGCCCAGCCTGGTGCGCAGATCGTCGCGCACCGCCAGGGCCATCGGCGGCTGGCGGCCCGCCATCAACAGCCGCGACTCGCCGCTTTCTTTCAGCGAGTTGTAGAAGGAAAACAGGGTAATCTGGTCGTCCGGCGCCAAGTCGTCGACGTGGTCGACGGCGATGAAGCTGGCCTCGCGCGCAAAGTCCGGCAGATGCTCGGTCTTGCCGTCCAGATAGATGGAGGCGCGCCCCAGCCGCTCGGCGTGGGCGATCCAGGCCTGCAGCAAATGCGTCTTGCCGCAGCCGGGCTCGCCCCACAGATAGATAAAGCGCTCGCCGGCCTCGGCCGTCAGCGCGGTTATCACCTCGCGGTTGCGTTCGGCCAGGAAATTATCGAAGGCCGGCAAGGGGGTGGGCGTCAAATCAAGTATTAACTGGTCCAAGTGAAGGCGATCAAACTGGGTTTTGATGTCTATTTCTGATTTTACGCTGATAAAAGCGTGTGTTGAAATACGCGCGCGCCAGAAAGCGGCATATCACCAAGGTGGCGGCCGCCATCGGCAAGGCCAGCAACAGCCCGGCGAAACCCAACAACTGGCCGAAAGCGAGCAAGGAAAAGATCACCGCCACCGGCGACAGACCGATGCGCTCGCCCACCAGCCAAGGGGTGATCAAAAAGCTTTCCAGCAGCTGACCCGCGCCGAACACGCCCAATACCAGCAGCACTTCGCCGGCGGAATCAAACTGCAGCGCGGCGGCCAGCCCGGCCAGAGCGAAGCCTAGAAAAGTGCCCAGGTAGGGGATGAACACCAACAAGCCGGCCACCACACCGATGGCGATGCCGGACTCCAGCCCCAGCAAGGCCAGGCTGGATGCGAAGATCAAAGCCATGATCAGCATCACCGACAGTTGGCCGCGCAGGAATTCGCCCAACACCCGGTCCAGCTCCCCCGCCAGGGACTCCACCTCGCCCGCCCAGCGCCGCGGCACCAGCGTGGCCAGCGTCGCGGCCATCCGCGGCCCATCCTGCAGGAAATAAAACAGCAGCACCGGCAACAACAGCAGATTGAACAGCAGGCCGGCCAGCATGAAGCCGCTCTGGGTCGCCCGCAGCGCCACCGCCGACAGCGCGCCCTTCAAGGCGCCGGCGTTGGCGGCCAGCACTCGCTTCCAGTCGGCGGCGTCCAGCTCCAGATGGATGGCGAACTCGGCGCGCAGCCAGGGCAGCACCCGGCCCTGGGCGAAATCCGCCAAGACAGGCAAGCGGTCTATCAGGCCCTGAGTCTGCTTGAACAGCATGGGCGCCACCACCAGCAACAGGGCAATGGTGGCGGCCATGCCGGCCAGCGTCAACAGGCCGGCGGCCAATGGCCGCGGCAAGCCTTTTCCGGCCAGACGGCGCATCGCCGGGTTGAGCACATAAGCCAGCACTGCGGCCACCGCGAACGGCGTCAGCGCGGCGGCCAACTGCTGCAACAGCCAGCCGGCGAACAGCAAGGCTGTTGCGCCGATGCCCCAGGGAATCAGACGGTTTTGGGAGCGTTTCATCTCGACTTCAGTTAAAATGTGCTGCTTTCGCGTCGGCGAAAGCTTGATGTAAAAATACTTCAAGTTTGCAGAAAGCGAGTTTACCTTGAACACCACTTCCCTCAGTTACCGTGATGCCGGCGTCGACATTGATGCCGGCGACGCGCTGGTCGAGAACATTAAGCCATATGCCAAGCGCACCATGCGCCCGGAGGTCATCGGCGGCATCGGCGGTTTCGGCGCACTGGTGGAGATTTCCAAGAAATACAAGGAGCCGGTGCTGGTTTCCGGCACCGACGGCGTCGGCACCAAGCTGAAACTGGCCTTTGACTGGAATCGTCACGATACCGTGGGCATCGACCTGGTGGCAATGAGCGTCAACGATATCCTGGTGCAAGGGGCGGAACCGCTGTTCTTCCTCGACTACTTCGCCTGCGGCAAATTGGACGTGCCCCAAGCCACCGACGTGATCAAAGGCATCGCCGCCGGCTGCGAACAGGCCGGCTGCGCGCTGATCGGCGGCGAGACCGCGGAAATGCCCGGCATGTACCCGACCGGCGAATACGATCTGGCGGGCTTCGCCGTCGGCGTGGTGGAGAAGAGCGCCGTGATCAGCGGCCGCGACATTGCCCCAGGCGACGTAGTGCTGGGCCTGAAATCCAACGGTGTGCACTCCAACGGCTACTCGCTGGTGCGCAAGATCATCGAACGCGCTCAACCCGATCTGGACGCGCCGTTCGAGGACGGCCGCAGCCTGCGCGACGCCATCATCGCCCCCACCCGCATCTATGTGAAGCCCTTGCTCAAGCTGATGCAGGTGCTGCCGGTCAAAGGCATGGCCCACATCACCGGCGGCGGTATTACGGAGAACACCCCGCGCGTGCTGCCGGAGCATGTCGTCGCTCAGATCGACGCCGCCGCCTGGCCGCAGCCCAAGTTGTTCCAGTGGCTGCAGCAGGAAGGCAAGGTCGATAGCCAGGAAATGTACCGCACTTTCAACTGCGGCATCGGCATGGTGGTGATTGTGGCGGCGGAGCACGCCGACCAGGCCGCCGCGCTGCTGCAGGGCGAAGGCGAGACCGTGTACCGAATCGGCGCGGTGCGCGCCCGCGATGGTGACGAGCATCAAACCCAGATCGCCTAAAGCGCTGCGTTGGATGCAACTGGCGCCGCTGGCCCTGCTGGCGGCGTTTGTCATTTATCGCGAGGCCGTCATCCTGGCCGATCTCGACCGCTGCCTGGACCAGGGCGGCAGCTGGCACGAACAGCAGTTGCGCTGCATCACCGATGCCGCCGACTGGGAACACTATCTGGCGACGTCTCCGTCGATTCCAACATGAAGAACATCGTCATCCTGATTTCCGGCCGCGGCTCCAATATGCAGGCCATCGTCGACGCCAATATCGCCGGCGCGCGCATCGCCGCGGTGATTTCCAATCGCCCGGACGCCGCCGGCCTCGCCTGGGCGGCCGAGCGCGGCATCGCCACCGCGGCGCTGGACCACAAAACCTTCGCCAGCCGCGAAGACTTCGACGCCGCGCTGGCGCAGCTGATAGACAGCCACCAGCCGGACCTCGTGGTGCTGGCCGGCTTCATGCGCATTCTCAGCGCCGGCTTCACCCGCCGCTACGAAGGCCGCATGCTGAACGTGCACCCGTCCTTGCTGCCGGCCTTCACCGGCCTAAACACCCATCAGCGCGCGCTGGAAATGGGATGCAAGGTAGCCGGCTGCACCGTGCACTTCGTCACCGCCGAACTGGACCACGGCCCCATCGTCGCCCAGGGCGTGGTGGAAGTGCTGGACGGCGACGACGCCGACACGCTGGCCGAACGCGTGCTGCAACTGGAACACCGGCTCTACCCGGCCGCCGTGCGCCGCTTTGTCGCCGGCGAACTGAACATCGTCTCCGGCAAGATCGCCAGCCGCGCCTCCGTTGCCGGCAGCCTGATGGCGCCCGCGCCCTGAGTCCATGAAAAGCCGTCGCCTGATCCTGCTGGCCCTGGCCCTGTCGCTCGCCATTCATCTTGGCGTGCTGGGCTCCGGCCTGCTGCCGGAAGCGGCTTTGGAACTGCCGCCGGACCAGGATTTGCGCGACATCAGCGTCAAGATGCAGGCGCTGGACGCCGACGAACCAGCGGCCAAAACGGCGCGGCAAGGCGCCGTGGCCCAATTGCGGCCAGCCGCGCCCAAGCCGTCGCAGACCAAGCCCAAACCCGCCGCCAAGAAGGCGGAAGCCTCGGCGCCGCAGGCGGCGTCGGAACCGGTCGTCGCTCAGGCGCAGCCAAGCGCGCCGGCGGCGGAGGCCAAGCCCGACGCCTCCATGCCCAGCGCGGAGAGCAAAATCGCCTCATCGGCGCCGGTCGCCGATAATATCGCGGCGAACGACAAGGATGAGGCCAGCGCGCCGATGACCGAAGCCGCCGCCGACGATGGCTACCTCCACCCCAAGAGCAGGCTGCGCGGCTTCCCCCGTCAAGCCACGCTGGGCTATCAGGTGTTCTACGGCTCGGCGATGTTGGGCACCGGCACGCTGGACTGGAGCCGCGGGGACGGCGGCTACCGGCTGGACATCAACGCCAGCCCCTTTATCGGACCCAGGCTGCGCTATCTTTCCGAAGGCCGTTTCAAGAGCAAGGCCGGCTTGCTGCCGGACAGCTTGCAAGCCTGGCGCGGCGGTCAAGTCAAAGAGTCCGCGCATTTCGACTACAATGCGGGTCAGCTGCGCTACGGCGATCAAGGCGACAAACTGCTGGATCTGAAGCCCGGCGCGCAAGATGTGTTCAGCCTGGCTTTCCAGCTGGGGCTGAAAGGCGGCGAACTGGGACCCGAGCCCATCCAGATCACCACCGGCAAGAAAGTGTACGAATACCCGATGCGCCCCAGCGGCGAGGCCGATTACGACACCGGCGCCGGCAAGATCCGGGTTATCGTGTTCCGCGCCCAGGGCGACGGCGATATCAACGAATTCTGGCTAGCGCCGGAATTCTCCAATCTGCCGGTGCGCATCCAGCGCATCGACAAGGATAAACGGATCGACCTCAGGGCCGTCCGCATCGACGTGAACGGCGCGCCGCAATGGAAGCTGCCGCCGCAACCCACGAGAAAACACAAGAATGACTATTAATCACCATCAACTGAAACATATCGAAACCGTCATCGGCCAGATGATCCGCTTCGACCGTCCGGCCGACGCGGTGCTGTCGGCTTATTTCCGCGAGCACAGCAAGCTGGGCGCCAACGACCGCCACATCATCGCGGAAACCTCTTTCGGCGCGCTGCGCCGCCTGCTGCAATTGCGCGCGCTGATCGCGCCGGACAAGGCCACCCCGCGCCGGCTGGCCCTGGTGGCCCTGCTGAAAATCCACAAGCTCAACGTCAAGGAGCTGGGCGAGGCCGCCAGCGCCGGCGAAAAGGAATGGCTGGGCCAGATCAAGGGCAAAGTCCTGCCGGCCAGCCTGGAAGTGGACGCCGAGCTGCCGCAATGGGTGATTGAGCGCCTGGGCGAACAAACGCCGGAACAGGTAATCGCGCTGGGCAAGGGCCTGGCGGAAGGCGCGCCGCTGGACCTGCGTGTCAACACCATGAAGATGAAGCGCGACGAATTGCTGGGCCGCTTGCAGGCGGACGGCCTCGAATGCGAGGCCACGCCCTACTCGCCCTTGGGCATTCGTCTGAAAACCAAGCCTTCGCTGGCCAAACACGAGCTGTTCAAAACCGGCGTGTTCGAGGTGCAGGATGAAGGCAGCCAGCTGCTGGGCCTGATCACCGGCGCGCGTCGCGGGGAAATGGTCGTCGACTTCTGCGCCGGCGCCGGCGGCAAGACCCTGCTGCTGGGCGCGCAGATGGCCTCCAGCGGCCGCTTGTACGCCTTCGACGTTTCGGAAAAACGGCTGGCCAAGCTGAAGCCGCGCCAGGCGCGCTCCGGCCTGTCCAACGTCCATCCGCAATTGCTGGCTTCGGAAAACGACACCAAGGTCAAGCGCCTGGCCGGCAAGGCCGACCGCGTGCTGGTGGATGCGCCCTGCTCCGGCCTGGGTACGCTGCGCCGCAATCCGGACCTGAAATTCCGCCAAAACCCGGACAGCGTAGCCGAGCTGAACGCCAAGCAGGCCTCCATCCTGGCTTCCGCCGCCCGCCTGGTCCGCGCCGGCGGCCGCCTGGTCTACGCCACCTGCAGCTTGCTACCGCAAGAAAACCAAGACATCGTCGCCGCCTTCCTGGCGGACCACCCCGATTTCAAACTGGTGAAAATGGACGAGGTGTTGGCGGAACAGAAGATCCCGCTGCAAATGGGCGACTACCTGGAGCTGAAACCGCAGTTGCACAATACCGACGGTTTCTTCGCCGCCGTACTGGAAAAAAACGCCTGAGCATGCGCCAACCCCGGCCGCTGATGCGCCCGGGGTTTGTCTTTCAACGCAATACGCCTTACCATTGAATATTAGCAAAACCTCACATATTCATCCGCAAAGGCCGGCTCCATGCCAGACTCCCCCACTGCCAGACAAGTCCGCAGCCGCGTCCAGCGCCGCCTGCGCTACCTCTACTTGTCCGCAGTCCTGTGGCGCCGCCACATCCCGATCTGGACCGCCGCCATTCTGATTGGCCTGATGGCCAGCGTTTTCGCCAACGGCAGCCATCTGTCGCACGCCATCTTCACCCGCATCTACGACAACTCGCCTTACTGGAGCCTGCTGATTACCCCGGCCGGCCTGGCGCTGGCCATCTGGCTGATGCGACATTACTTTCCCGGCTCCGCCGGCGGCGGCATCCCGCAATCCATCGCCGCGCTGGAAGGCGGCATGCACGCGCTGCGCGAACGCATTCTGACCATACGCGCCGCCATAGGCAAAATGCTGCTGACCCTGATCGGCATCAGTTCCGGCGCCACTTTCGGCTACGAAGGCCCCATCGTGCAGGTGGGCGCGGCCATCAAATATTCGCTGAACCGCCACGCGGCGCTGCGTCATGAAGGCGCGGCGCGCAGCTTCATCCTGGCCGGCGGCGCCGCCGGCGTGGCCGCCGCCTTCAACGCGCCGCTGGCCGGCATCGTGTTCGCCATCGAGGAAATGGGCCGCACCTTCGACTTGCGCGCCAGCTCCACCATTTTGCTGTCGGTGATCGTGTCCGGCCTCACCGCCACCGCCATCCTCGGCAATTACAGCTATTTCGGCATGGTGTCGGTGAATATGGAGCTGGAGCAGTCCTGGCTGGCCATCCCGGTCTGCGGCATCATCGGCGGCCTGCTCGGCGGCGTCTGCTGTCGCATCATGCTGGCGCTGACCTTGCGCTTGCCCGGCTCCCTGCACGATTGGCGCCTGAAAAAACCGGTGCTGTTCGCCGCCGGCTGCGGCCTGGCCTTGGCGGTGATCGGCATCGCCAGCGACGGCGTCACCTTCGGCACCGGCTATTTCCGCGCCCGCGAAATCATCGAGGGCAGCGGCGCCGGCATGCAGGGCTACGGCCTGCTCAAGCTGCTCAGCATGTTCATCAGCTTTATCAGCGCGGTGCCCGGCGGCATGTTCGCTCCATCGCTGGCGGTAGGCGCCGGCTTTGGCTTGAACATGGCCAATCTGCTGCCCTTCCTGCCGCAAACCTTGATCGTGCTCTTGGGCATGGTGGGCTTCTTCGCCGGCATGACCCGCGCGCCGATGACCGGCTTCATCATCGTGATGGAAATGACCGACTCCTCGGCGATGATCATCCCCTTGATGGCCACCGCGCTGCTGGCGTCCAATGTATCGCGGCTGATCACCCGCCGCGCGCTGTACGACGGCCAGGTGCACATCTTCCTGCGGCAATGGCACGCGGGCCAGGCGGCGTCCGCTGCGAAGCAAATTGACCCGCGGGCGGCCGAAAAGTAAAATAACCTATTGAAACGCTCGGGTATTTCTCCGCGCAAGCGGCGCCCGCAGCCACATTGACGATCCAAGCAAGGACCACTGAATGAGCGCGCAACAAACCATCCAGCAAACCGTGACCGACAACCCGGTCGTGCTGTTCATGAAGGGCTCGGCCCAATTCCCGCAGTGCGGCTTTTCCTCCCGCGCGGTGCAAATTCTCAAAGCCTGTGGCCTTGAACAGTTCGCGACCGTAGACGTGCTTCAGGATGCCGACATCCGTCAGGGCATCAAGGATTTCTCCAACTGGCCCACCATTCCGCAACTGTATGTCAAAGGCGAGTTCGTCGGCGGCTCCGACATCATGTATGAAATGTTCCAGAACGGCGAATTGCAAGAGCTGCTGAAAGACCTGTAAGCACCTCTCCCAGGTCCCGGCCATGGCCGGGACCTTTGTTTTTGCAGCGGAATTTACCGTTTCGAAAACACCCACCATGTCATACAATCAGGGTGACATCCGCTTGCCCAACCCAAATCGCCCCATGCCGACACATCAGGAAACCAAAGCCGTCCTCAGCCCCGCCAGCGCCATGCCCATCGAAGAGATCTGGCGCGCGCTGGTCAACGATCAGCTCATCCCCTGGTTCCAACCGATAGTCGAAATCTCCAGCCGGAAGGTGATCGCCGCCGAGGCGCTGGCGCGCTGGCAACATCCGGCGCTTGGCGTGTTGTCGCCGGTCAGCTTCGTGCCGGCGATGGAAGAGCGCGGCATGATCCGCGAACTCACCGAGCTGATCCTGGAAAAATCGCTGTACGCCTGCAGCGATTGGCAGGAACGCGGCCACGACATTCCGGTCACCATCAACCTGACCTCGATGTCGCTGGACGACGACAGCCTGTGCGAGCAACTGCTGCAGAAAGTGCGCATCCTGGGCCTGGAGCCGGCCAAGCTGACCTTGGAATTCTCCGAATCCACGCTGCGCCAGCACTGGCAGAAAGCCGACGCGCAGCTGTCCCAGTTGCGCGCCGCCGGCTTCGGCATCGGCATCGACGAATTCGGCATCGGTGTCACCCTGACCGATAAGCTGCTGATCAGCCATTTCAGTCTGTTGAAAGTGGACCGCGCCTTCGTTCAGGGCGTCAGTTCCAACCAGCATCTGCAAGCCATCCTGCGCGAAGACATCGGCCTGGCCAAGGCCTCCGGGCTCACCACGGTAGCCATCGGCGTGGAGGACACCGCCGACCTGGCCACGCTGGCCGAACTAGGCTGCGACGCGGTGCAAGGCTATATCTGCAGCCCGCCACGGGCCGCCGCTGAATTCTTGCAGTGGATTTCGGAATGGGAAAAGGGGTAAAATATCGCCCCATACCAAATGCCCCGCAGGCAGCCCGAGATCTTCCAAGGCTGTCGGCTTCATAATTAATACCAAGAGCTGCTTTTGGCGCGCCCGCGCCGAAAGCAGCTCTTTGCCAAGGTATGGGAACGTCTCATGAACATCACCGTCGTCCAGCATCCGCTGGTGCAACACAAACTCGGCCTGCTGCGCGAAGCCGACACCAGCACCATGAAATTCCGCCAGTTGACCCAAGAACTGGCGCGCCTGCTCGCCTATGAAGCCACCCGCGACTTCGAATTGGAAAGCGTCACCATAGACGGCTGGTGCGGCAAGATCGACGTCCAGCAGATCAAGGGCAAGAAAGTCACCGTGGTGCCCATCCTGCGCGCCGGCATCGGCATGCTGGACGGCGTGCTCGACCTGGTGCCCTCCGCCAAGATCAGCGTGGTCGGCCTGGCCCGCAACGAAGAAACGCTGGAGCCGGTGTCTTATTTCGAGAAATTCGTCGGTAATCTGGACGAACGCATCGCCATCATCATCGACCCGATGCTGGCCACCGGCGGCTCGCTGGTCGCCACCATAGATCTGCTCAAGCGCAACGGCTGCAAGCAAATCAAGGCGGTGGTGATGGTGGCCGCTCCCGAAGGCGTGAAGATCGTCAACGACGCCCACCCGGACGTGCAGATCTACGCCGCCTCGCTCGACAGCCACTTGAACGAGCACGGCTACATCATCCCCGGCCTGGGCGACGCCGGCGACAAGATCTTCGGCACCAAGCAAGCCTGATCATGAGCCATTCCAGCGCCGCGGCTCCCGTTTCGGACGCGGCGTTTTTTTGCGCGCCCAGACCGGCCCCAAGCATGAAAATACGCCCCGCAGCCGCCAGCGACTTGCCCGCCATCTGCCGTCTTGCCGACGAAATCAATCTGCAGCACCATCTCGCGCTGCCGCACACTTTCGCCGCCAACGGCGCGGCAGACCGCGACAGCGCCTTCTGGGCCGGTCAGTTGAACACGCCCAACGCCGCGCTGCTACTGGCGGAGACCGATGGCGAGGTCACCGCCTTCGTCGCCTTGACCCTGCTTGACCTCACCCTCCCCTTCCTGCTGCCTCGACGCATTTGCCGTGTCGCCACGCTAGTGGTCACGGCGGAGTGGCGTGGGCAAGGCCACGGCTCGGCCTTGCTGAACGCGGCCGAAGACTGGGCGCGGAGACATTCGGCCGACGAGATACGGCTAGAGGTGAAGGACTTCAATCAGGCTGCGCTGAATTTCTACCTGCGTCGCGGCCTGGAGCCGCAGTCGCGCATTCTGGGCAAGCGGCTGGATCTGGCCCCCGCCCCCCATTCAGACCAAGACGAGCACAAAGGTTAAAACCATGTTCCAACAACTCAAGCTGGCCGTGTCCGGCGCCCAGATCCTGTTCGTCGCCTTCGGCGCGCTGGTGCTGGTGCCGCTGCTGACCGGCCTCAATCCGGCGATGGCGCTGCTGGGAGCCGGCATCGGCACCCTGCTGTTCCAGCTCTTCACCGGGCGCCAGGTGCCGATCTTCCTCGGCTCCTCCTTCGCCTTCATCGGCCCCATCATCTATTCGATGCACACCTGGGGCCAGGGCGCGACGCAGTTCGGCCTGTTCTGCGCCGGCTTCATGTACTTTCTATTTTCCGCCGTCGTCCGCTGGCGCGGCATGGCCTTCGTCAACCGGCTGCTGCCGCCGGTGGTGATCGGCCCGGTGATCATGATCATCGGCCTGTCGGTGGCCTCCGCGGCCTCCGGCATGGCGATGGGCCTCGCCGGCGGCAAGCAGGTCACGCCTTACGCGGTGTCCATGCTGCTGGCGACGATCTCCCTGGCCACCACCGTCATCGTGTCCATCTTCGCGCGCGGCCTGTTCAAACTGGTGCCCATTCTGGCTGGCGTCATCGTCGGCTATATCGCCGCCGCGCTGTTCGGCGTGGTGGATTTCGCCAAGCTGGCCGCCGCGCCTTGGTTCGCGATGCCGGCCTTCCACAGCCCGGAAGTCAATTGGGCGGCCGCGCTGTTCATGCTGCCGGTGGCCATCGCCCCGGCCATTGAACATATCGGCGGCGTGATGGCGATAGGCGGCGTCACCGGCAAGGACTACACCAAATCGCCCGGTCTGCACCGCACCCTTTCCGGCGACGGCCTGGGCGTCTGCGTCGCCGGCCTGATCGGCGGTCCGCCGGTGACCACTTACGCCGAAGTCACCGGCGCGGTGATGATCACCCGCAACTTCAACCCGGTCACCATGACCTGGGCCGCGCTGTTCGCCATCGCCATGGCCTTCTTCGGCAAGTTCAACGCGCTATTGCAGTCCATCCCGCTGCCGGTGATGGGCGGCATCATGGTGCTCTTGTTCGGCACCATCGCCTCCATCGGCCTGAAAACCCTGATCGAAGCCAAGGTGGACCTGATGGAGCCGCGTAATCTGGTAATCATCTCGGTGGTGCTCACCTCCGGCATCGGCGGCCTCAGCCTGAAGCTGGGCGATTTCGAACTGGCCGGCGTTGGCCTTTGCTCGCTGCTGGCCATCGTGCTGAACCTGTTATTGCCCAAACAAGCCGCCAGCCACGACGGCATCGTCGAAGGTCAGGACGTGTAAGAACCTGTTAATAGTCTGCTGCGCGCCGGCGATGCGGCGTTGAAGCCCTATTCACGACTTCCCATGACCAGCCGGCCTCCTCGCGGACGCCGGCTTTTTCACGGCCGGAGCTCGCCCGCTTCCACCGCCTGTTCCAAACGCTGAATGAACCACTGCAAAGCCTTGCCAGGCTGCGCCTGCTTCCAGGCAAAGCACATCTGGTGGTCCGGGCTGTCCTCGGCGACCTCCTTGGCCACCAGGTCTCCGCTGGCCAGATAAGGCCCCACCATGGAACGCGGCAGATAGCCGCTGCCCAGGCCAGCCAGGATCACGTCCAGCTTGGCAAGGCTGCTGTGTACGGTCAACACGTCCTGACCGTCCAGCAAACCTCCGGTGCGCGGCTGCAAACGCCGTGAAGTGTCGCCTATCGCCACCGCGCGGTGCTGGCGCAGCACATGCGGCGGCAGCGGCTTGTCTTCCGCCGCCAGCGGATGACCCGCGGCCACCACCAGCACAAAATCGTAACTGCCTATGGTGCGGGTGAAATAGTCGCCGGGCGGCGGCATATTAGGCGCGCCTATCACTAGATCGGCGCGGTCGTCGTACAAGGCGTCCCAAGTGCCGCCGAAAATCTCGCTGCGGAAAATCAGTCGCGTGGCCGAGGCCAGTTGATCGAATTCCGCGATCAAAGGGATCACCTGGCCAAAGTCCACCAAATCCCCGATTACGATGCGCAACTGATGCTCCCAGCCCTGGGCTTGCTTGCTGACCCTCAGCTCCAGCTGACGCGCCGCGTCCAGTAGATGCCTGCCGTCCTTGAGCAGACGCTCGCCGGCTGGCGTCAAGCGGGCGCGGTGGCCGCTGCGATCGTATATCTGCACGCCCAAGCTCTGTTCCAGCTTCTGCACGGTGTAAGTCACCGCGGACGGCACCCGGAACAAAGCGTCCGCGGCGGCGGCGAAACTGCCGTGGTTGTCGATGGCGTCCAGCACCAGCAAAGCGTCGAGTGATAGTTTCATATTCAAATTTACTGATGGTTCAGTGCAAATCATTCCGCTATCTGCGGCCAAAAAACATCCTTAATATTCAGTCACTAAGTCGCGCAGCCCGCCAGAGCAGGCTAAGCGACTCCTTAGCGGAGCGCCGAATCGATTCTAGCATTTTGAACATCCCGGCCACCGCCAAGCCACTTAATCGCACAAGGATTTTGACCATGTTGAAGCAAACCGTTATCGCCGCCCTGTCTCTGATCGTTCTGTCCGGCGCTGCCACAGCCGGCGGCGAAGGCGCCAGCAACGCCCGTGAGATGCGCGAGCGCATGCAAACCCAGATCGCCGCCAAGCAGGCGCAAACCCCGGCCCAGGCTCAGCAAGCCAAATAAGCGCGCATCCCACACTTTACAAGGAATTCCCCATGTTGAAACACAGCCTTATCGCCGCCCTGTCTCTGATCGTTCTATCCGGCGCCGCCATGGCCGGCGGCGAAGGCGCCAGCAACGCCCGCGAAATGCGCGAACGCATGCAAGCCCAGATCGCCGCCAAGCAAGCGCCGGCGCCGTCCCAAACCAGCCAGGCAGGCCGCTAATCCGGCTTTGTAAACGCGATCAAAGTTCATTAGCACACGCTAACAATCGTTTACCGCACTGCGGCAAAGTCCGCCATAGAATGTCGACTCAAGCCCTGTACGCCGGACGCAAACCGCCCGGCCGCGGCAAGATCGCAATGAAAGGAAACCACCATGAAGAAGACCATCCTCACCGCGCTGTCCCTGATCATCTTGTCCGGCGCCGCCATGGCCGGCGGCGAAGGCGCCAACAACGCCCGCGAAATGCGCGAGCGCATGGATGCCCAGATCGCAGCCAAGCAAGCCGCCTCGCAACAAACCGCAACGGCCGGCGCCCAAGCCAAGCAATCCGCCAGCTAAGATGGCAAGCCGCTCCCTCCCGTCCGCGCTCCGCGGCGGGAGGCCAAACACCCGCGAAATACGATTCACACTCGTTTGCAAATTGATCGCCGCCATAGCCGAACAAAGTCCCGGCATTCACTAGAATTCAATGGCGATGCAGGCCGCCAAAACAGCGACAGGCTTCGCCGGGCCCGCAGCCGACCTCCGTCGACGCCCTGCGCCGAGCCGGTCGACCGGTCGATTTGCCATGAAAGGAAACATCATGCTGAAGAAAACCGTACTGACCACCCTGTCCCTGATCCTGCTGTCCAGCGCCGCCATGGCGGGCGAAGGATTATCCAATATGTGGGAAATGCGCGCGCGCATGGACGCGCAATTGCAAGGACAACAGCAGCAAGCGCCGCAGGCGCAAGACGCCTCCGGCAAGTAGACCTCGCAATACTAGGCCAGCGCCTGCTTACGCAGGCGCTTTGTCATTCCAGCCGACGCAGCCGCGCCATGATCAGCGTGTCCTCATAGCGTCCTGCGCGCAGTTGCTCCTTGCGTCTGCGCCCCTCCAGCTCGAAGCCGAACTTGCGGTACAGCGCGATAGCCGGCTCATTGTCGTGCACTACCGCCAGTTCCACCCGCAGCAGCCCCAGCCAGTTGTCGGCCAGCTCCAGCACCGCCCGCAGCAAGGCCGATCCCACGCCGCGACCGTGCCATTCCGGGTGCACCACGATGAACAGGCTGGCCGCGTGCCGAATGCGCGGGCGCTCATCGCAGATCAGGCCTGCATTGCCGACGACCCGGCCTTCGGCGTTACAGGCCACCAGGGAATGCACGTATGCTGGCGCTTGCGCCAGCTTCCGTCGCCAGTCGTCAACCGATTGGTAAGGCAGTTGCAAAGTATTGGCCACCACCTCCTCCAACACCATCATCGCCGCCAAGGCCGGCGCATCCTCCGGCTCAACCTTCCTGATCAGCAAATCGTGCATAACATTCCCCCGAAGATTGCAATTCAAAAATCACCATCATGACCGGGAGAAGCTCGCAACAGCAAGAACAATGACAATCAGATTCCGTGATGGCGCATGGCCGGGCCAAAAGCGGTATCCTGAACACCGCGACCAAGCCCAATAAACAAAAGGAGCATAGGATGCTGATGCACAAGGAACAGGCCAGCCTGCTGGTGGTGGACATCCAGGAAAAGCTGGCACCGGCGGTAGTGGACGCGGCCGGCATGGCGGCGCGCTGTCGCTGGCTGATCGGCGTGGCCGCCGATCACGGCCTGCCGGTAGTGTTTTCCGAGCAATACCCCCGCGGCCTGGGGCACACTCTGCCGGAACTGCTCGCCCAAGCGCCGGACCCGCATGTGGTAGAGAAAACCCACTTCTCCTGCGTTGCGGCGAGCTGTCTGCCGGAGACGGTTCTGACCCGGCCGCAAATCATCGTCTGCGGCATGGAGGCTCATGTTTGCGTGCTGCAAACCGTGTTGGAGCTGCTGGAACGGGATAAACAGGTCTTCGTGGTGGCGGACGCGGTATCCAGCCGCAAGGTGTCCGACATCGAGTTGGGTTTGCAGCGGATGCGCGACGCCGGCGCCGTTATCGTCAGCAAGGAAATGGTGTTGTTCGAATGCCTGCGCCAGGCCGGCGGAGAGCACTTCAAGCGGATGAGCCAGCGTTACCTGGTGGGCGAGCAGCCGTGACGCGCTAAAAATGAAACGGGGCCGTCGGCTTCGCCGATCGACCCCGATCCAAGGCGGCTGTGCCGCTCTCTTATCCCCTTTGGAGACTGGCGCGAGACGCCGGGCCATGCCCTGGCGTCACCAGATCGCTTTATATTTAGCAATTGCCGTGCCAAG
This sequence comes from Chromobacterium fluminis, assembly GCF_011602385.1. Taxonomy (NCBI): domain Bacteria; kingdom Pseudomonadati; phylum Pseudomonadota; class Betaproteobacteria; order Neisseriales; family Chromobacteriaceae; genus Chromobacterium; species Chromobacterium fluminis. Next base: position 238,512 of record NZ_JAAOMA010000002.1, on the reverse strand, counting down.
TTAACAATCATAGGCCAAGCCTTTGATTCATTAACAAATTTGCAACACAAAATCATCCAAAGCATGGTGTAATGAAGAGCTGGCGGCATAAATTGCACCAAATCAAGGCAGACAGCCCAATAGGATGCACCAAAAATGTGCGGCGCACGGCGACCGCCTGAACTTTCTCAGTCTCCCCGACGCCTAACATCCGGCTACACTCAGCGGTTTTGCATCCGGCTCTGATCTGCTCCACGGTCCATACGCAACACCCCGCCACTCAACGGGCAGCCGCGGCAGCCCGCCACGATAACGACAATAGGAAACCACATCATGCAAGCAAGCGTTTTCAAGGACATTCTCAACACCCTGCCCGCTGTCGACGACATCCGCGCCATCGTCCTGCTGGACGCCAGCGGCGAGCCGGTCGGCCGGCTGGACAATCAGCCCGGCACCGCCGGTTCGGTGCGCGTTTACCACGCCCTGATCAAGAATCACGGCCACATTGACCGCAAGGCCGCGCGCGAAGGGCTGGCGCTTTACGCCGAACACACGCCAGACGCCCGCGCCAATCCGGGCAAGCATCCTAATATCGACCGCCTGCTGTCCATCGCCGAGGCCGATGCCCCCGGCCTGCGCGCGCGCCTGGTGCTGAATCAGGACGACTGAAACGCCGCGCGCGCCCAAACAAAAAGCCCGCTCGAATGAGCGGGCTTTTTCGTAAAGCGATTCCCGAAAACGGAAATTAAGCTTCGGCGACAACCACGATCTTGATCGGGGTAACAACGTCGTGATGCAGAGCGATCTCGATGTCGTACTCGCCGATGGCCTTGAACGGGCCGTTCGGCAGGCGAACTTCGAAACGCTTAACCGGCACGCCAAAGGCGGTCACGGCTTCAGCAACGTCGGCGTTGGTCACGGAACCGAACAGACGACCGTCAACGCCGGCTTTCTGAGCGATGGTGACAACCGCTTCGTTCAGCTTCTCGGCGCGAACCTTGGCATCGGCCAGGATCTCGGCTTGCTTAGCTTCCAGTTCGGCGCGGCGAGCGTCGAACTCTTTCAGGTTGGCTTCGGTAGCGCGCTTGGCTTTGCCTTGCGGGATCAGGAAGTTACGACCGTAACCATCCTTGACTTTAACCACATCACCCAGTTGACCCAGGTTGGCAACTTTTTCGAGCAGAATGATTTGCATCTTTTAAGTTCCTTTCCCGGCTTAGTGCTGGTCGGTGTACGGCAGGAAGGCCAGGAGGCGAGCACGCTTGATAGCAGTGGTCAGCTGACGCTGGTAGCGGGCCTTGGTGCCGGTGATGCGAGCCGGGATGATTTTGCCGTTTTCGGCGATGAAGTCTTTCAGAAGATCAACGGATTTGTAGTCGATTTCCTTGATGCCTTCTGCCGTGAAGCGGCAGAACTTCTTGCGCTTGAAGAGTTGACGAGCCATTTTGACTAACCTTTTACAAATTCAACATATTCGATATTGAGCACTAACCGCGGATTCCTGAGGCTGCGCTGGGACAGAAAGCCGGTGAGGTTCACCGTGTTTCCCGCCAGTTTCCCGGAAAATTTCCGAGCTTCTTCGCCTATCAGCACGGCCTGTATTTCGCAGGCCACATCCCGATCAAAACCGTAAGCTGTCTGTCTAGACTGATGCTTGAGCCACATTTCCAACACCGGCAAGCCGGCGGGGGTGTATCTCAGCGCATCCTCGCGGTCGACCGTGGCGGTCAGCGCCAGACGGTTCTGCAAGACCTCGCTCCTCGCCGATTAGGCGGAAGCTTCAGCCTCGGCTGCCGGCTGCTGGGCGTCCAGCAGGTTCTTGGCCTTTTCGTCCTTCATCATCGGGGACGCTTCGGTAACCGCGCGATCCAGCTTGATGGTCAGGTGACGCAGAACAGCGTCGTTGAACTTGAAGGCGTGTTCGATCTCGGCCAGGGTTTCGGACTGGCACTCTACGTTCATCAGAACGTAGTGAGCTTTGTGCAGCTTCTGGATCGGGTAAGCCAGTTGACGGCGGCCCCAGTCTTCCAGACGATGGATCTTGCCCTCAGCGGCCAGAACCATGCCCTTGTAGCGCTCGATCATGGCCGGAACCTGTTCGCTCTGGTCCGGGTGGACGATGAACACGATTTCGTAATGACGCATGTTAACTCCTTGTGGCTATTGAAGCCTTTTGCCATGCAGTTGCAAAAGGCAAGGGGTTGAAACCGCAGCATTCTACGCGCTTAGACGGTGACAAGCAAATAAAATCAGTGCCTTCCGCGCCGCGGGAGGATGCGCTTGTGGCAAAGATGGCGGCCTGGGGTCTGCAACTGTCTCGCGGACGCGGGCAAACAGGTTCTCAGAACGTGTTTACGATCTCGCAAGACGAGGCGAGACAAGGCGAAAACGGCTGAGAAAGCAGAATGGTCAAGTGGTACATGAGCATTTCGAAGGGGTACTCACCGTGTAACGCTCCACGACGCGCAGCAGATCGTAAACAGCTTATCAGAGCTTTTTGTCACGCGAGATGTCCATCACCACCCCATTGCTCAAGGTCACGGTGGTGGTGTAGGGAACCTCGTCGTTGGCCAGCCAGGACAGCGTGCGGGCGCTGGTTTCCACCACCACGTTGGCGTCCTTGGTTTTGACCGTCGGGCCGTTGCTGCTGTAATCGGGCGCGCCGGCCTGAGACATCAATTCGGCCTCGGACATGCCCTTGTGCAACTTGATGTAGACCTCGAACGGGATAGGCCCCGCCGCGGCCAGCGCGGAAACGAGGGACAGCAAAACGACGAGCGGGGTTTTCATACGCACTCCTTTGCGACGGCGCGGTTCAGCGCACTTTTTTGACCACGTCTATCAGTTCGGTCACCATGCCGGTGGCGTCGCCCTGATGCAGCGCGCGCGCCACGCAGCCTTTCATGTGATTTTCCAGCAGTTGCATGGACACCGCGTCCAACGCCGACTTCACCGCCGCCACTTGGGTCAGGATATCCACGCAGTAGCGATCCGCCTCTACCATGCCGCTGATGCCGCGCACCTGGCCCTCAATGCGCGCCAGCCTCTTGATCAGCGCGCTCTTCCCCGGCTGCACCACGGTTTTATCGGAAAGCGGGGCCGCTGCGTCGCAACAGCCGTCCTGCGGTTTTTCTTGCGTCATGTCCATCCCAATTCAAGCGAGTTCAAAGCAAGCCCGGCCATGCTTAAGACAGGCCGGGCAACTGTCATTGTGACGCAGTTGCGCACGGTCGCCTAGGCCTCTACTTTCAGCATGCCCATCATCCCGGCGTCCTCGTGTTCGAGGATGTGGCAGTGGAACATGCGCAGGCCCGGCATGTCCTGACGAAAACGCAGTCGCAGCGTCTCGCCGGCGGAGACATTGGCCACGTCGCGCCAAGCCAGGAACGGCTCATCGCGCCAGACGCCGTCCTTGCGGCGCGCCAGCGCCTGGAACTGGGTGCCGTGAATATGGAAGGGGTGGTCCATATCCGCTTCGTTCACGATCTCCCACTCCTCCACCGTGCCCACCTTGCCCAGGAAGTCAGCTCGTTCCATGTCGAAGGTCTTGCCGTTGATTAGGAACATCGCGGCGGGATTAGCCATGTCCTCGGATAGCACCACTTTGCGCCGCACCGCGGGCTCGCCCAAGAGCTCGATCTCGCGCAGCCTCGCCGGCAGCGGCGCAGTGGTTTTGGCCGCGGCCCCGCGACGCAGCTCCAGCAGCGTCAGGGTGTCTTCCTGCTCGGCCGACATCATCTTGCCGCGCCGGTACGGCAGAGCCAACAAGCCGGCGCCATGGCCCGGCGCGAAGCGTCCGGTCACCACCAATTCGGCGCGGGCGCCAGGCGGCAGCGAGAGGCTGTCGATGCGGCGCGGCCGCTGCAGCAGACCGCCGTCGCTGCCGACCAGTTCCAGTTCGTGACCGGGCAGGGCCAGCTTGAGCACGCGCGCGCTGGTGGCGTTCCAAATCCGCCAACGTTGGCGCTCGCCCGCGCCCAGCGTCAAATGCGGCCTCCAAGCGCCGTTGACCAGCAGGAACTGGCCTTCGCGGCCGTCCATGCGATCGGCTTCGCTGCTGGCCGCGATCTTGCCGTCGGCGTCCAGCTTCAAGTCCGACAACACCAGCCTTTGCTCCGGCAGATGCGCCAGCGGATCGCTGCGGCTCTTGACCACGAACACGCCGGCCAGCCCCATATACACCTGCTCGGCGGTATGGCCGTGCGGGTGCGGGTGATACCAATAGCTGCCGGCGCAGCCTTGCGGCAAGGTGAAACGGTATTCGCGGCTTTGCCCGGCCGGCACCGGGTCTTGCGGATTGCCATCCTGATCCGCCGGAATCGGCAGGCCGTGCCAATGAATGGTGGTGGGCTGGGAAAGGCGGTTTTCGAAATGCAGCCTCACCTCGTCGCCTTCAAACACTTCTATCGTCGGCCCCGGCACCTGACCGTTATAGCTCCAGAACACGGTGGCGGGCTTGCCCGGCAGCAGCGGCAACGCTTGCGCGCCGGCGCTCAAACCAGCTTGAAACACGCCGGGCAAGGCGCTCTGATTGCGCAGCAGCGGCAGGGCCGGCAAAGCCAGGCCCGCCGGCAGGCCCAAAGCGGCCGCAGCCGGCATCGTCTCCGCCGCCGCGCCCATGCCGCCATGCCCCATCGCCGCATGATCGACGGCGGACGGCTGCGCCGCCCAGGCCTGCCGCAACAACGGAACCAGAGCCAACGCCGCGCCGGCGCCGATGAATCCACGTCTATCCATCACTGCACTCCCCTCTCGCAAATAGGATACCCAGGTAAGGTATCAACAAGACTGCGGCGGCGCCAGATCGGTTCCGTATTCTGTCTACTTTTTTAGGCTCGCATCTGATCACAGTCAAACCGAGCGCCCAAGAAAAAGCCCCCGAGGACGGGGGCTTGGCGGTGCGGGCGGCCAGGGCTCAATCGGCCTTGACCCGCGCCAGAGTGCGCTGGCGGCGGCTTTCCGACAGCACCATGCCGGCGGATACAGACACGTTCAGGCTTTCCACGGTGCCGAACATCGGAATGGACACCAGCACGTCGCAGTGCTCGCGGGTCAACCGGCGCATGCCCTCGCCTTCCGAACCCATCACCCAGGCCAGCGGGCCGGCGGCGTCGCAGTGGTAGAGGTCGGTATCCGCCTCCATGGTGGTGCCGGCGATCCAGATGCCGGCGTCTTTCAGGTCTCGCAAAGTGCGCGCCAGATTGGTGACCGTGAGATAGGGAATCACCTCCGCCGCGCCGCACGCTACTTTGGACACGGTGGCGTTGAGGCCGGCGGAACGGTCCTTGGGCGCGATCACCGCGTGCGCGCCCATCGCATCCGCCACCCGCAGGCAAGCGCCCAGATTGTGCGGATCGGTCACGCCGTCCAGGATCAGCAACAAGGGCGGTTCGCTCAGATTGTCCAGCACATCGTCCAGGTGCACGAAGTTGCGGCTGGCGTCTATCATCGCCGCCACGCCCTGGTGGCGGGCGTTGCCGGTCATGCTGTCCAAACGTTCCTTATCGACGATGTGCAGCTTGATGCCTTCCTCGGCGGCCTTGTCCAGCACCGCCTTGGCGCGGGCGTCGTGGCGGCCTCCGGCCAGCCAGATTTCCAGCAGGCTCTTGGGGTTCTGCCACAAACGGGCATTGATGGCGTGAAAGCCGTGGATCAGGCGTTTGTTGCTCATGGCGATTCTCTAATGACAATCCCGCCATTTTAGAGCGCGCGGCGGTTCAGGGCAAAACCGGCTTGCTTTCAGCTGCCCAACACCTCCACCCCGGACATCAGTTCCAGTTGCCGCTGCTCGCCCACGGCGACGATGCCGGCCAGCAAGGCCGGCAATTCCGCGGCCGGCACCGGGCGGCCGAAGTGATAGCCCTGCAGCAAGGCGCAACCCTTGCTGGTGAGGAATTGCGCCTGGCGCTCGCTCTCCACGCCCTCCGCCACCACCTGGAATTGCAACTTGCGCGCCATCGCCAGAATCGCCTCGGCGATGGCGGCGTTGTCGTCGTCGTCCGGCAAGCCTTCGACGAAGGATTGGTCGATCTTCAAGGTGTCCAGCGGGAAACGCTTCAGATTGGACAACGAGGAATAACCGGTGCCGAAATCGTCAATGGACAGGCCCACGCCCAAGGCCTTCAATTCGCCTAGTTGGCGCACCGCCTCCACCGGATTGAGCATGATCATGCTTTCGGTGATTTCCAGTTCCAGCCGTGCGGCGGACAGGCCCGCGGCCCTCAGCGCGTCCGCCACCTTGAACGGCAGCATCTGCTGTTCGAACTGGCGCGCGGACAGATTCACCGCCAGCCGCGGCACCGACAAGCCCTGACGGTCCCAAGCCGCCAATTGGCGGCAGGCCTCTTGCAGCACCCAGTCGCCTATGGGCTTGATCAGGCCGGTTTCCTCGGCCAACGGAATGAAGCGGCACGGCGACACCAAACCCAGTTGCGGATGGCGCCAGCGGATCAGCGCCTCCGCGCCCAGCACCTGGCGGCTGACAGCATCCACCTGCGGCTGGTAGTGCAGCTCCAGTTCGCCCCGCTCCAGAGCCAGGCGCAAGCCGTTCTCCAACAGCAGGCGTTCGAAGGTTTGGGTGTTCATTTCCGCGGCGAAGAACTGATAGGTGTTCTTGCCCGCCTCCTTGGCGCGGTACATCGCCACGTCCGCGTTCTTGAGCAGGGTTTGGGCGTCGGTGCCGTCGTTGGGGTAGACGCTGATGCCTATGCTGCCGGTAACGTAGACTTCGTGATTTTCCAGCCGCAGCGGCTGGCCCAGCGCCGCCAGCGTGTCCTCTGCGGCGGCCACCAGGGCGGCGGCGTCCTTGAACCCTGTCATCACCAGAGTAAACTCGTCGCCGCCCAGCCGCGCCAGCAGGCCGCGCGCGCCCACCGCCCGCTGCAAACGCAACGCCGTCTCGCGCAACAATTCGTCGCCGGCCTGATGACCGAAGGAGTCGTTGATCAACTTGAAGCGGTCCAGATCGATGAACATCACCGCCAGCGAGCCGCTGACGCAATCCAGGCTGATGATGGCTTCGTCCAGCCGCGCGGTCAGGCTGCTGCGGTTGGGCAGTTGCGTCAGCGGATCGTGATTGGCCAGGAACTGCAAGCGTTCCTCGGATTGCTTCCTCAAGGTGATGTCGGAAAACACCGCCACGTAATTGCTGAGCGCGCCGCCGGCGTCGCGCACCGCCGAAATCGCCAGTTCGGCCGGATACCACTCGCCGCTCTTGCGGCGGTCCTGCATCTCGCCCTGCCAATGGCCGCCGCCCGCCAGCGCTTCCAGCATCGCCTGCCGGCCCAGCTGCTTCTGATCTCCAAAGATGCGCGATATCTTCCCCAGCGCCTCGGCCTCTGCGTAACCGGTGATCCGGCTGAAAGCGTGGTTGACCGCGATGATGCGCGCCTCGGCGTCCATCAACAGAATGCCTTCCGCCGAGTTTTCGAACACCTTGGCCGCCAGCCGCAGATTGGCGTCCGCCGCCAATCGTTCGGAAATATCCATCACCACGCCGATGATGGCCTTCTTGCCCTCGTAGTCGAACAAGCGGCTGTGGATCTCCACGTCCACCACCACGCCGTCCTTGCGCACCGCGCGGGTGCCGTACTGCAGCACCGCGATGTTCTCGCGGTAGCGCTTGACGATCTGCTGACGGATGCGCACCGCCTCGCCCGGCACCAGCAACAGGTCCATCGCCATGCCTTCCAGCTCCTTGGGCTGATAGCCGACGATGGCGGCCAGCTTGGGATTGGCGTAGATCAGCTTCTCGTCCTGCAGAATGTAAATGCCCACCAGCGATTGCTCCACCAGCGCGCGGTAACGCTCCTCCGCCTCGCGCTTGGCTTTTTGTTCCTGGCGGGTCTGCGTGATGTCGGTATCCACGCTACCCACCCCGGCCGGGCGGCCATGAGCGTCGAACAGGGGAAACTTGGTAACCAGCAAATGGCTGAGCACGCCGTTGAACAGGAAGCTCTCTTCAAACTGGCGCGGCTCCAGACAGGACAGCACCACGGCGTCCTGCTCTCGGATCTGCGCGGCGTCCACCACGTCGAACAGCTCTTCCACCGTCAAGCCCTGCATGCCCTGCGGCGAGCGGCCCACCCGGCGCGCATAGGCGGCGTTGGCCAGCAGAAAGCTGCCGTCTAGGCCCTTCAGCGACATCATATTGGGACTGTTGTTGACCAGGGATTCCACCCTGGCGCGAAACTCACGCAGCGCGCTCTCGTTCTGACGATGGCCATCGGCCAACACCGATACCAGCAAAGTCGCGCAGCTCAAGGCCAAGGTCAGCGCCACCTCGCTGGCGCCGTTGAGCACGCTGGCGTGCATGGTCAACTCCGGCGCCAGCACGTACAGCGACAACAGGCCGAGCACCCAGGCCCCGACCAGCGCCGCGCCGCGGAAACCCACGCGGAAGGCCGCCCACAACATCAGAGGAAAGAACAACAGTTGGCAGGGCAGCGAATAGGCGAGGCTACTGCCCAGCAGGCTGAGCCACACCACGCTGGCCAAAGCCAGGATCAGGCCGGTTTCCAACACCTGACGCCGCGTCGGCGGCGCGCCGGACGCATACAAGGCCGGCGGCACGCACAAGGACAGGGCCAGGCCGGACACGCCCCAAGCCTGCGCCGCCCACGACCACAAGCCCTCCATGCCGAACCAGCGCCATCCGGCGCCGGCGGCCAAGCCGGCCAGCAGCACCGAGGGATAGCAGGCCAAACGCAACAGCAGCCGCAACAAGTCCGCCGGCTGGCGCACCGCCAGCCCCCCGCGCAAACCAGCCGCGTACAAGCCGGGCCCCAACGCGTACAGACTGATCAGCAGCAGCGCGGCCCATTGCGGCGACGACCATTGCGCGGCCAGCGCGGCGGCGGCCAGCGGCCACCACCAGGACTGCCGCCAGCCGCGACGCAAAAAACGATAACTCCATACGCCGTGAGCCAAAAAGGCCGCCAGCGAAAATCCCAATACCGGCTCGCGCGGCCAGAATGCCGTGCACGCCAAAAACCCCAGAAACACCGCCGCGTCCCGGCAAGCCGATCCGACTGTCACGCCACCCCGCCCCCATTCGCGCCGGCGCCCTGCCGCGCGCCGCAATTAATTTTGCATTAACTTATCAAGCGCATACATGCCAAATGAAAAACAAAACCACCCGGCTGACATACAATATATGCAATTGCCGAATGCAGCCAGACAATGGCAATGAAAATATTCACTCCGTCGAACACAAGCCGCGCCCGCCCCGCGCAAGCAGAGCAAACGGCGCGTGCCGGACGGCTGCTATAATCCCGAAACCGCCAAGCCCGAAACCGCCAAAACTAGTGAAGCTGCATGTTGGATAATCTCCCGCGGATACCTCCCGCCAGTCAGAAAACTCGTCACGGACGCCTGCCCGCCGGGCTGGACGCCAACATCGTCGCCCGCCTCGCAGCCCAGCGGCGTCCGCTGCTCATCCTCGCCGCCGACGCGCAATCCGCCCAGCGCCTGCAAGCCGAAGCCCCGTTCTTCGCGCCCTCTCTGCGCGTGGCGCTGCTGCCCGACTGGGAAACCCTGCCCTACGACCACTTCTCCCCCCACGGCGAACTGGTCAGCGAACGGCTGGCCACCTTGTGGCAAATCCATCAGCGCGAATGCGATGTGATCATCGCCCCGGTCGGCACCGCGATGACGCGGCTGGCGCCGATAAGCTATTTGCTGGGACGCACCTTTTTCCTGCAGGCCAAGCAGCGGCTGGACGTGGAACAGCTGCGCGCCAATATGGTTACCGCCGGCTACCACCACGTCACTCAGGTGATGGCCCCGGGAGAATTCTCCATCCGCGGCGGCCTGATCGATCTGTTCCCAATGGGCTCGGCGCTGCCTTACCGCATTGATCTGTTCGACGACGAAATCGACAGCCTGCGCACCTTCGATCCGGACAACCAGCGCACCCTGTACCCGGTGCCTGAAATCCGCATGCTGCCGGCGCGGGAGTACCCGGCGGATGAAAGCGGCGTCACCGCCTTCCGCCAGCGCTACCGCGAACGCATCGAAGGCGACCCCAGCAAGAGCCGCATCTACAAAGACGTCTCCCAAGGCCTGTGGCCGGCCGGCATCGAATACTTCCTGCCGCTGTTCTTCGACGACACCGCCACCCTGTTCGACTACTTGGGCGACGACGCGCTGATTGTGTTGCACCACGATGTACAACACGCCGCCAACGTCTTCTGGCAAGACGTGGAAAGCCGCTACGACATGGCGCGCGGCGATCTGGAACGCCCGGTGCTGCCGCCGGCCGACATCTTCCTTCGCCCGGACGAACTGATGGCGCGGCTCAAACCCTACGCCCGCATCGAACTGGCCGGCGACGGCGAACTCGCGGAAGGCTGCGCCCCGCTGCCGGAGCTGGCGGTGGAGCGCCGCGCCGAGCAGCCGCTGCACAAGTTGGACGCCTTCATCCGCAGCGACCGTCAGCGCACCCTGATCACCGTGGAAAGCCTGGGCCGCCGCGAAACCGTCCACCAGTTCTTGCAAGAGCACGGCATCAAGCCGCGCCCGGTGGACGGCTGGGCCGAATTCATCGCCGGCGATATACCGCTGGCGCTCAGCGTGGCCCCGCTCTACACCGGTTTCGCCCTGCCCGGCGCCGGCATCGCCGTAGTCACCGAATCAGAGCTGTACCAGCATGTGGCGCGCAGCCACACCCGCCGCAAAAGCACGCGCGTCGGCTCCGACTCCATGCTGCGCGACCTGGCCGAAGTCAAGGCCGGCGACCCGGTGGTGCATGAGCAGCACGGCATCGGCCGCTACGTCGGCCTGGTGTCCATGGACCTGGGCGAGGGTGAAACCGAACTCATGCAACTGGAGTACGCGGACAGCGCCACCCTCTATGTGCCCGTCAGCCAACTGCACCTGATCTCCCGCTACGCCGGCGGCGCGGCGGACCAGATCCACCTGCACAAGCTGGGCAACCCGGCCTGGGAAAAAGCCAAGAAGCGCGCCGCGGAAAAAGCCCGCGACACCGCCGCCGAACTACTCAACCTCTACGCGCAACGCGCCGCGCGGGAAGGGCACAGCTTCAGCCTGTCCCATCAAGACTACGACGCCTTCTCCGCCGGTTTCGGCTTCGAAGAAACCCCGGACCAGGCCAGCGCCATCGAAGCCGTGGTGCAAGACATGTGCTCCGGCAAGCCGATGGATCGGCTGGTCTGCGGCGACGTCGGCTTCGGCAAGACCGAAGTCGCGCTGCGCGCCGCCTTCGTCGCTGTCCTCGGCGGCAAACAGGTGGCGGTGCTGGTGCCCACCACCCTGCTGGCGGAACAGCATTTCCAGAACTTCTCCGACCGCTTTGCCGACTGGCCGGTGAAAATCGCCGAACTATCCCGCTTCCGCAGCGCCAAGGAAAGCAAGGCCTCGCTGGCCGGCCTGGCCGACGGCGGCGTCGACATCGTCATCGGCACCCACAAGCTGGTGCAGCCGGATATCCAGTTCAAGAATCTGGGCCTGGTCATCATCGACGAGGAGCACCGTTTCGGCGTGCGCCAGAAAGAACAGCTCAAGCGGCTGCGCGCCAACGTCGACGTGCTGACGCTGACCGCGACGCCGATTCCGCGCACCCTGTCGATGGCGCTGGAAGGGCTGCGCGACTTCTCCGTCATCGCCACCGCTCCCAGCCGCCGGCTGGCGGTGAAAACCTTCGTCAGCCCGATGGCCAACGGCGTGATACGCGAAGCGGTGCTGCGCGAACTCAAGCGCGGCGGCCAGGTGTTCTTCCTGCACAATGAGGTGGACACCATAGAAAACATGCGGGAAAAGCTGGCGGAACTGGTGCCGGAGGCCCGCATTGGCGTGGCCCACGGCCAATTGCGCGAACGCGAGCTGGAACAAGTGATGCGCGACTTCCTGCAACAGCGCTTCAATGTGCTGCTGTGCTCCACCATCATTGAAACCGGCATCGACATCCCCAACGCCAACACCATTCTGATCAACCGCTCCGACAAGTTCGGCCTGGCCCAGTTGCACCAGCTGCGCGGCCGCGTCGGCCGCAGCCACCACCAGGCCTACGCCTATCTGCTGACCCCGGAGGGCATCACCAAGGATGCGATGAAACGGTTGGAAGCCATCCAGATGTCCGAGGAACTGGGCGCAGGCTTCTACTTGGCGATGCACGATCTGGAAATCCGCGGCGCCGGCGAAGTGCTGGGCGAAGGCCAGTCCGGCGAGATGCAGGAAGTGGGCTTCTCCCTGTTCACCGAAATGCTCAAGCAGGCGGTGCGCGATCTCAAGAAAGGCCGCACCCCCGACCTGGACGCGCCTCTGGGCGTCACCACCGAAATCAATATGCACAGCCCGGCGCTGCTGCCTGACGGCTATTGCCCCGACGTGCACGAGCGGCTGGTGCTGTACAAGCGGCTGGCCACCTGCGAAAGCGAGCAGGAAATCGACGACATCCACGAAGAACTGATCGACCGCTTCGGCTTGCCGCCGCAAACCGTGAAGACTCTGATAGACAGCCACCGCCTGCGCCTGCTGGCCAAGCCCTTGGGCGTGCAAAAGCTGGACGCCAGCGAGGTGGCCATTCAGGTCCACTTCGCCAAGAACCCGCCGATAGACCCGATGAAAATCATCCAGCTGCTGCAAACCAAGCGCAATTACCGGCTGGCGGGGCAGGACAAGCTGCGCGTGGAGGCCGACATTCAGGACGTGGCGCTGCGCGTGGTCAGGGTCAAGGAACTGTTGAAGGAGTTGAGTTCCTAAACAGCGGTTCGGAGTCTATCCCGGATGGCGCAGCCGCGCACAGCGGCTAGGGCCGGAAACCGCGTGCCGCTTTCCCGGCCTCGGCGCTTTTATCGCTCAGGCTCGCAAGATCGTAAACCTGCCTTGGGATGGAAAACGCCGGGCTCGGCCAGGCGGCCGGCCAGCCAATCCAAAGGCATAATGAAGCGACAATGCCAAGCCTTCGGCATGGCCTGCGGACGAAAGAAGAAAGCGCTTACTTGAGCAACATCAAGACAAACAAGGACAGCGACTCTGAGGCAAAAAGCCTTGCCCCTTGTTTTTACAGGAAAAATTAATGTCACAGGATTGAAACCGAAACCCCTGTGGATAACTTTGTTGATAAAACTGTGCAAATATGCCCTCAAGCCAAGCGCCAAGCCGTTTTGAGCCTAAGGCCACCCTGGATAAGAAAACAATCAAGTTGTTGATTTTATTGATTTTTTTAGAGATATCAAACGCTACGCAAGCCAAGTTGCAACTCGCTTTAGCTGAAAATATTTTCCACCCACCGCTGTGGATCACTTGACAATCATGTTTTTTACCGCACCCCAGAACGACGTCATCAGCGTCTCCTCCCTCAACCGCATGGCGCGCGATCTGCTGGAAAGCGGACTGCCGCCGATGTGGATAGGCGGCGAGATTTCCAACCTCACCCTGGCCGCGTCCGGACACGCTTATTTTTCCTTGAAAGACGGCGGCGCCCAAGTGCGCTGCGTGATGTTCCGCGGCAAAGTGTCGCAACTGCCCTTCCGCCCTGCGGAAGGCATGCAGGTGGAGCTCAAGGGCACCGTCACCCTGTACGAGGCCCGCGGCGATTTCCAGATCAACGTCGACCAGATGCGCTCCGCCGGCCTGGGCCGTTTGTACGAAGCCTTTGAAAAGCTCAAAGCCAAGCTGCAGGCGGAGGGCTTGTTCAACCCCGCGAGCAAGCGCCCGCTGCCGCCGCACCCCTCCGCCGTCGGCATCGTCACCTCGCCCGCCGCCGCCGCCTTGCGCGACGTGGTCAGCACCCTGCGCCGCCGCATGCCCTCCATCCCAGTCATTCTCTACCCGGCTCAGGTGCAGGGCGAAGGCTCGGCCCAACAAGTGGCCGACGCCATCCGACGCGCCGGCGAACGCCGCGAGGTGGACGTGCTCATCGTCTGCCGCGGCGGCGGCAGCATCGAGGACTTATGGTCGTTCAACGAGGAAATCGTCGCCCGCGCGGTGGCCGCCAGCCCCATTCCCACCGTCAGCGGCGTCGGCCACGAAACCGACTTCACCATCTGCGACTTCGTCGCCGACAAACGCGCGCCCACGCCCACCGCCGCCGCGGAATTGGTGTCCCCCAGCCGCGAGCACCTGAACGCTCAGCTCGAAACCGCCAAGCGCGGCCTGGAGCGCGCGCTCGGCCGCCTGCTGACCGACAAATCCCAGCAGCTGGACTATCTGGCGCGCAGGCTGGCCCACCCCGGCGAAAAGCTGCAACGCCAGCGCGAAGCGCTGCAGCGCCAGCAAGAGCGGCTGCAACGCCGGCTGGGCAGCCTGTTCGAACAACGGCGTTGGGCGCTGCAACTGGCGGACAGCAAGCTGCAGCGCCGTCGGCCGGACTTGGCCCAAACAGCGCAAACGCTGGACCGGCTGCAAACCCGCCTGCAACGCGCGCGCCGGGATCTGCTCAACCGGCAAACCCAGAAGCTGGACACCCTGGCCGCCACTCTGTTGGCGCTCAACCCTGAAGCGGTGCTGGCCCGCGGCTACGCCATCGTGCAAAAACAGGACGGCACCGCGGTCAAATCTCCGGAAGAGCTGCGCAACCACGAACGCGTCAGCCTGCTGCTGGCCGAAGGGAGCACCGAGGCGGTGATCGATCATCCGCAAGGCGCGCAGCCCAGCTTGTTCTGACGCCGCCGGCGCCCGCGCAGGCAGGCGCCGGCGGAAACCCGCACGCCCAGTTTCCCGCTTCCGATCAGAAATATCCAAGAGGACGCTCAGCCAGCGCCAGCATGGCGTCCTCCCACAGCTCCGGCGCGCATAGCACCATCCCCAGCGCATCGCCGCGCGCTTGCAAAGCCTCAGGCAAGACTCGGAAGCCAAAGCGTCGGTAAAACTCGCGATGGATATCGGCGTACAGCAAAAACACCTCCGCCAAGCATTGTTCTCGGTAGGCGCTCAACACTTCCTTCAAAAATAGGCTGGCAAAGCCCTGACCACGCCTGGCAGGCGCCGTGGCGATCGAACCGATGCCAACTGCCTCCCGTTCCGCCAGCGACGGCAAGCGATAGGCAATCGCCGAACACAGCAAGCCTCCATCCGTATCCGCCAACACATGCCAGCTGCCGCGTCGATACTTATGCGAATCCCGGCAGATTCGCAGATACTCGGCCTCGGAGCAGCCCTCGCCCCAAACATCCCGCCCCATCAGATAAACGGCATCCATCTCCTCCGCAACCGCCGCCCGCAAAAGCAGACCATTGCCATGCCGGACCGGCAACGTCGGCGCCGGGCTTAAATCTTCAAGCGCCATCCTCTCCCCCGATCAACACTGCGCCGGACATGACCAAAGTCTCGCAGGCCCAAGCAATTTATGCGCTTGGACTCAAGCTATGCTAGCATCCGGCCCCTAGCGCGGCCCGCGCCCGCAACCATCCCCCTCCAGCCACCGCCAGGGAAGCTTCATGTCGCCAGTACACAAATGGGAAATCACCATCGCCGCCGGCGGCTACTATCCCGATTTCGCTCATAATTTCTTCGGCAACGACATCGACCTGGGCTACGAGAACGACCACATCGGCATGCAGTTCTACGCCTATTCGCGCCACATCGACGAACTAGAAGACCCCGAGCACGTTTCCCAACGCCTCTACAGCCTGCAGCTGCTGCTCAACGGTGCCTTGCGCGCCGCCGCCGGCAGCGTAAGCAGCATGCCCGTCCAGTTCCTGGGCTTCAGCGCTTATGAGAACGGCTGCAGCTATCCCATCAGCGCCCATCGGATAGAAGAAGAGCCGTTCAGCCGCAATCCCAGGATCGACCAGATTCACACCCGTTACGAGAATCCGCGCCAACGCTACCCGTCCTACCTGCTCTATCTGGCCAAGCACGATGTCTGCCTGCGCGATCTGCGGTTCCTGCTGGGCTTGATTTCCACCAACACCACGCTGGAAAAAGTGCTGGCCTGGAGTACGCTGAACAAGATACTGGACAGCGTCAAACACTACGCCAAAGAGATCGACGTCGGCATCGACGCCTTCGCGGATCCGGAACAGCTCAGCCTGTTCACCGCCGCCTGCAATAACACCAGCATTCTGGGCATCTACGCCCGCCACGGCGCGTCGGAAAACCCGCCGCCCAAGCGCGCGCTCACCGACATCGACGACGCCAGCGCGCTGATCGCGGGCATGACCGCCCGCTTCTGCCGCAGCTACATCACAGCCAAATATTCCTGAAAAACGGTTGCCGCTCTCGCGACCATGATATTGGGGTTTGCACGGCGACCGGCCAGGCCCGAGCCTAGCGGCGCCTTCGAACACATTCTGACTGCCTACGCCGCGGCGCGGTAAGCCTGCGGGCCGCCTATGATCCGGCAGCCCGCGGCCGGCCTTACTTGACTTGCAGCAGGTCCGCCAGATGCACGTCCACGCCGCCGGCCGCGCCCACCGCGTTGACGTGGTCGAAATAGTCGTACCAGCCGCTGGCGCGGATGCCGGCCAGCATCGCCTCACAGGCCTCCCGGTTGGGCAAGCTCCAAACGCCCAGGAAGCGATAGGGCGTCGCCTGATCGGCGTCGGCCGAGATCTGGCTCAAGGTCAGCAGTTGAATGCCCAGGCCGGGCAGCGCCTCGATATTGCTTTTCACCTGATCCAGGAAGTCGGTGCGGTGCAAAAAACTCAAAGACAGCCAAGCCGGTTTCGGGCTGTACAATTCCACCAGATAGTGCGCCATAGAAAATCTCCGTGAGTGTGAACGGCCTAATAACCTGTTTACGATCTGCTGCGCGTCGTGGAGCCTTACACGGTGAGCACACCTTCGAAATGCTCATGTACCACGTGTACATTCCGCTTTCTCAGCTGTTTTCGCCTTGCCTCGCCTTAGCTCGCGAGATCGTAAACACATTCTGAGCCGCGGCCTGCTGATTAAGCCGCGCGCCGCTTCGCCTGTCATTGCATCTTATTGCCAGCTGAAAAACTTTGATGTTATAAAAAGCATCCGCACGCTCCCATTGAAATTTCGGTGAGCTGCGCACAGCCACCGCGGCTACCGCCGCGCCAGCCAATTCCCCCAACAAGAGCATTCCGCGCGCCCCTCCCTGCCTGGCAGCAGCCGGGCGCCAGCGGCATTGACACCGCAGGACAAAGATTCATCATGCAGTGTAGACACGCCCTATTACTGTCGCTGGCCGCCTTGAGCGCGAGCCTGGCGGCGGCGCCCCTGCCTTCTTACGACTTCGCCTTGAAAGACCCGTGGGACGCTCGCGCCAAGCCGTCAATGAAGCAGACGGATAAAAAGAACAAGCCGCTCAAGTTTAAAAGCGCGGTGCAGTTGAAGAACCTGGACGCCGGGCCGGATTTTTCGGTCAAAGCGGATCTGAGCACGCCCAGCTTGCGGGAACGAATGCAAAGAGAGCGGATGCAGCATTGCATCGGCGTCAACCCGCCGCCGGGCTGCCCCAGTGCAGGCTTCAACCCGCTGCCGCGTTGCTTCGGCCAGAGCAATTGCGAACAACACGCGCCCCCGCCGGCTCACCCGCTCAGCGGCCCCACCCGGCAGCAGCCCGGCGATTACTCGCTGCGCGGCAGCTGGCTGCCGCGTTGAGACGCAAAAAACCCGCTCCTTGCGAGCGGGTTTTTCATTGCGGCCGAAATCCGGCAAACGTCAGCGGGCGTTTTGCGCCAGCCGCGCCACTTCCTCGGCGCTGCGCTTGTTGTAGCCCAACAGATAGTAGACCACTACCAGGAAGGCCAGCCAACCCGGGCCAATAATCAAGGCGATGCGAGTGTCCGGGAAGTAAGCCATCAAGCCCACCACCAGAATCAAAAACCCCATGGCGATGTAAGAGCCATACGGCCATAACGGCATCTTGTAGGCCAGCGCCGCCAACTGCTCGCGGCTCAGTGTGCGGCGGAAGCGCAGCTGGGCCAGCAGAATGATCACCCAGGTCCAGATCGCGCCGAAGGTGGAGATCGCGGTCAGCCAGGTGAATACTTCCTTGGGCGCCAGGTAGTTGAGCAGCACGCCCGCCAATAGCGCGAACACCGACATCAGCAAAGCGAACACCGGCACGCCTTGACGCGACACTTTAGCGAAGATGGGCAGCGCCTGCTGTTGCTGGGCCAGGTTGTACAACATGCGGCCGGTGCTGAAAATCCCGCTATTGCACGAGGACAGCGCGGCGGTGAGCACCACGAAGTTGATGATGCCGGCGGCGGCGGGGATGCCCAGCTGCTCGAAGGTGAGCACGAAGGGGCTGCCGCGGGTGCCCAGCTCATTCCACGGGTAAATCGCCAGAATGACGAACAGCGCGCCGATGTAGAAGATCAGAATACGCCAGAACACCGAATCCACCGCGCGAGCCAGCGCTTTCTTCGGATTCTTGGCTTCGCCGGCGGTCAGGCCCAGCATTTCCACGCCCAAATAAGCGAACATCACCATTTGCAGCGACATCAGCACGCCGCTGAAGCCATTGGGCATGAAGCCGCCGTGACTCCACAGATTGGAGATGCCGGTGGCCACCCCGCCGTGGCCCAGGCCGAACACGATCATGCCCAGGCCGCCGATGATCATCAGCACAATGGTGACGATCTTGATCAACGCGAACCAGAACTCGAATTCGCCATAGGCCTTGACCGCGATGAAGTTGACGCCGCCCATGGCCAGCAGCGCGGCCAGCGCCCAATACCAGGCTGGAATGTCCGGGAACCAGATGCCCATGTAGACGCCGACGGCGGTGATTTCCGCCATGCAAGTCACCAGCCACAGGAACCAGTAGTTCCAGCCGGTCAGGTAGCCGGCCAAGGGGCCGAGGTAATCCAGCGCGTAACGGCTGAACGATCCGGCCACCGGATTATGAATGGCCATTTCACCCAGCGCGCGCATGATCAGGAAGATGGCGAAGCCGCCTAGGGCGTAAGCCAGCATGATGGCGGGGCCGGCCATTTTGATGGCGGTGGCCGATCCCAGAAACAGGCCGACGCCGATGGTGGCGCCCAGGGCCATGAGGTTGATATGCCGCTCTTCCAGTCCCCTGTGCAGGGAGTCCTGAGCAGGTTGCATAGTTGCTCCTTTAACTGTCTTTGTATTGCGTAAGGGTTGTAGCCTTGGCGCTTAGAACGTGTTTACGATCTCGCGAGCTAAGGCGAGACAAGGCGTTGCGGCGGAGAAAGCGGAATGTACGAGTGGTACATGAGCATTTCGAAGCCGTACTCACCGTGCGGCGCCTCACGACGCGCAGCAGAGCGTAAACAGGTTCTAAGGGCAGCGCCGCCGCCGATGCTATGGCTTGGGATTGTCGTTGTGGCCCATAACACATGGGGCAGGAGATTACCTCAAGACCTTTGTCATGTCATGTTTCAGAATATAGATACGCGCAAAAAGCATAAATGCGGCGCTTAATGCCGACGCCTCCGTATCCGCGCCGGCCGTCACCGGCGCGGCGCCCCTCCGCCGGGCTTGATCGTCGGCATCCAACAGTCCGGCCAAAGCCGACAGGTGCTATCAATAAAGCGTTGAATCGCTTTATCGAGCCGGGAGCATGCACCTATGCGGCACAACAGCATCAGCCTGAAGCTTAACCTGGCCTTCATGCTCATCATGTCCGCCCTGCTGGCGGCGTTCGGCGCGCTGGACTACTGGCGCACCCAACAGGAGCTGCGCCAGGCGCTGGACAGCGAAATCGCCGCGATCGGCGCGCGGCTGGCGTCAAATCTGGCCGGGCCGATGTGGAATTTCGACAGCGCCCAAGGTTTGCGGGTGCTGGAGGCGGAGATGGGAAAACGCGCGCTTCGCGGCGTTTTCGTCCACGACGCCAACGGCGCGCCGTTCGCCGGCTACCGCCGCGAGGCCGACGGCTCGCTGCTGCGCGGCGAAAGGCAGGCCCCGGACGCGGACATGACCCGCGAACGCGTCGTGGTCTTTCACGACGGCGCGACCGCGCGCACCGTCGGCAAACTGAGCCTGCAAGTATCTACGGAAGAAATCCGCGAGAAGCTGCACGCGGTGCTGTGGCGGGTGTCCGCGGAAATCCTGTTGCTGGATCTGGTCACCGTCATGGTTCTGTCACTGCTGTTGCGCCGCCTGCTGCACCAGCCCATCCGCGAAGTGAGCCAAGCCCTGCACGCCATCGCCGACGGAGATCTGACCGCGCCGCCGCGATACGCCAGCCAGGACGAGCTGGGCGATCTGGCCGAATCCACGCGCCGGCTGGTGGCCAAGCTAGCCGGCATTCTGGCGCATATCGACGCCTTCTCCTCGGACCTGGCCAACGCCGCGCGGCAGATCAGCCAGGCGGTGGACACGCTGAGCCAGCAAGCATCTGAGCAAGCCAACAACATCGACAAGAACAGCGCCAGCCTGGAGCAGATTTCCGCCTTCGTGTGGAAGAACCGGGACGATGCCCGCACCACGGACCAGATGGCCAACGACAGCAGCAGGCACGCGGCGGCCGGCGGCCAAGCGGTGGACGAAACCATCGCCGCGATGTGGGACATCGCCAACAAAGTGCTGATCATCGACGATATCGCCTATCAAACCAATTTGCTGGCGCTGAACGCGGCGATAGAGGCGGCGCGCGCCGGCGAACACGGCCGCGGCTTCGCGGTGGTGGCCGGCGAGGTGCGCAAGCTGGCGGCGCGCAGCCAGCAGGCGGCCAAGGAAATCAGCCAGCTGACGCAAAGCAGCGTGCGCCGCGCCGAACACGCGGGCGAACTGTTCAATCAGATGTTGCCGACGATACAGAGCACCGCCAGCTTCGTGCAGGAAATCAATCAGTCCTCCAACCAGCAAGCGCAGCGGGTGGAACAGATCAATCAGGGCGTCAGCGAAATCAGCCGTTCCATGCAGGCCAACGCCGCGGCGTCGGAACAACTGACAGCTACCGCGCGCGGCATGAGCGAGCAGGCGGTGGAGCTGGCGCAGACCATAAGCTATTTCAAATACTGAGCCGGCCGTCACGCCAAGAAAAAGCCGCCGGGCTGACGCGCGGCGGCTTGACTGACAGCGGCGGGACTCACACCGCCTTGAGCTTGCCTTTGGCCGGGCGCCCCTCGGGCTTGGCTTCTGCGCCCGCTTCGCGCTCCCAGCTTTCCTTGTAAGCGCGGCCGTAATAGCTGTCCAACAGCAGCTGCTTCAGTTCGCTGATCAGCGGATAGCGCGGGTTGGCGCCGGTGCACTGGTCATCGAAAGCGGCCTCCGCCAACAAGTCCACCTTGGCCAGGAAATCCGCCTCGGCCACGCCGGCGGCCTGGATGGACGCCGGAATGTCCAGCGTGCGCTTGAGCGCGTCCACCCATTCGATCAGCTTCTCCACCCGCTCGTGGTCGCGGCTGGCTTCCAGGCCCAGATGGCGGGCGATTTCAGCGTAGCGCGCCACGCTCTTGGGCCGGTCGTACTGGCTGAAGGCGGTCTGCTTGGTCGGCACGTCGGCGGCGTTGTAGCGGATCACATTGCTGATCAAGAGCGCATTGGCCAGGCCGTGGGCCAGGCCGAACTCGGCGCCTATCTTGTGCGCCATCGAATGGCAAACGCCGAGAAAAGCGTTGGCAAAAGCGATGCCGGCGATAGTGGCGGCGTTGTGCACCTGCTCGCGCGCCTTGGGATCGCCCGCGCCGTTGCGATAGGCGGACGGCAGATAGTCCTTAAGCATCTTCAAGGCCTGCAAGGCCTGGGGGTCAGAGTACTCGTTGGCCATCACCGAAGCGTAGGCTTCCAGCGCATGAGTCACCGCGTCGATGCCGCCGAAGGCGGTCAGCGACTTGGGCATGTTCATCACCAAGTTGGCGTCGACGATAGCCATGTTCGGCGTCAGCTCATAGTCGGCGATCGGGTATTTGACCCCGGTGTTCTCATCGGTGACCACGGCGAACGGCGTCACTTCCGAACCGGTGCCGGAGGTGGTGGGCACCGCCACCAACTCCGCTTTGCGCCCCAATTTAGGGAACTGGTAAATCCGTTTGCGGATGTCCATGAAGCGCAGCGCCAAGTCTTCGAAATGCACTTCCGGATGCTCATACATCACCCACATGATCTTGGCCGCGTCCATCGGCGATCCGCCGCCCAAGGCCATGATCACGTCCGGCTTGAAGGCATGGGCCAGGTCCGCGCCCTTGCGCACCACCGCCAGCGTCGGGTCAGCCGGCACCTCGAAGAACACCTCCACCTCCAAACCCATTTTCTTCAGCAGGCGGATAGGCTCGTCGACGAAGCCGTTGTCGAACAGATACTGGCCCGTGACGATCAGGCAGCGGCGTTTTCCGGACAGGTCTTCCAGCGCCACCGGCAAGCAGCCGCGGCGGAAGTAAATGGACTTGGGCAGCTTATGCCACAACATGTTCTCGGCCCTCTTGGCCACGGTTTTCTTGTTGATCAGGTGTTTGGGGCCTACGTTCTCCGAGATCGAGTTGCCGCCCCAGGAGCCGCAGCCCAGGGTCAGCGACGGCACCAGGCTGAAGTTGTAGAGGTCGCCGATGCCGCCTTGCGACGACGGCGTATTGATCAGGATGCGCGCGGTTTTCATCTTGTCGCCAAAGTAGCGGATGCGCTCGCCTTGCAAGTCCTGATCGGTGTACAGCGCCGAGGTGTGGCCGATCCCGCCCATCGCCACCAGCGCAGCGGCCTTGTCGCAAGCGTCGATGAAGTCGCTGGCGCGGTACATCGCCAGCGTCGGCGACAGTTTTTCATGGGCGAAGGCTTCGGCGGCGGATACGTCGCTGACTTCGCCGATCAGCACCTTGGTGGCCGGCGGCGCCTCGATGCCGGCCATCGCGGCGATCTTGGCCGCGCTCTGGCCGACGATGGCGGCGTTGAGGCCGCCGTCCTGCAGAATCACTTTGCGCACCGCCTCCGCTTCCCGTTTGGACAGGATATAGCCGCCGTGCTTGGCGAAGCGCTCGCGCACGGCCTCGTAGATTTCGTCGACGATGATGACGGACTGCTCCGACGCGCACACCACGCCGTTGTCGAAGGTCTTGGACATCAGGATGGAGGCGACGGCGCGCTTGATGTCGGCGGTCTCGTCTATCACCGCCGGCGTATTGCCGGCGCCCACGCCGATGGCGGGCTTGCCTGAGGAGTACGCGGCGCGCACCATGCCCGGCCCGCCGGTGGCCAGAATCAAGTTGAGGTCAGGGTGGTGCATCAGTTGATTGGACAAGGCCACCGAAGGCTCGTCTATCCAACCTATGATGTCCGGCGGCGCGCCGGCCGCCACCGCCGCCTGCAACACCAACCGCGCCGCTTCGCAAGTGGAGCGCTTGGCGCGCGGGTGCGGCGAGAAAATGATGCCGTTGCGCGTCTTCAGCGAAATCAGCGCCTTGAAGATGGCGGTGGAGGTGGGGTTGGTGGTGGGCACGATGCCGCAGATCAGGCCTATCGGCTCGGCGATGGTGATGGTGCCGAAGGTGTCGTCCTCGGCCAGCACGCCGCAGGTTTTATCGTCCTTGTACTTGTTGTAGATGTATTCGGAGGCGAAGTGGTTTTTGATCACCTTGTCTTCCAGCACGCCCATGCCGGTTTCCGCCACCGCCATCTTGGCCAGCGGTATCCGCGCGTCCGCGGCGGCCAGCGCCGCGGAGCGGAAGATGTGATCCACCTGCTCCTGACTGAAGCCGGCAAACGCGGCCTGTGCTTTTTTCACCCGCGCCACCAGCGCGTCCAGTTCCAGTTCATTGCTAACGGTCATTTCAAGTCTCCCAAACAGTTAAACCTGTCGCGGCGAGAGAATGACTAATTGGTGGCATTTAATTTCATTTATGAAAATTAAATCTAGACAATATTATTGTCCATTCACCGCTCATTCTCATCGCTTCAAAACTTTTTTGTAGCAAGCGCATTACATCGATACGCTCTCAACACGGAAAAACCCTGTCGCTCGCAAACGAGAAACCGTAGCGGCGGCATCGATAAGCCCATGCTAAGCGAAAAAACGATATTCGTTTTTGCGCATTGCCAAACAAATACGGATTAAGCGGAGAAAAAATGTCTCAACCGGAATCATGAAGGAAAATCAGCGCGCGCCGGCTGTAATGACGGCGCTACCGCGCCGGCGTCGCGCAAATAAAATGGCCGCCTGAAGGCGGCCATGGTGTCGAAGCGAAAAAACGGCGCGCCGCTATTTCATAAAGCTGTATTTAAAGAACTGGCCGGCGCGGGTCATTTCGCGGATCTTGGCCGGATCTGTCTCGCCGTTCAGATTGGTGATCACCAGCTTGCCGTAGCCTTGCTTCAGATCGTTGCGGAAATCGTAGAACGCGCCAAGCACCGCCAGCTTGCCCCCCTCCACCTCGCCGGCGAAGGTCATGATCGCGGTTTCCACCTGGTTGTTGACGTTCAGCAGCGCGCCGTTGGTGGGGTCTATGCCCTTGGGGATATCGATGGTGGCCAGCTCTTTGCGTATCGCCGGCTCCAGCCCGCCGTAGTCGCCGGAGGCGGCCTTGATCGCGCCGCAGGCGGCATGGCCGATGATGATTAGCAAGGGAGTGTGCAAATGCCGCACCCCGTATTCGACCGAACCCTCGGCGGTGGCCAATTGATTGCCGATGTCGCGCACCATGAACAAATCGTTGACCGCATCGCCGTGGAAGGCGTTGGTTTGGACCCGGGAGTCCGAGCAGGTCACCACGGTGGCGCGCGGGCTCTGATGCTCGGCGAAGCGTTCGAAATAGGCTTTGTCGTGCGACTTCATATAGCGGGCGTTGGCTTCGACGATGGCGTCCACCACGCCGCGCACCTGCTGGGCCTCGGAGGCCGAATGCGCGTCGCCGTGCTCGGCCGGAACCACCTTGCGCTTGGGCTTGGCCGCGCGGCGCTTTTTCACCGGCGCGTGCACTTCCGGGCTGGGCTCGCTCAAATTCTTGGCCGCCGGCGGAGGCGCCATCTTCACCGCCGGCTCCATTTTCTCCGGCGGCTTGGATTCGGCCTGTTTGGCTTCAGCGGGCTTGGCCTCTGCCGGCTTGGCTTCCGCGTGTTTCGCTTCGGGCTTGGCCTCCGCCTTGGCGGCCGGCTTGGCTTCGGTCTTGTGTTCCGCCGCCGGCGCTGCCGGCTTGGCCGGTTCCGCCTTATGGGCGTCGGGCGCCGCGGGCTTCAACTTCAGCGGCAACTTGATCACCGTCTTGGGCTGAGACCCTTCGGCCGGCGCCGCCTCTTCCGCCCAAGCCTGGGTCGTCAACAACAGCAGACAAAGCGCCAGTTGGCGCTTGCGTCCAAGCATCCCCATTTACAGCTCCTTATTGTCATCTTGGCGGTCATTATATTTATGCAATATCGGCCATGTTTGATAAAACTGAAAGACGATATTAATTGACCTGCAATTAACACAAAATTATGACAATAAGTTAAACCAGTGAGGCGCCGCATGCAAATAGCGCCAACGACTCAGCTGCTTTGTATCCAGTACTCGACAATGCGGCCATCCGCCACTCGATAGCAGGCGCTGCCGATCTGACGCAGCGGTGCTCCGCTGCCGGCCAGATTTCGCCCCATCTGAGTCCAGCGCGCGTACGCCTTGTCTCCGTCCACCAGTAATTCATCCACCCTCAGCTCAAAGGCGCCATAGTCGCGCAGGAACTCGCGCACGTGCGCCGCGTAATCCGCCGGGCTGCGCTCCAGCGTATACGGCGACTCCGCCACCAATTGATGCGCCAATACCTTGGGCGACAGATAATCGCCGGCCGCGTCCGGATTGCGTCCGGAACGCACCTCGTTCAAAAACCCCGTCACTACCGCTCTGGTATCCTGCATTTTCGTTTCTCCTCGATTCAACATCACTGTCAATGAAACACCCGTCGGTTCCGCGCGCAATCCACCGGATTGGCGCACGGCCGCCCCCCGCTTGACGCCTCGCACCTCACACGCTCCAGCGCCTCGGTTTCGTCGCGAAGCGCGCGCTGCGCGTGGGCCCGCATCCCTTGCCACCACAAGCGGCCCAGCCGCCCCCAAAACCGACTCCACGCCCCCTTGGTTCCCAATGCCATGATGCGCTCCAATTGTTCTGCTATTGATCACGCAAGCATGCTAATCTACATGCCTATACAATAAAATCCGTGAAATACCCACACACTGTTCTGAAATGAAAACAAACCACCCTCCCTCTCCGGATGCTCTGCTGGCCTTCGACGCGCTGGCCCGCCACGGCAGCTTCACCGCGGCGGCCGACGCGCTAGGCTGCGCCAAAAGCCGCGTCAGCCAATTGGTCAAGCAACTGGAGCTGGAGCTGGGCGCGGTGCTGGTACTGCGCAATACCCGGCGTGTGGCGCTGACCGAGGCCGGCCAGCGGCTGGCCGTGCACGCGCGCCAGCTGCGCGAGATGCTGGACCGGGTACGCGGCGACGTGGGCAATGTTCAGGATTGCGTGGAAGGCCCCCTGGTCATCAGCTCCGCGTCCGCCTTCGCCCAGTTCCTGCTGGTGCCCATCTTGTCCGAGCTCTCCAATCAATACCCGGGGCTGGAGATGCAGCTGCAAGTGGAGAACCGGCTGCAAGACCCGGTGGCGGAAGGGCTGGATTTTTGCGTGCGCACGCGCAATGTCTACGACGAGGGACTGGTGGCCAAACCGCTGGGCTTCATGCGCGAAACCGTCTACGCCTCGCCCGGCTACCTTGCGCAAGCGCCCAGGCTGGAACACCCGGAGGACTTGTGCCTGCACCGCGTGCTGTACGATTCCAGCAAGGCGCCCAACAAGACAGTGGAATGGGCGCTGGAGAAAGACGGCGTCTATGTGCGCATGCCGGTGCGGCCGGTGCTCAGCTGCAATCAGTATTCTCCGCTGGTTTCCGGCGCGGTGGCCGGCTGCGGCCTGGCGCTGCTGCCCCACTATGTGGCCAGCAGCTTTCTCGCCACCGGCCAGTTGCTGCCGGTGCTGCCGGGCTGGAGCCACGACTGCTGGCCTGCCTTTCTGGTTTACCCTTACCGCCACCCGCTGCCGCGCAAGAACGAGGTGTTCGTCCAACATGTGGTGCCGCGGCTGCGCGCCCTGCTGGCGGCGGAACCGCAAACGGCTTGATCCAGACCAAGACGCGCGGCGCCTCCTCTGGGCTATGCTGGCGCGCGACCCGGCGCTCGGCGAAAAGCGCGGGCAAACGATTGGAAAGGGATTTATGCAATACAGCGATATTCTCATCGTCGGCGGCGGCATGGTGGGCTCGGCACTGGCCGCCGCGCTATCCGGCCACGGCCTGAGCATTGCGGTGCTGGAGCAGACGCCGCCCGCCCCGTTCGACGCGGCCCAAGCGCCGGATCTGCGGGTTTCGGCGATCAGCCCCGCCTCGGCGCGCTTTCTGGCCGGCATCGGCGCTTGGGACGCGGTGCTGGCGATGCGCGCGGCCCCCTATCTGCGCATGCAGGTGTGGGAGGACGAAGAAGCCGACGGCACGCTGTTCACCGCCGAGGAGGCCGGCGAGGCCGCGCTCGGCCACATCGTGGAAAACCGGGTGGTGCAACTGGCCGCCACCCAGGCCCTGCGCCAATGCGCCGACGTCGACTATCTGGCCCCGGCCACCATCCGCCGCATCGTCTACCAGCCCTTCGCCTCCCGCGTGGAACTGGAAGACGGCCGTCAATTGAGCGCCCGCTTGCTGATCGCCGCCGACGGCGCGCGCTCGTCGGTGCGCGACGCCGCCGGCATCGGCGTCACCAGTTGGGACTATCCCATGCACGCGCTGGTGGCTTGCTGCGAGCAAGAGCAAACGCAGCAGGACATCACCTGGCAACGCTTCACCCCCACCGGCCCGCAAGCCTTTTTGCCGCTGACCGGCGAATACGGCTCGCTGGTCTGGTATCACCGTCCGCCGGACGTCCAGCGGCTGCTAGCGCTGGACGAGGCGGAGCTGGCCGCGGCCTTTCACGCCGCCTTTCCGCGCAAGCTGGGCAATATCCGCCGCATCGTGGCCAAGGGCAGCTTCGCGCTGACCCGCCGCCACGCGCAGCGCTACGTCAAGGACGGCGTGGCCCTGGTGGGCGACGCCGCCCACACCATCCACCCGCTGGCCGGCCAAGGCGTGAACCTGGGCTTCCAGGACGCGGCCAAACTGGCCGAAGTGATTCTGGAAGCCGCGGCCCAAGGCAGGGATTTCGCCGCCGTCGACACGCTGCAGCGCTATCAGCGCGCGCGAAAACCGGCCAACCTTGCGATGCAAACCGCGATGGACGCCTTCTGCTACGGCTTTGGCAACGATATCGCCCCGCTGCGGCTGGCGCGCAAGCTGGGGATGCGCCTGGCCAATCACGCCGGTCCGCTGAAGCGCGAAGCGATACGCTACGCGCTGGGGCTGAAAGGCGGCTGACGCCCGGCGGCGTCTCCTTGAGCGGCCGGCGTCATCGCCCCTTGGCGGCTATGCTGAAGCGTCTGGCCCTCATCAGCGCCGCCGTCGCGGCGGGTCGGCCATCGCTCAAGGAGGCCATTCCATGACACGTCTGACATTGCTGGCGGCGCTGCTTTACTCGCTCGGCGCCCTTTCCTCCCCCGCCTGGTCCTTCTCGCCTGCCCACGGGCCACTGCTCAGCCAGGCTGGCGGTGGCGGTGGCGGTGGCGGTGGACACGAGGGCGGCGGCGGAGGTTCCGGCGGCGGCGGACATGAGGGAGGCGGCGCCGGCGGTGGTTCCGGAGGCGGCGGCAACCATGACGGCGGTCATGCACCCGGCAACGCCAACGGCGGCCCGCAACACGGCGCGGCCCATGGGGAACCGCCGGGAGACCGCCGCGCGGCGCCGGGTGCCGACGATGCGGCCGCTCAGGGACAGGCTCCGGCCGGCAACAGCCAATAAACAAGCACAGGAAAGCAAACAGGCCGCATCCGAGGATGCGGCCTGTTTGCTGTCAGCGCGCCGTCATGCCTGATTTGGAACAGGCCCTCAAACCGCCTCCACATTGTTGTGGACTTCGCTGTCGCGCAAGACCACCTGCGCCCACACCGCGGCGTCCATATAGTACTGGTTGACCAGCTCGACATCGAAATCCAGCACCTTGGCCAATGCCTCGACCTGTTCAGTGTCGCCCTGCTCGCAAGCCAACGCCATCGCCAGGAAAGGCGCGAACATACCGCGGTGTTCCACCACCGCCTCGCGCACCGGCGAGGCCAGCTCCAACGGGTCCAGCACATCCGGGAAAGGCGTCCCCAGCAAAACGTCCAGCATGGAGAACATGCCGGTGAGGAATAGATGCTCGGCCTCCACCCGGTTGCCGCGGTAGCTGCCCATGCGCTCCAGCAAACGGGCGCGGATCAGCGATTTTTCCAGCAGCGACATCGCGGTGCCGTCATCCTTGCGCGCGGTGAACAACAGCATGGACAACCACTTGAACAAGGTTTCCCGGCCCAGCAACAGCAAGGTTTCCTCTATGGTCTGCACCTTGCGCGACAAGCCGTGCACCGGCGAATTCATGAAACGCAGCAATTTGAACAGCAACACCGAATCCAGCTTGAACTGGGTTTCGATCTCGGCGGCCTCGGCATTGGCGCGCAACATGCGCATGATTTGCAGCACCCGGGTCTGGCTGGCGTCCACCTTGCCGCCCTCCAGCGCGCGCACCGTGGCGATGAAAGGCCCGTGGAACAGGGCGAATCGATTATGCCCGGGCCCGCGCAGACAGACGTCCAAATCCTCCGCGGTGCCTACGTTTC
Source organism: Chromobacterium fluminis (assembly GCF_011602385.1). Classification (NCBI taxonomy): domain Bacteria; kingdom Pseudomonadati; phylum Pseudomonadota; class Betaproteobacteria; order Neisseriales; family Chromobacteriaceae; genus Chromobacterium; species Chromobacterium fluminis. The sequence goes on along the minus strand of NZ_JAAOMA010000002.1, from coordinate 208,990 downwards.
GCGCCATCCAGCGCACGGTGGGGTAACGCTTGGGCAATTGATCCAGGATGGGTTCCAGCACCTTGGCCGACGGCGCGTCGAAGTCCAGAATCATGAAGTCCATGCGGCTGAACAGATCGTTATGCAGATGGGCCGGCAAGCTGCCCGGATCGTAGGCCGCCGGCTCCAGCGCGAAACGCATCGCTTTTTGCTTGAGCGCGTCCAGCTGCTTGATCATCTCCTCGGACACCGAGCCGGTCTGCGACGGCTCCAACACGAAGATCACGCTGCTGGCCGGCATATTCGACAGCATCGGTTCATCCAGGGTGTCGATGGAGATATGGACAAAAGCGCGGCGGAAGGCCAGCAAGCGGAAAATATCCATATTCTGCAGCGTGCTCAGCATCAGCCTGTCAAACTCCTGCTGCTTGCCGGCTGCGATATTGCGCTTGCCCTGGCGCACGAAGAAATCGTAAGCCACCACCCTTTGCAGCCTGTCCATCACCGGCTGATGCGAAACAAAGCCCAGGGTGGGCGGCAAATCCAGCGGCGGCGCGTTCTCCAACTGCCGGCTGGCCGGCGAGCCATGAGCCAGCTCGGTGAACGGCGCGGGCACAAGCGGTTCGTCGCTGGTGGAGTCCGAAGATTTCTTCAGACGGCCGGTCAGGCCGCTGATCAGATTTTTCAGCATGTTCCATCCTACCGGATATGCCGGCGTCGTCCCGGCTTACGGTTTACAGTCTAGCCGATTCGGCCGGCAATTCTGGGAGTATCTACCGAAACATCGCCGCATTGCGCGCGATGGCGCAAGGCGTGGTCGATCAACACCAGCGCCAGCATCGCCTCTGCGATGGGCGTGGCTCGGATGCCGACGCAAGGATCGTGGCGGCCGTGGGTTTCCATGGTCAGCGGCTGGCCTTGCTTGTCGATCGAGCGGCGCGGCTGGGCGATGGAGGACGTCGGCTTGATGGCGATGGACACCTCGATGTCCTGGCCGGTGGAAATGCCGCCGAGCACGCCGCCGGCGTGATTGCTGGCGAAGCCCTGCGGCGTCAGCTCGTCGCCGTGCTCGCTGCCGCGCTGGGTCACGCAGCCAAAGCCCGCGCCGATTTCCACGCCCTTGACCGCGTTGATGCTCATCATCGCGTGGGCGATGTCGGCGTCAAGACGGTCGAACACCGGCTCGCCCCAGCCCACCGGCACGTTCTCGGCCACCACCCGCAGCCGCGCGCCGATGGAGTCAAGGCTCTTGCGCACGCTGTCCATATAGCTTTCCAGCTGCGGCACCACCTCGGGATCGGCGGCGAAGAAGGGGTTGCCGGACACATGCTCCCAGCCCTTGAACGGGATGGCGATTTCGCCGATCTGGCTCATATGGCCGCGGATGACGATGCCGTAGCGCTGATGCAGCCATTTCTTGGCGATGGCGCCGGCGGCCACCCGCACCGCGGTTTCGCGAGCGGAGGAACGGCCGCCGCCGCGCGGATCGCGGATGCCGTACTTATGCCAATAGCAATAATCCGCATGGCCGGGACGGAAGGTGTCGGCGATATTGCCGTAGTCCTTGCTGCGCTGATCTGTATTGCGGATCAGCAGCGCGATCGGCGTGCCGGTGGTCTTGCCCTCGTACACGCCGGACAGGATTTCCACCGCGTCCGGCTCTCGGCGCTGGGTAACGTGGCGGCTGGTGCCGGGCTTGCGCCGGTCCAGTTCCGCCTGGATGTCGGCTTCGCTGATCTCCAGCCCAGGCGGGCAGCCGTCCACCACGCAGCCGATGGCCGGGCCGTGGCTTTCGCCGAAGGAAGTCACCGTGAACAACAACCCCATGGTATTGCCTGACATCTTCACTGTCCTTTGTATGCGGAATCCTTGGCGAAGATTCTAGCACGAGCCGCCAGGCTACCAGCCGGCCGCCGTCGCCATGCGGCGGCGAAACCAGCCGGTGATGGACAAACGCTGCCGGCCGGCCGGCAACACCTCGTGCCAGAAACGATCGGACAGAAACAGCGCCAGGGTGCCGGCTTCCGGCCGGACATCGACATGGCGCTCGCCCTCCTCGTCCAGATACAGGCGCATCTCGCCGCCGGCGTCGGCCGGCCAGTCGTCGTTCAGGTAAAGCACCGCGGTCAGCGCGCGCGCGTCGTCGTTGCGAAAACGGTCCAGGTGTTTTTTATAGAAAGCGCCCTGCGGATACACGGCGAAGTGGGATTCCAAGTCTTCCAGGCCCATGTAAAACGCCTGGTTGACCGCCTGGCGGACAGCGTCCAGCTTGGAGAAATACAAGGATGCGGCGGAGTCCGCTTGCTCCGGCTCCAGCCACAGCACCGAATCGGAACGGATTTCACTGCGGCGGTTCTGCTCTGCGGCGCGCCCAACGGCGGCCTCGTGGAACTTGCCCTGCTGCCAGTTGACTAGGCACTCCTCGCGCAGCAGGCGGATTTCTTCAGCGGTGAACAGGCTGCGGTCCACGACCCAGCCCTGTTCGGCAAGGTTGTCGATAACGGGCCCTAGCAAATAGGGCGAAACTTCAAAGTCTTGTGTCATGGTTCATTCTCCCAGGCGCGATTTCTACCACAGCCGCGCGCCAAGGAAAATGTCATTTATCAGTAATTTTCGCTGACCTGATCATACTCACCATGCAGCCATGCCAATACTAGCGGGAAATGGTCCCGAATGGCATCCGGGTGGGTCAATAATGACACATGATTGTAGTCGTGCAGATGGCCGGCGCGTCGCGACAGCAGACGCAGCCGCGACAAATGCGGGCCGGATTCGTCGCGGAAACGGCGCACGTCCTCCGGGTGACCGCGACAGGGATCGTTGCCGGCGGCGAAGTACAAGGCCGGCGGCAAACGGACGCCCTGGGCGGCGGCGCCGTAATCGAAGCCGTCGTCGCTGTCCACCCAGGGCTTGGGCTGCGCCCACAGCTTGCTTTGCAGATGGCTCTTGTCGCTCTCGTCATCCGCCCCCAGCCGGATGCGTCTCGCAGGCAGATAGCCAAACAGGCGTATCAACACCCTCGAGGCGATATTCCACATGAAATCCACTTCCACCAGCTTGTTCAGATTGCGCACCCGCACGCTGCGCTTGCTGCCGAAGTAGACCAGGCTGGCCACTTGCTCCGCCAGCTCGGGAAAGCGGATCAGGCAGCTGGACATATGCACGCCGCCCCAGGAATGGGCCATCCAGTGCAACGGCGCGCCGTCCTTGAGTTCGCGGATGTGGCGGTGCAGCGCCGGTAGATCCTCGCAGATGGTCTCGGTCTGCCCGTGGCGCGAGGCGCGGCTGATCTTGGGCAAGCTGCGGCCGCGGCCGCGCAGGTCGGCCACGAACACATCGCAGCCGGCCTCGGCCAGGTAATGAGCCAATCCTCTACCGGAGTCGCTGTAAAAGGTGCGGCCGTTGGCCATCACCCCGTGCAGCAGCAACACCGGCGGGCCGTCCTCGTGGCAATAAATGCGTTTCAGATACAACTGCTCGCCGCCCACCGCGACAAAGTGGTCTTGCTGGCGCTTTTCCATGCCTTCTCCTCGTATCGGCGTCTGCTTCGTCGTCTGCGCGACATTTCAAACAAGCGATTGATCATGACAAAAAAGTCGTCAAAGAGAAAGCCCGCCCCGCTTCATACCTTCAGGGCGGCCCCCTGCCACGAGCCGTCGCCCCGGGCCTGCCTCAAAGCCTCGCCGCGCAGCGCCAGCCACCAGGCCAGCGCGCACAAGCTCGCCATCGCAGCGAACAACACTCCGCCAGACGCGCGGGCCAACATCCAGCCCGCCAGCATCGGCCCCAGCGCTCCGCCCAGGCTGGCCAGGTTCTGCGCGCCGTAGTAAACACCCTTGCAGTCCTCCGGCGCGATCGCGTCTATGTACAGGTATTCGGCCGGCACCAGCACGATCTCGCCCACGGTGAACACCAGCATCGCCGCGCACATGCCCAGCAACCCGCCGGGGACCCAGCCCAAGCCCAAGGTGCCCAGCCCCAGCAGGAGGAAGCCGGTGCCGATGGCTTTCATCAAGCCGGCGCCGCCGATCCGCCTGCCCAGCGGATATTGCAGCAAAACCACGCCAATCGCGTTGCAACTGATCAGCGCCGACATCCAGCGCAGCACCTCGGCCTCCGGCAAGCTCTGCATCAGATACAGGGGCAGATAGCTGGAAAAGCGCGCGTAGACCAGGTTGGCCAAGGCGCAACTCAGGGTGAACAAGACCAGCACCCGGTCTTGCCGCAAACGGCCCAGCGTCTCCAGAAAACCCGGCGCCGGCGCGCCGGCCTCCCGACGAGGCGCGCAGGAGCCGCGCGGGGTCGCCAGGCCGCCGGCCGCGGCCAGCCCGATCGCGCACCAGAACGGCCAGTTCCCGTCCCAAGCCAGCAGCAGGCTGCACAGCAGCGGCCCCAGCGCCCAGCCGACGTTGGCCAAGGTGTAGCGCAGGGAGAAAGCCTTTCCGCGCCGCTCCGGCGGCAACAAATCGCTGATCAAGGCCTTGATCGCGATGCTGTGCACCGCCTGGCCGATCTCGCTGAGCGCCAGCGCCAACGCGCTCCACCACAGCTGCTGGCTTAGCGGCAGCACTAGATAATTCAACGCGATCAACGCCACGGAGCCCAACAGCACCGGCCGCCGCGGCCAATGATCCAGCAAATGGCCGCCGTACAAGCCCATCAAGGCGGACAGCAGCAAAACCCCGCCCAGCAACAAACCGGTCTGCTCGCCGTTCAAGCTCAACTGACGCCCCAGGGTCAGCACCAGCAAGGGCGCGATCACCGCCCGGCTCATCGTCAACAACCAGGAGCTGGCCAGCAACCAACGCACTTGGATTTCTTTTTCGTCAATCATGCCAAGGCCTATGCAAACAGGAAGTGCCCCCAGTATCCTGCTAAAAGCGGAATGCAAAAATGGATGTGAACAAAACAAATAGCTTCCGCTTTTATCGGAGCCCTCAGCCGGAAACAAGCATGAAGCTGGAACGACAATATCAGGCGCTGCACCAGGCCTACGCCGACCGGCAGCCCTCTCAGCCGGGGCTGGCCGAACTGTGCGCGCTGTGGAACTGCAGCGAGCGCAACGCCCGCTTGCAATTGGCCAAGATGCGCGCGCGCGGCTGGCTGTCCTGGGAGCCGGGCCGCGGACGCGGCCGCAAATCGCGGCTAAGCCTGCTCTGCTCGCCAGAGCAACTGGAATGGCAGCGTCTGCAGCACTTGCTGCGCGACGGGAAACTGGAACAGGCCTTCGCCCAATTGCCACCGCAACGGCGCGAACAATTGCTGAGCGCGCTGCCGCAATACCTGGGCAGCGCCGCGCAAGGCCGCTGCCTGCGCATCCCGATACCGCATGCGCCGTTGAGCCTGGACCCGGTCACCGTCAGCGGCCGGCTTGAGTCCCACCTGGTCCGGCAGATATTCGACCGGCTATGCCGCTTCGACCGCGCGCTGCAAAGCCTGCAGAGCGGCCTGGCACACCACTGGGAAAGCGACGCCGAGGCACGGCGCTGGCGCTTCTGGCTGCGCCCCGGCCTGCAATTCCACGACGGCTCGCCCTTGCAAGCCGACGCCGCGGCCGCCAGCCTGTTGCGCCTGCACAAACCCGACAACCCCTATCAGCGACAATACCTCCATCTGAGCGCGGTCGAGGTCCACGACGCGCTGTCCTTCAGCTGCCGCTTGGACGACGGCGATTTTCTCTGGCCGCAGCGGCTGGCCACCGCCAACAGCTCCATCGTCCCCTTGCGGCGCAATGCCGACTTCGACCGCCTGCCGGTGGGCAGCGGACCGTTCCGGGCGCTGCGTCACAGCGAGCAGCGGCTGAGCCTGGCCGCCTTCGCCAACCATTACCGCGAACGAGCACTGCTGGACGAGATCGAACTGTGGTTCATTCCCTCCGGCAACGACGGCCAAGACTTCCACCTGCGTCTGGATTACGCCAACGACGACGCCAACGGCACGCTGCAATCCGCCTGCACTTATTTGCTGCTGAATCCGGCACTGCCGGACAGCGAGCGCGCGCCGCTGATGCGCTGGTTGGCCGAACCCGCGCTGGTCCAGGCCAACGACACCCTGCAAACGCCGGCGCTCGGCTTGCTGCCAGGCTGGCGTCACCCCTTGCCGCAAGCCGAGCGCCGGCCTCGGCTCGACCGTACCCGCCTGCGCCTGTTCCATTACGACCTCCCCTGCTTCCCGCCGCTGGCCGCCGCCGTCCGTCAACGCCTGGCCGGGCTGGCCATTGAGCTGGAGATCCACGCCCTCAGCCGGCGCGATTTTTTTCACGATCAAGACTGGTGGCGGCAGGCCGATCTCATGCTGTGCAGCGAAGTGCTGCACGACGATCGCGACTATAGCTGCCACGAGTGGCTGGGCACCCGGCAACCGTTGCAGCGCGGCCTGGGCGCGGAGGCGCAAGCGCGGCTGAACGCGCAGTTGCGGGACATCCAACGCCAAGCGGACACCCGGCGGCGCATGGCCGGATACGCCGCCATCGGCGACTGGCTGTGCGCCGAGGGCTGGGTGCTCCCGCTGTCTCATGAGCGCCAGGGACATCAGGCCAGCCCGCAACTGGCCGGCCTGCAAATGAGCGAAAACGGCTGGACCGATTTCGCTGGCCTGTGGCTGCGGCCTGTCCAATCGGACTGGCCGGCATGAATCCCGATGAATTTTCCCTTCTTGGGGACTTGAGAATCCGAGCGGCGTCCCTATATCGACAACAGGGCCCGCTTTACACCTAAATCATTGATCTAAAAGGAGAGTAAGATGAATATCCTGCCTTCCCGCGGCAATGTCAGCCTGTTTGACGAACTGTTCCGCGACTTCACCCCAGGCTTCTTCATCAAACCGCTGCACGGCGATCCGCTACCTAGCCAGATCAAGATCGACGTGAAGGAGTCCGAAACCCAGTTCACCGTTCACGCGGAGATTCCCGGCGTCAGCAAAGAGGACATCCATGTGGAAGTGGACGGCCCACTGGTCACCATCAAAGCGGAAGTACGCCAGGCGGACAGCGAGCGCAAGGACGAACGCCAACTGCGCACCGAGCGTTTTTACGGCGCGGTGTCGCGCAGCTTCCAGCTGCCTGCGGAGATCGAACGCAACGCGGCCAGCGCCAAGTACGAAAACGGCGTGCTCAGCCTGACGCTGCCGAAGAAGCAAGGCGGACAGGGCGGACAGCGGCTGCGCATAGAATAAGCCTCGCGGTGAATCCGCCTCGCCGGCCATGAAAAAAGCCCCGGTTTCAAACCGGGGCTTTGTGTTGAACGGCGCGAGACGGCTCAGGCCTCCAAAATCTTGGACACGATCTCGTACACGTCCTTGGACAGCGGCTGCCCGGCCAGACGCTGCAATTGCTCGCGCATCAGCGCCTGACGCGCAGGCTCCAGCTTTTTCAGCCGGCGGAAGGCGTTGACGATGCGGCTGGCCACTTGCGGATTGATCGCGTCCAGCGCCAGCACTTGATCGGCCAGGAAGCGGTAGCCGCTGCCGTCGGCGGCGTGGAACAAGGCCATATTGGCGCCAAAGGTGCCGATCAGCGCGCGCGCCTTATTGGGGTTCTTCAAGGTGAAGGCAGGATGCTGCATCGCCGCCTGCACATGCTCCAGCGTGCCCGGCAGCTGGCTGCCGGCCACCAGCATGAAGAACTTGTCCATCACCAGCGCGTCGCCCTGCCAACGGGAGGCGAAAGCGGTGAAGCAATCGTCGCGTTCGGCGCCGTCGCGATCGCGCAAGGCCAGCATCGCGCCCATCTGGTCGGTCATATTGTCCGCTTCCCGACACTGCTTGGCAGCGGCTTCCGCCGGCCAGGCGTCGTCCAGGCGGTTCAACATGGCCAATGCGCGGTTTTTCAGATCGCGCTTGCCCGCGTCTTGCGGCTTGTAATCGCGGGTCTGGCTCAGCTCGTACGCCTCACGCCACTCGCCGCGCAGCGCCTGCGCCAGCTCGTCCAGTACGAAATCGCGCACCTGATGGATGCTTGCCGGATCGGCCTCCTCCACCATCTCCAGGATTTCCGCCTCGGAAGGCAGGGCCAGCATCAGAGCCTTGAACGCCGGATCGGCGACATGGTCCTTGAGCACCGCGCGGAAGGCGGCGACGAAGGTTTCGGGCAACTTCAGCTCGCCGCCGCCGGCCAGCGTCGCCAACAGCTGCTTGAACAGGCGCTCGGCCAAAGTTTGGCCGGCTTCCCAACGGCTGAAGCTATCGCTGTCGTTGGCCATCAGGAAAGCCAGTTGGTCGTCGCGCCAATCGAAATCCAGCTTCACCGGCGCGGAGAAACCGCGCAGCAGCGAAGGCACCGGCTCGGCCGGCACGCCGACGAAGGTGAAGCTCTGCTCCGCCGCCTTGACGTCCAGCACCCGGGTGCCGCCCTGCGCTTCGGCTTCGCCCTCCAGCCGCAGCGGCAGGTCGGCGCCGTCGGCGCCCACCAGACCCAGGGCCAGCGGGATGTGGAAGGGCTGCTTCTGCTCCTGGCCCGGGGTGGCCGGGCAGGATTGGCGCACGTTCAGAGTGTAGCTGCGCGCCACGCTGTCGTAGCGGCCGCTGACGCTGAGCACCGGGGTGCCGGCCTGGCTGTACCACAAGCCGAACTGGCCCAGGTCCACGTCGTTGGCGTCGGCCATCGCCGCGCGGAAGTCGTCGCAAGTCACCGCCTGGCCGTCATGGCGTTTGAAATAGAGATCCATGCCCTTGCGGAAACCGGCTTCGCCCAGCAGGGTGTGATACATGCGCACCACTTCCGCGCCTTTTTCATACACCGTCATGGTGTAGAAATTGTTCATCTCGATATAGCTGTCCGGGCGGATGGGGTGAGAAGTGGGGCCCGCGTCCTCCGGAAACTGGTGAGCGCGCAGGCCCTTGACGTCCTCGATTCGCTTGACCGCGCGGCTGCTCATGTCGGCGCCGAACTCCTGGTCGCGGAACACGGTCAGCCCTTCTTTCAGCGACAGCTGGAACCAGTCTCGGCAGGTAACGCGGTTGCCGGTCCAGTTGTGGAAGTATTCATGGCCGATCACCCGCTCCACACCCTGGAAGTCGGCGTCGGTGGCGGTGTCCTTGCGCGCCAGCACGTACTTGGTGTTAAAGACGTTAAGGCCCTTGTTCTCCATCGCGCCCATATTGAAGTCGCCGACGGCGACGATCATATAGATGTCCAGGTCGTATTCCAGGCCGAAACGTTGCTCATCCCACTTCATCGAGTGCTTCAAAGACTCCATCGCGTGCTGGGTCTTGTCCTGATCGGCAGGCTCGGTCCAAATCTCCAGCGCCACTTCGCGGCCGCGCATGGTGACGAACCTGTCCTTCAGCGCCGTCAGTTTGCCGGCCACCAAGGCGAACAGATAAGACGGCTTCTTGTACGGATCCACCCATTTCACCCAGTGGCGCTTCTTGTCCACCATGCCCTCGCCCACCTTGTTGCCGTTGGAGAGCAGCACCGGGAATTTGTGCTTGTCCGCCATGATGGTGGTGGTGAACTTGGCCATCACGTCGGGACGGTCCAGGTAATAGGTGATTTTGCGGAAGCCTTCCGGCTCGCACTGAGTGAACAGATTGCCGTTGGACGCGTACAAGCCCATCAGGCTGGTATTGGCCGCCGGATCGATCTCGGTTTCCACTTCCAGGATGAAGCTGTCCGGCACGCCGCGCACGGTCAGTTGATCGTCGGCCAGCGCGTAGCCGCCTTCGCCCAGGCGTTCGCCGTCCAGCGTCACCGCCACCAGCGCGGCGCTGCCGTCCAGCACCAGATCGTCCCGGTGCGCGGCCTTGTCGTTGCGGGTCACCACCAAGCGCGCGTGCACGCGGGTGGCGTCGTCTTCGATGTCGAAGCTCAGATCGACCCGGTCAATCAGAAAAGCGGGGGCTGCGTAGTCGTTGCGGTACTTGACTTGCGGCTGTTGAGCCATGTCTACGTCTCCTTCGATGCCGGCTGCGCCGGTCTTGGCTGGAGGGGAACGGCGCCGGGGCGCGGCGCCGGCCCGATGAATGTTAGCGGCGCAGCCACCGGGCGCCGTCGTCCTGCAACAGCAGGCGGCAGGCGTCGGCAGGCGCGGCTTGCAGCTCTACTTCCGCGCTGATCAGCTCATCGCGGCGGAAGCAGTGCAGTTTCAGCTTAGCGCCCGGCTGGTAACGCGCCAGCGCCTTGTCCAAATCCACCGCCTTGAGCTTGTCTATGGCCACGATCACATCGCCGCCGGACAGCCCGGCGCGCTGCGCCGCGCCGCCGTCGTAGACGTTGATCACGCGCACGCCCTGGGCCTCGGCCACCGCCTTGACGCCCAGGCTGGCCGGAGCCGGCTTGCCGCTCAGCGCCAGGCCGCCGCGATCGCCGGCGTTGGCCGCCGGCTCAAAGCGCAGTTCCACGCCCTGGGCAGCCAGCAGCTCGGCCAGCGGCAAGGGCTCGACGCCGCGCAACGCTCGGTCGAAGAAGGCTTTGAGGTCCAGGCCGGTGGCGGCCTGCGCCAGGCTTTCCCACTCGTCCTCGGCCAGGCCTTTGCCGTCGTCCAGCCATTTGCGCCACAGCGCGCGCATCACGTCGTCCAGCGACTGACGGCCCTGGCTGTCGCGGCGTATGGTCAAGTCCAGCGCCAACGCGGCCAACGCGCCCTTGGTGTAATAGCTGACGATGCTGTTGGGGCTGTTTTCGTCTTGCCGGTAGTACTTGGTCCAGGCTTCGAAGCTGGATTGCTCCAGCGTCTGCTTCAAGCGGCCGGCGCCGCGCTCCACGCCGCTGATGGTTTCCGCCAGCAGGCCCAGATAGCGCTTCTCGTCTATCAGGCCGCAGCGCACCAGGCTCAGGTCGTCGTAATAGGAGGTGATGCCCTCAAAGGCCCACAGCAAACGGGTGTAGCCTTCCTGATTCAGGTCGTAGGGCGTGAACGCCGCCGGCTTCATCCGCTTGACGTTCCAGCTGTGGAAATATTCGTGGCTGATCAGGCCCAACAGTTTCAGATAGCCGTCGCTAATCTCCTCGACGCCCTGTTGCGGCAAGTCGTCGCGGTTGGCCACCAGCGCGGTGGAGGCGCGATGCTCCAGGCCGCCGTAGACGTCTTTGCCGACGAAAAGCATGAACACGTAGCGTTCGAACGGGGCCGGCTCGCCAAACAACTTGATCTGGTATTCGCAAATTTTCTTGGCGTCGCGCGCCAAGCGCTTGAGGTCGGCGCGGAAACGACCGGAGACGACGAATTCGTGCGGTACGCCGCAGGCTTTGAAGCTGACGCGTTCGAAAGCGCCCAGTTCCACCGGATGGTCGATCAACTCGTCGTAGGAAGCCGCCTGATAGCCGCCGAAGCCGGTTTTCTTGTCCGCGCCGCGCGCCGGCAAGCTGGTCGCCACTTTCCAGTCGGCGTAGGCCTTGCCTTCCGGCGGCAGGATGTCCACCGAGCAGGCCTCGTTTTCATAGCCGTCAGCCGCCAGGAAAACGCTGGTGCCGTTATAGAAGCCTCGCTGCGCGTCCAGATACGCTCCGCGCACGGAGAGATCAAACGCATAAACTTTATAGCGCAGAACCAGCGAGCCCTTGACCGGCGCGGCTTGCCAGCTGTTTTTTGTCAACTGGACCAGCTGCACCGCTTTTCCCGCGGATTCCGCGCGAATTTCCACAATATGCTTGGAGAACTCCCGGATCATGTAACTACCCGGAATCCAAGCCGGCAACGAGAAAATCTGGCCGTTCTTAGCGGGTTTGGGAACGGTCAGGACGACCTCGAAAAGATGCGCCTCCGGGGCGCATGGACATAGGGTGTAGCGGACGGAAACGGTCATGATCTGCCTGCAATCGTTGCAAAACCTTCTGATTTTAGCACTTGCCGCGGGTAAACGCTGCGTTTTATGACATCTTGATCCAGGTCAAGAAGGCTGGGCCGCCAGACAATACAATCTCGCCAGTGGCAACAGTATTTGCAAGAACTGTCACGCTCGCTTGAGACATAAATAAAGACAAATGGGAAAGCGACATCCCCCGGCCGTCCAAACTGGCCCGATATGGGTAATTGATTTAGAATGCCGGGTTAACTAAATGGGGAAATTGCGCTGTCGCAATACGGGATGAACTGCTAATACAGACATCAGTACCGCTGCGACCCGGGTCAAGCGCTTGATTTTAATAAAAGTCGATTTCCCTGCGGCTTCGTCTGGATACAGTCACATCGGTACAGATTGGGACAGTCGCCCGGACTTCAAGCCGTCGATTAGATATGTCACGTTCTGAGTTAGCAACCTTGGAGAAAAACCTAAATGGAAACGCAATCCACTTATAACTATAAGGTGGTGCGCCAATTTGCCATCATGACCGTCGTGTGGGGCATTGTCGGCATGTTGGTGGGCGTCATCATTGCGGCCCAACTGGTCTGGCCCGATTTGAACTTCGGCCCCTGGTTCCACTTCGGCCGCCTGCGCCCGCTGCACACCAATGCGGTCATCTTCGCCTTCGGCGGCTGCGGTTTGTTCGCCACTTCCTACTACGTAGTGCAGCGTACCTGTAACGTCCGGCTGATCTCCGACAAGCTCGCCGCCTTCACCTTCTGGGGCTGGCAGCTGGTGATCGTGCTGGCCGCCATCACCTTGCCGCTGGGCCTGACCACCAGCAAGGAATACGCGGAGCTGGAATGGCCAATCAAACTGCTGATCGCGGTGATCTGGATTGTTTACGCCATCGTTTTCTTCGGCACCATCGCCATCCGCAAGGTCAAGCACATTTACGTGGCCAACTGGTTCTACGGCGCCTTCATCCTGGCCGTGGCCCTGCTGCACATCGTCAACTCCGCCTTCGTGCCGGTGTCGCTGTGGAAATCCTACTCCGCCTACTCCGGCGCCGTGGACGCCATGGTGCAATGGTGGTACGGCCATAACGCCGTGGGCTTCTTCCTGACCGCCGCCTTCCTCGGCATGATGTACTACTTCATCCCGAAACAGGCAGGCCGTCCGGTTTACTCCTACCGCCTGTCCGTGGTGCACTTCTGGGCGCTGATCTTCACCTATATGTGGGCGGGCCCTCACCACCTGCACTACACCAGCCTGCCGGACTGGACCCAATCCGTAGGCATGGTGTTCTCCCTGGTACTGCTGGCTCCGAGCTGGGGCGGCATGATCAACGGCATCATGACCCTGTCGGGCGCCTGGCATAAGCTGCGCACCGACCCGGTGCTGAAATTCCTGGTGGTGTCGCTGTCCTTCTACGGCATGTCCACCTTCGAAGGCCCGATGATGTCGATCAAGACCGTCAACGCCTTGTCCCACTACACCGACTGGACCATCGGCCACGTGCACTCCGGCGCGCTGGGCTGGGTGGGCTTCATCACCATCGGTTCCATGTACTACCTGATTCCTCGCCTGTTCGGCCGCGAATCCATGTTCAGCCTGAAGCTGGTTGAAGCCCATTTCTGGCTCGCCACCGTCGGCGTGGTGCTGTACATCGCCGCATTGTGGATCTCCGGCGTGACCCAGGGCCTGATGTGGCGCGCGCTGAACCCGGACGGCACCCTGACCTACGCCTTCGTAGAAGCGGTCAAGGCCACCTATCCGTACCACTTCGTGCGTCTGCTCGGCGGCTTCCTGTACCTGCTCGGCATGTTCCTGATGGCCTACAACACCTTCCGCACCGTAACCGCGGGCCGGGCCGTAGACGCCAAGATCCCGGCCATCACCGCCCACGCTCATTGAGGCGCAAGGAAACATCATGGATAAGATACAAAAACTGATCGAAGAACACGTCGGCTATCTGATCGTGTTCACCCTGCTGGTCGTCAGCGTGGCCGGCCTGGTGGAAATCCTGCCGCTGGCCTTCCAGAAATCGACCACCCAGCCGGTGGCCGGCGTCAAGCCCTACACCGCCGTGCAGCTGGCCGGCCGCGACATCTACATCCGCGAAGGCTGCCACACCTGCCACACGCAGATGATCCGTCCGTTCCGCGCGGAAACCGAACGCTACGGCCATTACTCCGTGGCCGGCGAATCGGTGTACGACCACCCCTTCCTGTGGGGCTCCAAGCGCACGGGTCCGGACCTGGCCCGCGTGGGCGCCCGCTACTCCGACGAATGGCATCGCGTGCACCTGATCAACCCGCGCGACGTGGTTCCCGAGTCCAATATGCCGGCCTTCCCATGGCTGGCCAAGAATCTGGCCGACGCCGACATCGTGCCGACCAAGATGAAGGCGCTGCGCCTGGTGGGCGTCCCCTATACCGACAAAGACATCGCCGAGGCCAAGGCCCAGGTGGAAGGCAAGTCGGAAATGGACGTGCTGGTCGCTTACCTGCAAGGCTTGGGCCTTGCCTTGAAGAACGTTCGTTAAGCCATGGACTGGGTAACCATCGGACGCTCGCTGTTCACGGTAGTGTGCTTTGCATTCTTCATCGTGGTGCTGGGCATCGCCTACAGCAAGCGCTCCAAGAACCGGTATGAGGACGCGGCCAACCTGCCCTTCCTCGACGACGACAAGGTGCAGGAAGCGGAACAAGACCAAGCTTCCAACGGAGCAAAAAAATGAGTGATTTCGTGAGCGAATTCTGGAACATCTGGATCACCGCGATCGTGCTGGGCGGCCTCGTCTGGCTGACCTATCTGGTGTTTTCACAATCCAAGATCAAGGTGCAAAAGGGCGAACAGGTTGAGATCACCGGCCACGTATGGGACGGCGACCTTTCCGAGTACAACCACCCGCTGCCGCGCTGGTGGATGTTGATGTTCTACGTGACCCTGGCCTTCGCCGTGGTCTACCTGATCCTGTACCCTGGCCTGGGCACCTGGAAAGGCGTGTTCGGCTGGACTTCGGTAGACCAGTACAAGAAGGAGCGCGCGCAGGCGGAAGCCAAGTATCAGCCGCTGTACGACCAATTCCTGAAACAGGACGTCAAGGCCGTGGCCGCCGACCCCAAAGCTCAGGAAATGGGCAAGCGTCTGTTCCAGACCTACTGCGTGCAGTGCCACGGTTCCGACGCCCGCGGCGCCAAGGGCTTCCCCAACCTGACCGACAACAAGTGGCTGTGGGGCGGCGACATCAAGACCATCCACACCACCATCTCCGAAGGCCGTCATGGCCAGATGCCGGCCTGGGGCGCGGCGTTCGGCGAGGAAAAGGTCAAGGACGTCGCCAACTACGTGCTGTCGCTGTCCAAACGCAAGCATGACGCCGAGCGCGCGGCTCGCGGCAAGGAAACCTTCGCCACCGTCTGTATCGCCTGCCATGGTCCGGACGGCAAGGGCAACCAGCAGTTGGGCGCGCCCAACCTGACCGACAACAACTGGTTGTACGGCGGCAGCGAGAAAACCATCATCGAAACCATCACCAACGGCCGCAACAACCAGATGCCGGCCTGGAAAGACTTCCTGGGTGAAGGCAAAGTACACTTGTTGACCGCTTACGTCTGGGGCTTGTCCAACAACCCCAAAGCGCCGCAATAAACCGGTACTGATCTACTGCCCGCTAATGCGGGCAGTATTCTTTCGCGAGGATGTTATATGATTTCATATAACATCTCCGCCCCGACGCAGCCGCGCATTTCGCCAAGCCCATACCCCCATGGCCTTGGCCAAATCCGCAGAGAAGGAAACGCCCATGTCCGATTCGCTCAAGGAAATTCCGATCAAGGTAGAACCGCCGCGCCAAGCCGGCTCGCAGCCCGACGCCACCGAGACCGTTTCTCTGTACGAGTCGCAAACCAAGATCTATCCGCGCGCCGTCAAAGGCCTGTTCAACAATCTGCGCGTGCTCTTCGTCGTCGGCACCCAGTTGGTCTTCCTCGGCCTGCCCTGGCTGAACTGGAATGGACGCCAGGCGCTGCATTTCGACCTGATCGAACGCAAGTTCTATCTGTTCAGCCTCACCATCTGGCCGCAGGACTTCGTTTATCTGGCCGCGCTGCTGATGTGCTGCGCCTTCGCCTTGTTCACCTGGACCACCATCGCCGGCCGGTTATGGTGCGGCTACTCCTGTCCGCAAACGGTTTACACCGAAATCATGCTGTGGATAGAACAATGGGTGGAGGGAGACCGCGGCAAGCGCATCAAGCTGGACAAGGCGCCGATGAGCGCGCGCAAGTTTCGCCTCAAATTCACCAAGCACGGCCTGATGATCCTGTTCTCGCTGTGGACGGGCTTCACGCTGGTAGGCTACTTCACGCCGATCCGCGATCTGGTCGCCGCCGCGCCCCGCTTCGACTACGGGCCGTGGGAAACCTTCTGGATGTTCTTCTACGCCGGCTTCACCTATCTGCTGGCCGGCTTCATGCGCGAACAGGTCTGCAAATACATGTGCCCGTACGCGCGCTTCCAGAGCGTGATGTTCGACGCCGACACCCTGATCATTTCCTACGACGAGAAGCGCGGCGAGCCGCGCGGCGCGCGCAAGAAAGGCAGCGACCCCAAGGAGCAAGGTCTGGGCGCCTGCATCAACTGCAGCATCTGCGTTCAAGTCTGCCCGGTGGGCATCGACATCCGCAACGGCCTGCAATACGAGTGCATCGGCTGCGCCGCCTGCATCGACGCCTGCGACGAAGTGATGGACAAAATGGCCTATCCGCGCGGCCTGATACGCTACACCACGGAAAATGCGCTGGAAGGCAAATACCCTGAGAAAGCCATCGCCTCCCGGCTCAAGCGCCCCCGCGTGATACTGTATACGCTGGTGCTCGCCGTCGTCATCGCCACCGCCATCGGCTCCATGTGGATGCGCAAGCCGTTCAAAGTGGATGTGATCCGCGACCGCGCCTCGCTGGTGCGAGAAACCGACGCCGGCTGGCTGGAAAACACCTATATCATTAAAATTATCAATACTACGGAACAGAATCAGCATTTCAGGATCACAGCATCGGGCTTGCCCGGCCTGAAAGTTCAGGCCGACCGCGGCGATATCGCCGTTGCCGCCACCGGCAACACCGACGTCACCGTCCACGTGCAGGCCGATCCGCAGTACGCGACCAAAGGCAGCCATGAAATCCGCTTCCTGATCCAGTCCATCAACCACCCTTCCCTGCAAGTGGAAGAGAAGTCCAGCTTCATCGGAGAGTAATACATGCAGCATACCGCCCCCGCTCCGCGCCCCTGGTACCGCGAGCCCTGGCCCTGGATTCTGTTCGGCCTGCCGCTGGTGTCCGTCATCGTCGGCGTGATGTTCCTCGCCACCGCGATCCGCACCGACGACGGCCTGGTCACCGACGACTACTACAAAAAGGGCAAGGCCATCAATATGGAGCTGCGCCGCGACAAGCAAGCCTTCAATATGGGCTTGAGCGCGCAGCTGATGGTGGGCACGGATCAACGCACGCTGCGGCTGATCACCACCAGCAAGGTGCCACTGCCCTCCGTCATCACCATGCGCATGGTTCATCCGGCGCAGGACGACTTCGACCAACAGGTGGAAATGCGCCAGGCCGGCCCCAATCTCTACCAGGCCGTGCTGCCGGCGGTGCCGGTCAAGGCCAATCACTGGTACATCCTGCTGGAAGACCAGGCCAAGCAATGGCGGCTGCAGGGCGAATGGAAACCGGCCGAAGGCCAGACCATCTCCCTCGGCCACCAAAACCTGGAGCCGGCGGACTGATGATGAAACGACTGACCCGCTCCCTATGCGCATTGGCTCTTGGCCTGGCTTTGAGCGCCGCCCACGCCGGCGGTTTCGTGCCGGCCTATCTGACCGGCAATATCGCGCCGCAACAGAGCGCCACGCTGTCCCAGGCCAAGGACGTGCTCGTCAAGGTGCGCCTATTGGATCAAAGCCGCCAGGATGCGCCCCCGCAACTGCTGGCCGAACAGATTCTGGAAAAACCACGCAGCATTCCGGCGGACTTCTCTCTGTGTTACGACAAGCAGGCGATCAAACCCGATGGCCGCTATGTGGTGGAAGGTCAGATCTTCGTGAACGGCGAATTACGCTACAACAGCAGCCGCCAGACCGAGGTGCTGCGAGCCGGCGCCGACGAACATCCGCAGCTGAGGCTGGACACCGTCGGCGGCAACTGAGCCGCCCTCCCCTCCAGGCCCTGCTTCCCGCAGGGCTTTTTCTTTGCCCGCCCCCCAACGCCGATTGAGTGTTGCTGTTTTGCCTCAGCATCGGCGCGTAGAGACGCAAACCGTCCCTCAAGCTCCCATCCGGCGGCAAACACGCATAAACCCTTCTCCCAACGGGATTTTCGACAATAGCCCAAATACGAAGCCGCACTGCACCCATGTCATTTTGCTTACAAATAAATATGACAAATGGAGACAGTTAGTGACGCATTTACTCTATTAATTACGATTGTATGGCAGTAAAGATTAAAAAATTTTCACATCCAAACATTTCCTAGTTATTATCAAAAATTGCCTACAAAATCCAAGGCAAGTAAAAACTACAACAACACCTCACTCGTTCTTGCTCGTTCAAGTGATGTCACTCAAGTCACACAAGGAAATAATCTATGTCGGCCACTTCGCATCCCAAAGGGCTTTATCTGCTTTTTGTGACCGAAATGTGGGAGCGCTTCAGCTATTACGGCATGCGCGCCATTTTCGTGCTGTTCATGATCAAGGCTCTGATGTTCGACAAGGCTCACGCCGCCGACATCTACGGCACTTATACCGGCTTGGTCTATCTGACTCCGCTGATCGGCGGCTACATCGCCGACCGCTACTGGGGTAATCGCCGCTCCATTCTGACGGGCGGCGTGCTGATGGCCATCGGCCAGTTCATGCTGTTCTTCTCCGGCTCGCTGCATGAGACCAATGTGCAAAGCGCCTCCTGGCTGCTGTACGGCGGCCTGGGCATGCTGATCGCCGGCAACGGCTTGTTCAAGCCGAATATTTCCTCGATGGTGGGCCAGCTCTACCCCGAAGGCGACAAGCGCGTCGACTCCGCCTTCACCATCTTCTACATGGGCATCAACGCCGGCTCGCTGATCGCACCGCTGGTATGCGGCACCCTGGGCGACACCGGCCATCCGGCCGATTTCAAATGGGGCTTCATGGCCGCCGGCTTCGGCATGCTGCTGAGCCTGGTGATCTTCTCGCTGTTCAAGAACAAATACCTGGTCACGCCGGAAGGCAAACCGATCGGCCTGGCGCCGCAGCGTCACCACGCCAGCGGCGAGAAAGTGGTTCACGCGCCGCTAACCCGCGTCGAGAAGGAGCGCCTGGCAGTGATCCTGATCGTATCCGCCTTCGTGATCTTCTTCTGGTCCGCCTTTGAACAGGCCGGCGCCTCGCTGACCTTCTTCGCCGAAGAACAGACCAACCGCAACCTGCTCGGTTTCACCGTGCCGGCCTCCTATTTCCAGTCGATCAACCCCATCTCGGTGGTGATTTTCGCGCCCATCTTCGCCCTTATCTGGACCAAGCTGGGCCAGAACAACCGCGAGCCGAACTCGCCGGTGAAAATGGCGTTGGGTCTGTTCTTCCTCGCGCTGGGCTACTTGGTGATCGCCTTCGGCGTCGAAGGCCTGGAGCCGGGCGTCAAGGTCAGCATGCTGTGGTTGGTCAGCCTGTACGTGCTGCACACCTTCGGCGAGCTGTGCCTGTCCCCCATCGGCCTCTCCCTGGTGGTGAAACTGTCCCCGGCCCGCTTCACCGGCCTGATGATGGGTATCTGGTTCCTGTCCAACGCCGCCGCCAACAAGTTCGCCGGCACACTGTCGGAGCTGTACCCGGACCCAAGCAAGCCGGTGCCACACTTCCTCGGCTACGCCATCAGCAATCTGCACGACTTCTTCATGCTGTTCGTGGCCATGGCCGGCGTCAGCTCGCTGGTACTGTTCGCGCTGTCGTACAAGCTGAAGAAAATGATGCACGGCCTGCAATAAACACGGCGAGGCCCCGGAGCGCCGGGGCCGGACAAATCCTTCCAAGCCGGCGCCAGCCGGCTTTTTGCTGACCCCCTCCGCAACACGGCAAGGGGAAAAGGCATTATCATACGGGGCTTCCAGCCTTGGCTTGATCACTGCCGCCACAGCCGCCGTCGCGCCCTGTCCGGCAAACCGCGTTCCGAATGAAAAAAACCAATACCTACCGCTGGCAGCAACTCGGCATCACCATATTGCTGCTATTGCTGCTGCTCCGCCTCATCGGCCTGTGGACGATTCCGCTGACCGACACCACCGAGGCGCGCTACGGCGAAATCGCCCGCAAGATGCTGGAAACCGGCAACTGGGTGACGCTGTGGCACGATTACGGCATCCCCTTCTGGGCCAAGCCCCCGCTTTCCAGCTGGTTGTCCGCCGCCGGCATGGCGCTATTCGGCGTCAATGAAGCCGCGGCGCGGCTGCCCTCGCTGCTGCTGGCCATCGCCACATTAGGACTCAGCGCCCACCTGATGCTGCGCCGCAGCGGCCGTGACGCCGCCATGGCCGCCGCACTGATCCTGGCCAGCAGCCTGCTCTTCCTCGGCGCCGCCGGCACGGTAATGACAGATCCGGCGCTGCTGTTCTGCGTAACGCTCAGCCAGGCTGCGTTCTGGCACGCGCTGACGCGCGGCGGCCGCGCTTGGGGCTACATCTTCTTCACAGGCCTCGGCCTCGGCCTGCTGGCCAAAGGCCCGTTGGCGGTGGTGCTGGTGGGCATGCCCATCTTCTTCTGGGTACTGCTGCGCAATCAGTGGCTGGCGCTGTGGCGCAAGCTGCCGTGGATCAGCGGCACCCTGCTGACGTTCGCCGTCGCCGCGCCCTGGTACGCGCTGGCCGAACTGCGCACGCCGGGCTTCCTCGATTACTTCATCATGGGCGAGCATGTCAGCCGCTTCCTGGACTCCGGCTGGAAGGGCGACAAATACGGCTTCGCCCACGCCACCCCGCGCGGCATGATCTGGCTGTACGCGCTGGGCGCGATCTTTCCCTGGTCCGTCGCCATGCTGGCCTGGCTGCTGCGCCACGGGGCCAAACTGCCGAGGCTCAGCCGCGACGACGACGGGTGGTTGCTTTATCTCGCGCTGTGGACGCTGATGACGCTGCTGTTCTTCACGATGTCCGGCAACATCATCTTCCCTTACTCGCTGCCCATGCTCCCGGGCTGCGCTCTGCTGTTCGCCGAACTGTGGCGCCGCGCGCGCGCCGACGGCGCCGAGCGCAGCGCGCTGCCCTGGATAGCCGCGATCGGCGCACTGTTGATGCTGGCGCTGCTGGCCTTCAACCACTACGACGGCAACCGCTACCTGCGCACCCAAAAACAGGTGATCGCCGCCTGGCAAGCGCAAAACCCAAGAGCGGACAGCGCGCTGATTTATTGGAGCGGCCGCCGCGAATTTTCCGCGGAGTTCTACTCCCACGGCCGCGCGCGCACCACGCAGGACCCTCAGCAACTGCGCGCCTGGCTGGCCGGCAAGCCCGGCAGCTTCATCGTCTGCGACGCCAACGATCTCGAGCGGCTGCCGGCCGACGTTCGCGCTCGTTTCACCGAGCGCGCCCGCTTCAACATCATGAGCGACACCATGTTGCTGCTGGCCGATACCGCGCCGGCGGCCCCGACCGAGGCCAATTAATATGAGCAACGCCTTCGTCCCCCCTTATCTGCTTGGCCTGCGCGCCAAGGAACGCCCGGCTGATCCGCTGGTAAGCTGCGTGGTGCCCGCCTACAACGAATCCGCCAACATCGTGCCGATGCTGCAAACCCTGCATCAGCTGCTGAACGACGCCGGCTATCGCCACGAACTGGTGGTGGTGGACGACGGCAGCCGCGACGACACCGTGGAGCAGGTGCTGACCCACGCCGCGGAACTGCCGGTAACGCTGATCCAGCTGTCCCGCAACTTCGGCAAGGAGATCGCGCTCACCGCCGGCGTCGACCACGTCCAGGGCGACGTCGCCGTGCTGATCGACAGCGACTTCCAGCACCCTCCGGAGATGGTGCCGGTGTTCCTGCAGGAATGGCGCAAAGGCTACGACATGGTCTACAGCGTGCGCAGCAGCCGCGAAGACGAGCCGCTGACCAAACGCCTGTTCACCCGCGCCTTTTACCGGCTGGCCAACAGCGGCAGCCGCCATAAGATGCCGGCCGACACCCAGGACTTCCGCGTACTGGACCGCTGCGTGGTGGAAGCCTTGCGCCAGATGCCGGAGCGCAACCGCTTCATGAAGGGTTTGTATCATTGGGTGGGCTTCACCCAACGTCCGATGCCGACCCAGACCCGGGAGCGCCGCGCCGGCCAAAGTAGCTTCAACTACCGCCGACTGCTGGATTTGGGCATCACCGGCCTTACCGCCTTCTCCAATATGCCTCTGCGCATCTGGACCGTGATCGGCTGCCTGATTTCGCTGTGCTCCATCGCTTATGCGGCCTGGGAACTGACCCATACCCTGCTGTTCGGCAATCCGGTCAGCGGCTGGCCCACGCTGGCGGTGGCCGTCAGCTTCCTCGGCGGCGTGCAACTGCTGTCCATCGGCATCCTAGGCGAATACGTCGGCCGCATTTTCGACGAGGTCAAGCAGCGGCCCACCTATCTGGTCAGCCGCATCAGCGGCCGCGGAGCGAGCGATGCCGGGAACGCCGTCGAATGAGCCGCGAATTGTTCTGGTTCGGCGTGGTCGGCGTTTCCGCCATGCTGGTGCATTTCGGTGTGGTGGCCTGGCTGCTGGTGCCGCTGGGCATGGCGCCGCTGCAGGCCAATGTGCTGGGCTTTCTAATCGCTTTCCAGGTCAGCTACTGGGGCCACCGGCAACAGACCTTCCAGGCTAGGCACATCCCCCACCGCCAGGCCTTGCCGCGCTTCTTCGGCGTTGCCTGCATGAGCTTCGTTGTCAACGAGGCGATGTACGGGCTGCTGCTGCGCTTCACGCCGCTGAACTATCGCGCCGCCCTGTTGCTGGTGCTGATCGTCGTGGCGGCGCTGACCTTCGCGCTCAGCAAGTTGTGGGCCTTCCGCGGAACGCCGCCGATACAAAAACCACACAGAAACCCTTAATTTCCAGCACAAACGAGTATAAAACTTTATCCGCTTGCCCCGGTCACACCCCCATGACAAAACGACTGACACTCTGCGCCGACGACTTCGCACAGTCCGACGCCATCAGCGCCGGCATTCTGGAGCTGCTGACCGCCGGCCGCCTGTCCGCCACCAGCGTGATGAGCCAGGCGCCCTGCTGGGCCAGCCACGCCTCCGACCTAAAAGCCTTCGACGGCAAAGCCGACATCGGCCTGCATTTCAATCTGAGCCATCCCTTTGGCGATCAGGCCCGCCCCTTATCGCACTGGCTGATGAAAAGCCAGCTGCGCCAGCTGTCGCGCCCAACGCTGCGCGATGCCGCCGCCATGCAAATCGACCTGTTCTGCCAACATTACGGCCGGCTGCCGGACTTCATCGACGGCCACCAGCATGTGCACGCGCTGCCGGTAGTGCGGGACGCGCTATTCGAAGCCATTGCCCAGCGCTGGCAGGACCAGGCGCTGCCCTATCTTCGCTCGCCGGACCGTCTGGGCCACCCCGGCGACAATCGGCTCAAGGCGCTGGTGCTGCGCAGCGTCAGCACCGGTTTTGACGACGGCGCTCGCGAGCTGGGCTTCAGCACCACGCCCTGGTTCGGCGGCATGTACTCGCTGACGCCGCAAGCCGACTTCGCCGGGCTGATGCAGCAGTGGCTGGCGCGCAGCCCGGACCGCGGCCTGATCATGTGCCATCCCGGCCACTTGGCCGTGGATAAAGACGACCCGATTGCCTCGACGCGGGACAAGGAATTCCGCTTCCTCGCCAGCCAGGCCTTCGCCGATCTCTGCGGCCAGTACGGCGTGGAATTGGCGCGCTTCGACAAGGCCGTTCCCACCACTCCGCTGGCGGCCTGAGCAGGCCGCGGCCGGCCGCTCACACTGCCGGCCAATTCAAATCCCAGGGGGCGCCCAAGCCTCGCAACACTGCTCCGCAGGCTTCGGACAGGAAGGCTTCGCCCCGGCTCGGCGGACAGACGAAGCTGAATGGCTCGCCTTCCAGCTCAAAGCGTAGCGCGTAGGCGTGCAGATAGCCGCGGTCCGCCGGCGCGCCGCCGTAGAGCAGATCGCCCAAGATAGGCGCGGATTGCGATTTCAAAGCCACTCTCAACTGATGGGTCTTGCCGCTACGCGGCCGCAGCAGGAATAAGCGCAGGCCCGGCTGCAGCGAATAACTGAAGAACTGCGTCACCGCCGGGTTCTCCTGACTGTTCAGCAAACGCCAGGCGCCGCCGCGCCCCTTGCTCATGTCTCCCGCCACCTTGCCCTGTTTCTTGCTCGGCTTGCGGTCAGACAGCGCCAGATAATATTTCTCGATCTCTCGTCCGGCGAAAGCCTCGCCCAGCCGCGCCGCCGTCTCGGCCGAGCGCGCCATCAGGATTAAGCCGGAAGTAATGCGGTCCAAACGGTGCACCGGCCACAAGGCCTCGTCGCCCAGGCCGGCGCGCAAGGCCTCCATCAGGCCGGCCTCCTCGCCGTCGCGGTGAAAGCTGACGCCGGGCGCCTTGTCCAGCAGGTAGAAGCGAGGATCCGCGTGCAAAAGAGTGAAAGCCGCCTCAGGCATCGGCGCCGTCCTGGCGAGAGGCTTGGCGCATGCGCTGCTCGGTTTCCATCCGCATCTTCTTGCGGATTTCCGCGCCTCGGAAACGGTGCTGCTGCTCCACCGTTTCCAACGACAGCGGCGGCACCGGCACCGCCTTGCCGTTCTCGAACGCCACCATGGTGAAATAACAGCTATTGGTGTGGCGCACCGTGCGCTTCTGAATGTCTTCCGCCACCACCTTGATGCCCACCTCCATCGAGGTGCGCCCCACGTGATTGACGCTGGCGAGAAAGGTCACCAGTTCGCCAACGTGGATGGCCTGCTTGAACAGCACCTGGTCCACCGACAAGGTCACCACGTAACAGCCGGCGTAACGGCTGGCGCAGGCGTAAGCCACTTGGTCCAGCAGCTTCAACAGCACTCCGCCGTGGACATTGCCGGAAAAATTGGCCATGTCTGGCGTCATCAACACCGACATCACCAGTTCGCGCTGGCTCGCCTGATCCACTTGCTGCGCCATGTTTCGCTCCCAAAAAATCCGAAACCGCCTATTGTGCCCCCATCCCTCCGTTTTAAACAGTTTTTGCCCACTCTGCCTGAAACCGCTGTTGATTTGGGCAAAGCCCGCCCATAGCGGCTAAAATGAGAAATATCAAGCTAAAACCATGAATTCATGAGCCTTTCCGGGATATCCAGCTACGGCGGCTATGGCGGCTACGCATTACAGGCCAGCCATGGCGTCAACTGCCAGTGTCCGGCCTGCCAGCAAAGCCTGGCCAGCGCCGCGGCGCCGGCGGCGCTTGCCGCTGCGCCCGGAAACCACACCGGCAACGCCGACGCCGCGCCGGATCAACCGGATCAAGCCAAGCCCAATGCCGCGCGCGGCATCGACGGCAAGCCGCTGGACGAGCAGCAGCAAAAACAGGTGGAAGCGCTGAAGGCGCGCGACAGCGATGTGCGCCAGCACGAACAAGCCCATCTGGCGGCCGGCGGCGCGCTGGCCGGCGGCGGCGCCACCTATAGCTATCAGCAAGGCCCGGACGGCAAGCAATATGCGATAGGCGGCGAAGTCGGCATCCGCCTGGCGCGGGGCAGCACCCCGCAAGAAACCATAAGCAATGCCCAGACCGTGCAGCGCGCCGCGCTGGCGCCGGCCGACCCCTCCGGCCAGGACCGCGCGGTGGCCGCCGCCGCCGCGCAGATGGAACAGCAGGCGCGCATTGAACTGATGCAGCAGCAAGCCGGCAAGCAGGGCTTGAGCCCGCTGCAGGCGCGACAGAAAATCAACAGCCCCGAGCAACAAGGCCCGGGGCTGGGGTCCAACATCGATACTTACGCCTGAGAACTTGTTTACAATCTGCTGCGCGCCGCGGAGCGTTACACGGTGAGTACACCTTCAGAATGCTCATCTACCCTATGTACATTCCGCGTCTTCAGCCACAACGCCTTGTCTCGCTCTAGCTCGCTAGATCGTAAACACGTTCCAGATTCAGGCGACATCCTGCGCGGTCGCCGTCACTCCGCCTTGCGCACGCCGCGCGCCAGCCGCAGACCGTTGGCGATCACCACCAGGCTGGTGCCCACATCGGCGAACACCGCCATCCACAAGCTGGCCAGGCCGAACATGGCCAGGCCGAAGAACACCAGCTTGGTCAGCAGCGCCACCGCGATATTCACCTTCAACACCACGGAGGTGCGCCGCGCGTGGCTGAGCAAATCGGCCAGCTTGGCCAGCTTGTCGTCCATCAAGGCCACGCCGGCGGTTTCCAGCGCGCTGTCGGAACCGGCCGCGCCCATGGCGATGCCCAGATCGGCGCGGGCCAGCGCCGGCGCGTCGTTGACGCCGTCGCCCACCATCGCCACCGTCTTGCCGGACGCCTGCAATCGAACGATGCGCTCCAGCTTGTCTTCCGGCAGCAGGCCGCCATGAGCTTCGACAATACCGGTCTGCGCCGCCACCGCCTGCGCCACCTGCTGGTTGTCGCCGCTCAACATCACCGTCGCCACGCCCAACTTGGCCAATTGACGCAGAGCCGCCGGCGCTTCCGGACGAATCCGGTCGGCCACCGCGATCACGCCCAGCGCCCGCTCGCCCTCCAGCAACACCAAGGCGCCCTGTCCGGCCAATTCCAAGCGCGACAGCTCGGCCTGCAAGGCCTCGTTCAAAGCGCCCTGCTCCCGCGCCAGCCGGCTGCTGCCCAAGGCCAGCTTCCGGCCATCCGCCAGGCCGCTGACGCCCCGCCCGGCTTGTTCGCTGACTTGCTCCGCCTCCGGCCAGGACAGGCCTCGCGCGTTCGCCGCCGCCAACACCGCCTTGGCCAGCGGATGAGTGGAGTGTGCGTCCAGGGCCGCGGCCCAACGCAGAAGCTGGTCCTGATCCGCATCGGCCAGCGCCACCACTCCCGTCACCTGCGGCTCGCCCTCGGTCAGCGTGCCGGTCTTGTCGAAACACACCGCGTCTATTCTGGCCGCCATTTCCAGAGGCGCGCCGCCCTTGATCAGCAGGCCGTGCTTGGCGGCGGAGGCCAAGGCGCTGACCACGGTCACCGGCGTGGCGATCACCAGCGCGCACGGGCAAGCGATCACCAGCATCACCAGCGCGTTGTAGACCGCCTCGCTCCAGCTCAGCCAACCCAGCATAGGCGTGGCCACGGCGAACAGCAGCGCGGCCGCCAACACCACCGGGGTGTAAACCTCGGCGAAGCGGTCGATGAAACGCTGCGTCGGCGCCTTGCTGGCCTGGGCGTTGCGCACGGTGTCGATGATGCGTGCCAACACGCTGCCGTTGGCCGCCGCCGTGGTCAGCACTTCCACCACGCCGCTGCCGTTGATGCTGCCGGCGAAGACGGCCTCGCCCGGAGACTTGTCCACCGGCAGGCTCTCGCCGGTGATCGGCGCTTCGTTGAACGCGCTGTGGCCTTGTTCGATGCGGCCGTCCAAAGGCACTCGCTCTCCCGGACGCACCCGCACTCGGCTACTCGGCGCCACTTCGGCGGCCGGGCGCTCCACCCATTCGCCGCCGCTCTGCACCCAGGCGGTTTCCGGCGCCAGCGACATCAGGGCTTTAACTGCTTCGCCGGCGCGCGCCAACGACATTGCCTCCAGCCGCTCGGCGATGGCGAACAGGAACAGCACCATCGCCGCCTCCGGCCATTGGCCGATCAGCATCGCGCCTATCACCGCCACCGACATCAGGAAATGGATGTTGAGCGTGCGGGTGGACAGCGCGATCCAGCCCTTTTTCAGCGTGGGGATGCCGCCCAGCAAGATGGAGACCAAAGCCAACGCCGCGCTGCCCCAGCCCTGATCCGCGCCGCTGAGCCAGGCCACGCCTTCCGAGCCCGCCGCCGCCAGACCGGACAAGGCCAGCAGC
This sequence comes from Chromobacterium fluminis, assembly GCF_011602385.1. Classification (NCBI taxonomy): domain Bacteria; kingdom Pseudomonadati; phylum Pseudomonadota; class Betaproteobacteria; order Neisseriales; family Chromobacteriaceae; genus Chromobacterium; species Chromobacterium fluminis. Next base: position 181,241 of record NZ_JAAOMA010000002.1, on the reverse strand, counting down.
CAATTGCCGCGGCGCGAGGACTTGGGCTGCTCCACCGGCGCCGATGCGTCCGTCAGCTCCACCGCCTTCATGCCCACCTTGGCGATGGCCTGTTTGACGCCGTCCAGATTGGGCAGGTCGTGACGCACCAGCAGCACGCGTTCGATGAAGTTGAACTCCAGCGCGGCCACCCCCGTCATACCGCCCAGGGCTTTTTCAATCAGCTTGGCCTCGGTCGGGCAGTCCATCGCCTGGATATGCAAGCGCGCTTGCTGCCGGCCGCCCTCGCCCAGCGCCACCGCGCGCGGCGCTTCCGCGCCGTGGTCATGGCCCGAGCAGACCTTGCCGGCATGATCCTGGTCGTGCGTGTGACCATGATCGTGGTCATGATCGCGCTCACGCGCCGGCATCGCCGCCTCTAATTTGTGTCCGCAGCAATCATCCGCCTGGCGCGGATCGGGCTTGCCCTCTCCGCTCCGGCAAGAAGCATGACCGGCATGCGGAGCAAGCCCGCGTCGCTGTTTTTGCGCTGGATGGAACATGGTTGCCTCCCTTGGTCGGATTGATATAGCCTCATTGCAAACCCTATAGTCGCTACAAGGTCAAGCTTTTTTGCTAAAATTCCATCATCCGGCGGGAAATCGCCGCCATCGCCCCATCGTCGGGCGTCTTGCGGGAGAACTGAGATGCTGATTGGAGAACTGGCGCGCCAGACTGGCTGCGAAGTGGAAACCATACGTTATTACGAGCGTGAAGGCCTGCTGTCCGCGCCACTGCGCAGCGCCTCCGGCTATCGCCGCTACAACGCCGAGCAATTGGGCGAACTGAATTTCATCCTGCACTGCCGTTCCTTGGGCATGTCCCTAGCCGACATCCGACAACTGGCCGCGTTCAAGGCAGACTCCTCGCTGGCCTGCGACGACATCAACCAGTTGATAGACCGCCAGGTCAGCAAGGTCCATCAGCAAGTGGAAAGCTTGCGTCTGCTGGAACAGCAGCTGCTGGCGCTGCGCGACCGCTGCCACGACCATCACACCGTGGCAGAATGCGGCATTCTGCAAACCCTGGTGGAAGCGTCCGAAGGCGAGCCCTGCGTCTGTCACACGCCCTTCGGTCAGGATCCGCACCCTCACCCCCATTCCGTGGAGAAGCAATGACCCGTTTGTTCAAGCCCGCCACCGCCGCCGCGACGCTAGTCGCGCTGGCCCTGTCCGCCTGCACCACCAACCCTCAAACCGGCCAGACCGAAATCAGCAAGACCGCGCTCTACGGCCTGGGCGGCGCGGCGGCCTGCGGCCTGGTGGGCGCGCTGACCCATGGCGGCAAAGGCGCCCGCAATTCGGCGCTGGCCTGCGGCGCGATCGGCGCCGGCATTGGCGGTTATATGGATTACCAGGAAAAACAATTGCGCGAGAAGCTGAAGAACAGCCAGATCGCGGTCGAGCGCATCGGCGATCAACTCAAGCTGTCCCTGCCCGACAACATCACCTTCCCCACCAACGGCTATCAATTGAACGCCAGGGCGCAAAAACCGCTGGGCGATATCGCCGGCGTGCTGGTGCAGTTCCCGGACACCTCGATCACCGTGGCCGGCCACACCGACAGCAGCGGCGCCGCCGCCTACAATCAGACGCTGTCGGAAAAGCGCGCTCAGTCGGTGACCGAATATCTGCAAGGTCAGGGCGTCAATTCGGTGCGGGTGCGCACCATGGGCTATGGCGCGGCCCAGCCGGTGGCCAGCAACGCCAGCGACAGCGGCAAAGCCAAAAACCGCCGCGTGGAAATCATGATCACTCCGCAGCAGATGGGTTGAACCGCGGCAGGCATCCAAGTCCGGCTCCGGCCGGACTTTTTCACGCCCTCACCGGCTGACGGACAAAAAAAAGGGGCCAACCCACTGGGTCGGCCCTAACAACGCTCGTTTGGGGAGATGAGGAGAAACCACCGCACGCCACCCCACGGGAATACGGGTCACAACAAGTACACACACAAACTACAACAACAAACCTATCAGCGGCGCGGCGAACACCGTCGCCAAACCGCCCAGCATCATGGTCAGACTGGCCACCACGCCTTCTTCCGCACCCAGCTCGCTGGCCTTGGCGGTGCCGGCCGCATGAGCGGCGGCGCCGAACAAGGCCCCTCGCGCCAGACTGGAACGCAGCGGCATCCAAGCCAGCATCACTTCGCCCAACAACATGCCGCACACCCCGGTCATCACCACGAACACCGCCGTCAAGTCAGGCGAAGCGCCGATGCCGGAAGCCGTCGCCAACGCGAACGGGGTGCTGATCGAACGCGGCGCCAGGCTGCGCTGCAACAAATCGGACAAGCCCAGCAGGCGCGCCAGCCAGATCGAGCTGAACACCGCCACCGGCATGCCCACTAGCACGCCGCAGCTCAGCGACAGCCAGTGTCGGCGTATCATCGCCCGATGCTCGTAGATCGGCACCGCGAAAGCCACCGTGGCCGGTCCCAGCATCCAAGTCAGCCAACGGGTGTCTTCGAAATACACCCGATACGGCACCTTGGCCAAGACCACCAGCGCAATCACCAATAACGGCACCGCCAGAATCGGGGCGCTCCACCAGCTGCGCTTCTTCAGATAAAACTTTTTGACCAGCCCGTACAAAACAACGGTAATCAGCAAGCTGGCCAGTGCAATCTCATGCTCCATGCGTCTTCACCTGCTTCTGGCGGCCATGCCAACGCAGGGCCACTTCCAAGCGATAACATTTGTCCACCACCCAGGAGGTCGCCGCCATCACCAGCAAGGTGGACAACACGATCACCGCCACAATCCGCAACCCGGCGGCCATGATCACGTCCGGGTACTGGATCACCGCCACGACGGCGGGGATGAAGAACAACAACATTTCAGCCAACAACCAGCGGGCGCCGCTGCGACACCAGTCCAGCGGCAACCAGCCCAGCCAGAGCGCCGCCAGCACCAGGAACATCCCCAGCACGCCGGCTGGCACCACAGGCAGGAAATGGCTGCTCAATTGACTGGCCGCGATCCACACCAAGCTCAGCAAGGCCACCTGACCGATGGTCAGCGCCACTTGCTTGAATGCGGAAAGATTCGGATTTGCCATGATTGAGCCACTACACAACACAGGGAGTGGTTCGAGTATAGAGCGCCGGCATGCATTCAAAAAATGAATTAAAATTATTTCACGCATTCCAATCTGGAATGCATGATCCGGACAAGCACATATGGACATCCGCGCGCTGCGCTATTTCATCGAGGTGGTCAAACGCCAAAGTTTCACCAAGGCGGCCGAAGCCCTCTATGTGACCCAGCCCACCATCAGCAAGATGGTGCGCCAGCTGGAGGAGGAATTGGGCTGCCCGCTGATCCTGCGCGAGGGCCGCAGCTTCCGCCTCACCGACGCCGGCCGCGCCACTTATGAGCGCGGCCTGGACGTGCTGTCGGCGATGAACCAGTTGAAAACCGAGCTGTCCGACCTATCCGCGCTCAAACGCGGCGAACTGGTGGTCGGCCTGCCGCCCATGGTGGGCGTGGCTTTTTTCGCACCGGTGGTCAGCAGCTTCCGCCAGCGCTATCCGCAGATCGAGCTGAAAATGGTGGAAGACGGCGCGCTGGCGATCGAGAGCAGCGTGCGCAGCGGCGAGCTGGAAATCGGCGTGGCGGTGCTGCCGGTGGACAAGCAGGCCTTCGATCAATTCGCCGTGGTGCGCGACCCTTTGTGCCTGGTGGCGCCGGCCGGCTCGCCCTGGCATGGTCAGAGCGTGGTGCGGCTGGATGAAATCGCCAGCCATCCCTTCGTGCTGTATCCGCAGGACTTCACGCTGGCGCGCCGGGTCAGCGACGCCTTCCGCGAGCTGGGCCGCCCGCTGCATGTGGTGGGGCGCAGCGCGCATTGGGACTTCATCGTCGAACTGGTTTCGGCCCACATGGGCGTCACCCTGCTGCCGCGCTCCATCGTGGAACGGCTGGACCGCGCCGCCTACGATGTGATCCCGCTGGCCGAGCCCAAGCTGGTCTGGCACCTGGCGCTGATCTGGCAAAAAAACGGATACTTGTCGCATGCGGCTCGCGCCTGGCTGGCGGTGACGCGCGACGTGCTGGGCGGTTTGGAATAACGCCGGTCAACCCAAGGAAAACCGAATATGAAACGATATCTGAACCTCGCCCTATTCGCTCTGCTGCTAAGCGGCTGCGCGGCCTTGAACTACCAGAAGCCCCAAGTCAGCATCGCCGACGTCAAACCCGGCAAGGCCACGCTGTTCGAACAAAGCTTCGAAGTCAGCCTGCGGGTCAGCAATCCCAACAACCTGGCCTTGAACGCCAAGGGCATGACCCTGGAACTGAACGTGGCCGGCGAGAAACTGGCCACCGGAGTCAGCAATCAGGCGATCGCGGTGCCGGCGCTGGGCGAGAGCCTGATCACGCTGCAATTGCATACCTCGCTGGCCGGCTGGCTGAAGCAGATAGGCAAGGCGATGGAGGCCGGCAACGGCGGCAAGCTGGAATACCAGCTGAGCGGCACGCTGGAAGATCTGAACGGCATGGGCCGGGTACCCTTCCGCAGCAAGGGGGAATGGAAGCTGCCCGGCCAGTAAACGCGCTCTAAATATCTGGAGCCCCGCCTGCCGGCGGGGCCGGAACTTACTGCCGCGGCACCGCCACGCAGTTGTTACCATCGAAGCTGACGGTTTCCACCAGCTGGCTCTTGGGATTGACCACGAAATTGGTGGTGCAGCTGTAATGGGTGGAGCCGCCGCCTATCATGCCGGTGTTGACCCAGCGCCCCGGCGTTTCTATGGTCTTGCTCTGGCCGTTCTCGTTGTAAGTCACTTTGGCGCCCGGCTCGTACACGCGGTTTTCGCGCAGCGGCTCGCGCTGAGTGAATTCCTTGCTGTAGGTGTAGAGCATATTGCCGTTCGGCATCTTCAGGGTTTTCTGCGGCGCGCCCCACTCCGCCAGCAATTGATTCACATCTCGACCCTGCCAGTAATACGCCTTCTGCGCATAGCCTTCCTGGGTCGGAAAGGTGCCGCAGGCGGTCAGCAGCAGCGCCGACATCATCATCAGTCTTTTCATCCGAAATCCTTCAATCCCCGTTTCACTATCCATAGCATAACAAAACGCCGGCCCCTGAACGGAGCCGGCGTTGTATGACTGACCATGTGAAAGCGCGAGAGTTTCCTTACGCGGACAATCGCTGAGTCGGTTTAGAGCCGGAAGCGGTTGAAGGTGCTCTGCATGCCGCGGGCCAGGTCGTTCAAGGAGCCCAGGGTCTGCATCGCCGATTGCAGCGCGGAGTCGGAGTCGATGATCTGGTTGTTGATCGACTCGGTGCTCTGCGCCATCGCCGTGGTGGCGTTGTGCTGCTCGCTGGTGGACAGGGCCACGTCGCCGATCTTGTCCACCACCTGCTGCATCGCCTCGCTGATCGCGGTCAGGCGCGCGCGCGCCTGAGCGGTCAGGTCCACGCTGTTGTCCACCGCGCCGACGGTGCTGTTCATGTTCTGCACCGCCTTGCCGGTTTCGCCCAGAATGTTTTCCACCATCTGGCTGATTTCCACCGTGGCCTGGCCGGTGCGCTCGGCCAGCTTGCGCACTTCGTCGGCCACCACGGCGAAGCCGCGGCCCTGCTCGCCGGCGCGCGCGGCTTCGATCGCCGCGTTCAAGGCCAAGAGATTGGTCTGGTCGGCGATGTCGCGGATCACATTGGTGATCTTGGAGATTTCCTGCGAACGCTGTTCCAAGGACGCCAGCAGGCCGGACAGTTCGCCCACCGATTCGCTGGTGCGCGACATCTCGCTGCTGATGCGCTGCATATCGTTGGCGCTCTCGCGCGAATGCTCGCCGGTATTGCGCGCCAGGCTGTCGGTCTCGCGGGTGGCGTCGGCGATGTGGGAGATGCTCACCGTCACTTCTTCGATCGCCGCGGCGTTGGAGCTGGAGATATCCGCCAACACGTGGGAATCATCGGCCAGACGCTTCACCGCGCCGCTGACTTCGATGACGCCCTGGGTCAGTTGCCCGGCTTCGTCGCGCAGTTCGCGGAACATGCCGTTCAGGCGTTGCACGAACTGGTTGAAGGCCTGCGCGGTCTGCGCCACCTCGTCTTCGCCGGCCACTTCGATGCGGCGGGTCAGATCGCCTTCGCCCTGGGAGATTTCGCGCATCGCGTCGCGCACCTGGAACAGGCCCTTGAGCAGGCGGCCCAGATAGGCGGAGCTGAAGGTCAGCATCACCGCCAGCACGATGGCGACGGCGCCGGCGATCAGCCAGATGATGCCGTTGACCTGGGAGGAGATCACGTCTTCGTCCGCGGCCACGCCCATCACCCAGTCGGAACCGGCGATCGGACGCAAGGCCACCATATAGGCGCCGCCGTCTATGTCCACGCTCTTGGCCTGGTCGCTTTGCAACAGGCTGGCGAAGGCGGCTTCGTCCAAGGCCGGAATCACGCTGCCGATGGGCTTGAGTTCATTGCCCGGCTTGGGATAGGCGATGATCTTGCCCTGCTTGGTCAGCAGGAAGGCATGGCCCTTGCCGGCCAGCTTGATGTCCAGCACCGACTTGACCAGCTTGTCGATCAGAATGTCGCCGCCCACCACGATGTCCTGGCCCTTGACCTTGTCGGCGATGGTGATCACCAGCTTGTCCTTGGTTTCCGGCTCGGAGTCTTTGTACGGGTCGGTGACGATCAGGCCGTCCTGAGCCTTGGACTGCTGGAACCACGGACGTTGCGCCGGCTGGTAGTCGGCGCTGGGCTTGGGACGTCCCGGCACCGAGTACTTCATGTCGCCGGTCGCGCCGTTGCCGGCGTAAATCACGTTGAAGCCGCCGCCCTTGGCCAGCTGCTGCAGATAGTAGCTGACCTGCGCGTCGTCGGCGTGGCTGAGGCTGGCGCTGATCAGATTCTTGCGAACCGACAGCCATTCGGACACGAAGCCGCCCTGTAGCTGGGCGACTTGGTTGATCTCCCGCTCCGCTTCTTGATAAGCGTGGGAGCGGATATTCAGGCAGGCGGTGATGGTGATGCTGAGCGTGGCGACCAGAATGGACACCGCTGTCAGCAGCGTGAGCTTGTGACGGATGGAGCGCATGATAAGCCGTTGCTGATAAAAGCGTTATTATCCGTCATACGAGATGTCATGCATTGTTAAAAATAACAATGTCTTTAAATATTTGCGCATGTTTTAAATCAAACTGCCACCTCAATCATGCATTTCAGATACTCGTAACGCCTGCGGAGCTTATCTTGCCGACGCTTGCGTCACAAAATGTCGACAATTTGCCCTAACCACGACAATTTCACCCCAATTTGAGCGATACTTGCGCCTGGACGCGGCCACGGCAATGGGCGGCGCCCGGTTATTAGACAGAAAGGGGCCAAGATGAGTAAAAGCGGCGAACGGTCGCAAACCTTTCAGAACATCGTTGACGCCAGCTTGCAGCTGTTCAATCAGGAGGGCGAGCGCGTCATCACCACCAATCATATCGCCGAGCGGATGAATATCAGCACCGGCAAGTTGTACTATCACTTCCGCAATAAGGAAGAGATCATCAGCGAGCTCTACCAGCGCTACGTCAAAGGCATGGCGGAGCAACTGTCGGCCGCGCTCCGGCACAGCAACTCTATAGAGGCGATGGTGGGGGCGATGGAAAAAACGCTGCGGCACATCTGGAGCTTCCGCTTCCTGCCCAAGAGCATGCCCAGCCTGTACTACCTGCACCCAGAACTGGCGGAAAACCACCAGCAGCTGTCGCGCGGCCAGTTGGCCGGCAAGCTGGCCCAGCTGTTCTCACGGCTGCGCGAAGAGGGCGTGCTGCTGGGCGACGACAAGCAACTGGCGCACCTGGTCCAGCACTTTCAGATGGTGCAGACCGGCTGGGTGACCACGCTCAAGCATTCCGCCACGCCCAGCGAGCTGGAACGCATGGTGAAAGACGGCTGTCGCAGCCTGCTCTATCTGCTGACGCCTTACGTGGATCCGCGCTACCGGCCGCCGTTCGACCGCGTCTGCGCTCGCTACGCCTGAACGGCGAGGCATAAAAAAACACCCCTGGCCAACCAGGGGTGTTTTGCATGCGGCCTTAGAATCCATCCACGATCTCGCGAGCTAGAACAAGCGCAGCAGATCGTGAACCGCTTCTTAGATCATGCCCTTGCTTTTCAGCAACTCAAACATGGTCTTGCCGATTTCCGCCGGGCTGCGGGTGTAGGCGATGCCGGCCTTCTCGAAGGCCTTGAACTTCTCTTCCGCCGTGCCCTTGCCGCCGGAGATGATGGCGCCCGCATGGCCCATGCGCTTGCCCTTGGGAGCAGTCACGCCGGCGATGTAGCCGACCACCGGCTTGGTCACGTAGGACTTGGCGAACTCGGCCGCCTCTTCCTCGGCGGAACCGCCGATTTCGCCGATCATCACGATGGCGTCGGTGTCCGGATCATCCTGGAACAGTTTCAGCGCGTCGATGTGGCTGGTGCCCGGGATCGGGTCGCCGCCGATGCCGATGCAGGTGGACTGACCCAGACCCAGCGCGGTGGTTTGCGCCACGGCTTCATAGGTCAGGGTGCCGGAACGGGACACGATGCCGATGCGGCCCGGATTGTGGATGTGCCACGGCATGATGCCGATCTTGCACTCGCCCGGAGTGATGATGCCGGGGCAGTTCGGGCCGATCAGGCGAATGCCGGCTTCGTCCACAGCTTTCTTCACGTAGAGCATGTCCAGGGTGGGCACGCCTTCGGTGATGCAGACAATCAGCTTCACGCCGCTGTCGATCGCTTCCAGGATGGAATCCTTGGCGAAGGCCGCGGGCACGTAGATCACCGAGGCGTCTGCCTGGGTCTGACGCACGGCGTCCTTCATGGTGTTGAACACCGGCAGGCCCAGGTGCTCGGAACCGCCTTTGCCCGGGGTCACGCCGCCTACAACCTTGGTGCCCACTTTCAGCGCCTGCTCGGCGTGGAAAGTGCCGTTCTTGCCGGTGAAGCCTTGCACCAGCACTTTGGTGTCTTTGTTTACCAATACGCTCATTTTGTATTCCTCAGCTCAGTGCGGGTCTCAGGCAGCGGCCTTGACGGCGGCGACGATCTTCTCGGCAGCGTCGTTCAGACCCTGGGCGGAAGTCAGTTTCAGACCGGAGTCGTCCAGGATCTTGGCGCCCAGCTCGGCGTTGTTGCCTTCCAGACGCACCACGACCGGCACGGTCACGTTCACTTCCTTCACCGCGGCGATGATGGCTTCGGCGATCATGTCGCAACGCACGATGCCGCCGAAGATGTTGATCAGCACGCCCTGCACCGAGGTATCGGCCAGGATCAACTTGAAGGCTTCGATCACGCGCTCTTTGGTAGCGCCGCCGCCCACGTCCAGGAAGTTGGCCGGCTGGCCGCCCTTCAGCTTGATGATGTCCATGGTGGCCATCGCCAGGCCGGCGCCGTTCACCATGCAACCGATATTGCCTTCCAGCGCCACGTAGTTCAGGTCGAACTCGGAAGCTTTCACTTCGCGTTCGTTTTCCTGGCTCTTGTCGCGTTGCGCCAGCAGGTCCGGGTGGCGGTACAGCGCGTTGGAGTCCAGATTGATCTTGCCGTCCACGCAGGCCAGTTCGCCGTTTTCGCGCAGCGCCAGCGGATTCACTTCGAACAGCGCGAAGTCGTTTTCAACAAAGGCCTTGTAAGAACCCAGCATCAGCTTGCTGAACGCCGCGACTTGCGCGCCGGACAGGCCCAGCGCGAAAGCGGCGTCGCGGGCCTGGAACGGCTGCATGCCGACCAGCGGGTCCACTTCGATCTTGATGATCTTTTCCGGAGTTTCCTCGGCCACTTTCTCGATTTCCACGCCGCCTTCGGTGGACACCATGAACACCACGCGCTGGCTGCCGCGGTCAACCACGGCGCCCAGATAGAGTTCGCGCTGCACCGGGTACATGTCTTCGCACACCAGCACGCTGTTCACCGGCTGGCCGGCGGCGTCGGTCTGGTAAGTCACCAGGTTTTTACCAATCAGGCCCTTGGCCACTTCGGCGGCTTCTTCGCGGCTTTTCACCACTTTCACGCCACCGGCCTTGCCGCGGCCGCCGGCATGCACCTGAGCCTTGACGACGGCGAATTTGCCGCCCAGTTTATCGTAAGCGGCAGCGGCTTCTTCCGGCGTAGCGGCCAGAATGCCCTGTTGCACCGGCAGGCCGTATTTGGCCAGCAGCTCTTTCGCTTGGTATTCGTGCAGGTTCATCTATGGTTTCCTTTCGGAGAAATGGATGGCGGGCTGAAACCGACGCCCCTATTTCTTTGAGTCGCTTGTAAACCTTTAATGTATCTGGCGCGCGCCGTCACCCCCCAGGCTGACCGGCGTCGCCGCATACTCCGTCAACCGGCTCCCAAGGGAGCCGTTTTGCCGAGCCGTGCGCGATTGTACACGACCCGGCGAACGCTTAGCCGTGCAAGGCGCGCTTGTCGGCGGCCAGGGCGGCTTCGTGTATCACTTCGGACAAGGACGGGTGAGCGTGGACAATGCGCGCCAGGTCTTCGCTGGCGGCCTTGAACTCCATCGACACCACGCCTTCGCTGACCAGCTCGGACACCATCGGGCCTATCATGTGCAGGCCCAGGATGCGGTCGGTCTTGGCGCAGGCCAGGATCTTGACCGTGCCTTGCGCTTGGCCCAAGCCCAGCGCGCGGCCGTTGGCGCCAAAGCCGGAAGAGCCCTTCTTGTACTCAACGCCTTCGGCCTTGAGCTGCTCCTCGGTCTTGCCGACCCAGGCGATTTCCGGAGAAGTGTAGATCACCCACGGAATCACGCCGAAATCCACGTGCGGCTTCTGGCCGGCGATGCGCTCGGCCACGGCCACGCCCTCTTCCGACGCCTTGTGCGCCAGCATCGGGCCGCGCACCACGTCGCCGATCGCCCAGACATTGGGCAGATTGGTGTGGCAATGGTCGTCCACCGCCACGAAGCCGCGCTCGTCCAGCTGCAGACCCACCGCATCGGCGCCCAGGCCCTGGGTGTTGGGCACGCGGCCGATGGAAACGATCAGCTTGTCGAACTCGGCCTTGACCGCTTCGCCGTTCAGTTCGTAATTGACGGTGACGCTCTTCTTGCCGGCCTTCACTTCGCCGATCTTGACGCCCAGCTTGATGTCCAGGCCGGTGTCCTTGGTCAGGGTCTTGAAGGCTTCCTTGGCGATCTGCTGGTCGGCCGCGGCGAGGAAGGTCGGCATCGCTTCCAGGATGGTGACCTCCGCGCCCAGACGCTTCCAGACCGAGCCCATTTCCAGGCCGATCACGCCGGCACCGATCACGCCCAGGCGCTTCGGTACGTCCGTCAACGCCAACGCGCCTTCGTTGTCCAGCACCAGCTTGTTGTCGGTGGCCAGGCCCGGCAGCGCGCGCGGGCTGGAGCCGGTGGCCACGATAACGTGTCCGGCTTCCAGGGTGTCCACCACCTTGCCGCCGTCGCTGACCTCGATCACCCACTTCTCGCCCTGGCGGCCCTTGAAAGCGGCCAGACCGTGGATGTTGGCGACCTTGTTCTTTTTGAACAGGAAGCTGATGCCGGCGGCGTTCTTGCTGATGATGTCGGTCTTGCGCGAAATCATCTGCGCGACGTCCATCTTGGCGCCGGAGACGCTGATGCCGTGCTTGGCGAAATCGTGCTGCACCGCGTGGAAGTTTTCCGACGACTGCAGCAGCGCCTTGGACGGGATGCAACCGACGTTCAGGCAGGTGCCGCCCAGCGACGCCTTGCCTTCCGGGTTCTTGAACGCGTCCACGCAGGCGGTGTTGAAGCCCAGCTGGGCGGCGCGGATGGCGGCTACGTAACCGCCGGGGCCGCCGCCGATCACCACTACATCAAACGATTGGCTCATCTTGTTTTCCTTTGTCGGTGGCGGGCGCGCGGCCCGCCGGCTGCCGGGTCTACTTGCCGACCTTCAGCAGCAGAATGCCGAATGCGATCATGAACAGGCAGAGAATGCTTTTGCCGATCAAGCTGTACAGGTCTTCGCGCACGCCGTTTTTGCGTTTTTTCCAGGTCAGCCAGCCTATGGCCACGCCGGCCAGGATGGCGGCAATTCCGTAAAACCAGTCGGGCAACTGCATTCAAGCTCCATTCATCGCAAGACAGGCCGAGAGCGCGCTCCCGGCCGCGGGTGATTACAAGTCGAGGATCAGGCGGGCCGGATCTTCAATCGCGTCCTTGATCGCCACCAGGCTCAGCACGGCTTCGCGGCCGTCGATGATGCGGTGGTCGTAGGACTGGGCAAGATACATCATCGGGCGCACCACCACTTGACCGTTCTCAACCACGGCGCGCTCCTTGGTGGCGTGCATGCCCAGAATCGCGGACTGCGGCGGGTTGATGATGGGGGTGGACATCATCGAACCGAAGGTGCCGCCGTTGGAGATGGTGTAGGTGCCGCCGGTCAGTTCTTCCACCGTCAGCTTGCCTTCCTGAGCGCGCTTGCCGAATTCGGAGATCTGCTTCTCGATGTCGGCCAGGCTCAGTTGGTCGGCGTTGCGGATCACCGGTACTACCAGGCCGCGCGGGCTGCCCACGGCCACGCCAATGTCGAAGTAGCCGTGATAGATGATGTTGTTGCCGTCCACCGAGGCGTTGACGATGGGGTATTTCTTCAGCGCGGCCACCACGGCCTTGACGAAGAAGCCCATGAAGCCCAGCTTGATGCCGTGTTCCTTCTCGAAGCGGTCCTTGTACTTGGCGCGCAGGTCCATCACCGGCTTCATGTTCACTTCATTGAAGGTGGTGAGGATGGCGTTGGTCTGCTGCGACAGGATCAGACGCTCGGCCACGCGCTGACGCAGACGGGACATCGGCACGCTCTGTTCCGGGCGGTCGGACAGAATGGCGGCGACATTGACCGCGGCCGGGGTGGCGGACAGCGCGGCGCCGGCAGCAGCCGGAGCCAGCACCGGGCCGGCCTGGGCGGGAGCGGCTTGCTTGGCGGCCTGCACGTCTTCTTTCAACACACGGCCGTCGCGGCCGGAACCGGCCACTTTGGACAGGTCCACGCCGGTTTCGGCGGCCAGCTTGGCGGCGGACGGCATGGCGGCTCCGCCTGCCGGTGCGGCGGCGGGCGCAGGGGCGGCTGCCGGAGCCGGCGCGGCGGCAGCGGCCGGAGCCACGTCGCCGGCCTTGGCGGCGGTGTCGATCTTGGCGATCAACTGGCCGGACACCACGGTGGCGCCATCTTCCACGATGATTTCAACGATCACGCCTGCCTGGGGCGCCGGCAGTTCCAGCACCACCTTGTCGGTTTCCAGGTCGATCAGGTTCTCGTCGCGGCTGACGGCTTGGCCAACCTTCTTGTGCCAGCTCATCAGCGTGGCTTCGGATACGGACTCGGGCAGTTGCGGGACAGTGACTTCAATCAGCATGTTCTTCTCCATGTAGAGGCAGCCCTCCGGCTGCCTCGAACTCATTCAGTGGTTATTTGGCGACCGACATGGCTTCTTCAACGAAAGCCTTGAGTTGGGCGACGTGTTTGCTCATATAGCCTACGGCCGGGGAAGCGGACGACGGACGGCCGGCAAAGGACAACGACTGCTTGGCGCCCAGCAGGCCTTCCAGGCGGTGACGGATCTGGTACCACGCGCCCTGGTTGCGCGGCTCTTCCTGCACCCACATCACTTCGCGAGCCTGCGGGAAGCGTGCCAGCTCGGCGGCCACCTGCTCGGTCGGGAACGGGTAAAGCTGCTCGATGCGCACGATGGCGATATCGTCGTCCAGACCGCGCTCCTTGCGGGCGGCGGCAAGGTCGTAATACACCTGGCCGGCGCACAGCAACACGCGCTTGACCTTCTTGGCGTCCTGCACCACCGAGTCGCCGATCACCGGGCGGAAGCTGCCGCTGGTGAACGCTTCGATCGGGCTCATCGAATCCTTGAAACGCAGCAGGCGCTTGGACAGGAAGATCACCAGCGGCTTGCGGTACGGGCGCAGCACCTGACGACGCAGCATGTGGAACATCTGCGAAGCTTCGGACGGCATCACCACCTGCATATTGTGCTCGGCGCACAGTTGCAGCCAACGCTCCAGGCGCGCGGACGAATGTTCCGGGCCTTGGCCGTCGTAGCCATGCGGCAGGATGGTGGTCAGGCCGCACAGACGGCCCCACTTGGTCTCGCCGGAGGAAATGAACTGGTCGATGGCCACCTGGGCGCCGTTGGCGAAGTCGCCGAACTGAGCTTCCCAAATCACCAACTGATCCGGAGCGGAACAGGCATAACCGTATTCATAGGCCAGCACCGCTTCTTCGTTCAGGATGGAGTCGATCACCAGGAAATCGGCCTGGTTGTCGGACATATTGCGCAGCGGCACATAGCTGCCTTGGTCCCAACTCTCGCGGTTCTGGTCGTGCAAAACCGAATGGCGATGGGAGAAAGTGCCGCGGCCGGAGTCTTCGCCGGACAGGCGCACGCCAAAGCCGTTGGTCACCAGGCTGGCGTAAGCCAGGGTCTCGGCCATGCCCCAGTCCGCGTTCTGCTCGCCCGCGGCCATCGCCTTGCGTGCGGCCAGCACCTTCTGCACCGTCGGGTGCAGCTTGAAGCCGTCCGGCAGCGAGGTGAACTTGTCGGTCAGACGCTGGATATCGGCCTGCGGCAAGGAGGTGTCGGTCGGGTGCGCCCAATGGGTGCCCAGATACTGGCTGAAGTCCAGCGCGTGCTCGCGCTTGTAGTTGGTCAGCGCGGTCTGCTCTACGTGCTCGCCCTTGTCCAGCGCGTCGCGGTAGGCCTGGATCTGCGCGTCGGCTTCTTCCGCCTTCAGCACGCCTTCCTGCACCAGACGCTCGGCGTACATCGCGCGCACGCCTTGGTGCTTGGCGATCTTCTTGTACATCATCGGCTGGGTCAGGAAGGGATCGTCGCCCTCGTTGTGGCCCAGTTTGCGATAGCACACCAGATCGATGACCACGTCCTTCTTGAAGGTCATGCGGTAGTCCAGCGCGGCCTGCATCACATAGCAGACGGCTTCCGGATCATCGCCGTTGACGTGGAAGATCGGCGCTTCGATCATCTTGGCCACGTCGGTGCAATACATGGTGGAGCGGATGTCGCGGGTATCCGAGGTGGTGAAACCCACCTGATTGTTGATCACGATGTGTATCGTGCCGCCGGTGCCGTAACCGCGGGTCTGCGACAGGTTGAAAGTGCCCTGGTTGACGCCCAGGCCGCCAAAGGCGGAATCGCCGTGGATCAGTACCGGCACCGCGGTCTTGCGTTCCGCGTCCTTGCGACGCTCTTGGCGCGCGCGCACCGAGCCCTCCACCACCGGGTTGACGATTTCCAGGTGAGAAGGGTTGAAGGCCAGCGACACATGCATCGGGCCGTCGGCGGTCGGGATGTCGGACGAGAAGCCCATGTGGTACTTCACGTCGCCGGAGGCCATTTGCTGGGCGGCCTTGCCTTCGAATTCGGCGAACAGGTCGCGCGGCAGTTTGCCCAGAGTATTGACCAGCACGTTCAAACGGCCGCGGTGAGCCATGCCGATGATCAGTTCCTGCACGCCTTGGCCGGTGGCGTTCTGGATCAGATGGTCCAGCGCGGCGATGGCGGACTCGCCGCCTTCCAGCGAGAAGCGCTTCTGGCCGACGTATTTGGTGTGCAGATAGCGTTCCAGCGTCTCTGCGGCGGTGATCTGCTTCAGGATGCGCTGCTTCTTGGCCGCGTCGTAATGCGGCGTGGACAAGTCGCCCTCAAAGCGTTTTTGCACCCAATGCTTTTCATCCGACTTGGTGATGTGCATGTACTCGACGCCGATATTGCCGCAGTAGGTCTGCTTCAGACGCGCCAGGATGTCGGACAGCGGCATCTTCTGCGAGCCCACCAGCGAGCCGGCGTTGAATTGCACCGCCATATCGGCGCCGGTCAGTCCATGGGTAGCCGGATCCAGTTCGCGCACCAGTTCCTGATCCATGCGCTTGAGCGGGTCCAGGTTGGCCTGGCGGCTGCCCAGCACGCGGTAGGCGGAAATCAGTTTCAGCACCCCCACCTGCTTTTGCATGGTGTCCCATTCAGCCCCGCTGCCGGCGCGCTGGCCGGCGGCCGGCTTTTTGGCCAGCTGAATAAAGGATTCCTGGATCGGCATGTGCGGCACATCGCGTTCGGCAGCGCCCGGCGCTTGCGCCAGCTTGTCGAAATAGTCGCGCCACTCATTCGGAACGGAATTGGCGTCAGCGAGGTACTGTTCGTACAGCTCCTCGATGAACGGTGCATTCCCACCGAACAGGTAAGAATGGCTGTACATGGATTGCATCATGGGGCTACCCTTTGTCGTTTCTGTTCGGAATCCGGCCAGCTACGCCCTGGCGCGAACTCCCTGTTGCAGCATGGGGAAAACGCTATCGGAAAAACTTTTGTTGTGCTTCCCATAACACTCTGCCCTGCCTCGGCCCGCCGTCGGGCCGGAAAAAAAGGCTGGCTGAAGCCCTGCTCCAGCCAACCCTCGTTCCTGCTTACTTGCGTTTCTCCACCGCGGTGAAATCGCGGCGAGGGGCGCCGGTGTACAACTGACGCGGACGGCCGATCTTCATCGCCGGGTCGGAGATCATCTCGCTCCAGTGGGCGATCCAGCCCACGGTGCGGGCCAGCGCGAAGATCGGGGTGAACATCGACACCGGGATGCCGATCGCCGACAGCACAATGCCGGAGTAGAAGTCCACGTTCGGGTACAGCTTGCGCTCGATGAAATACGGATCGGACAACGCGATCTTTTCCAGTTCCATCGCCAGTTTGAACTTGGGATCGTTGTGCAGGCCCAGCTCGTTCAGCACTTCGTCGCAGGTCTGCTTCATGATGGAGGCGCGCGGGTCCATGTTCTTGTACACGCGATGGCCGAAGCCCATCAGTTTGTAGCGCTTGTCCTTCACGCCTTGCATGAAGTCGGCCACGTTTTCCACGCTGCCGATCTCATCCAGCATCTTCAGCACGGCTTCGTTGGCGCCGCCGTGAGACGGGCCCCACAGGCAGGCGATGCCGGCGGCGATGCAGGCGAAGGGATTGGCGCCGGAGGAGCCGGCCAGACGCACGGTGGAGGTGGAGGCGTTCTGCTCATGGTCCGCGTGCAGAGTGAAGATGCGGTCCAGCGCGCGCGCCAGCACCGGGTTCACCTTGTATTCTTCGCACGGGGTGGAGAACATCATGTGCAGGAAGTTTTCCGCGTAGGTCAGGCCGTTTTTCGGGTAGGAGAACGGCAGGCCCTTGTTGTAGCGGTAAGCTTGCGCGGCGATGGTCGGCAGCTTGGCCACCAGGCGATGCGCGGAAATGCGGCGATGCTCAGGATTGGAGATGTCCAGCGAGTCATGGTAGAAGGCGGACAGCGCGCCCACCACGCCCACCATCACGGCCATCGGATGCGCGTCGCGGCGGAAGCCCTTGAACAGGCTCATCAGCTGATCATGCAGCATATTGTGGCGCATGATGCCGCGTTCAAATTCCTTGCGCTGCGCCGCGGTCGGCAGTTCGCCGTTCAGCAGCAGGTAGCAGACTTCAAGGTAGTCGCTTTTCTCGGCGAGTTGCTCGATCGGGTAGCCGCGGTAGTAGAGCTGGCCCAGATCGCCGTCGATGAAGGTAATGCCGGATTCGCAGCTGGCGGTGGCCAGGAAGCCCGGGTCGAACGTGAACATGCCGGTTTTGGAGAAGGTGCGGATGTCGACGACATCCGGCCCCAAAGTGCCGCTCTGGACCGGCAAATCCAGAGTTTCCTTACCCTCGTTGTATGTGAGCGTTACTTTGCGATTAGTTTCCACAGCAATACTCCCAGTCGGTTTATGGTCGTTGTAATTGGGGTGATGCATAGCCGTCAGAGCGAGCGGAGAATCGCCACGATGGCCATCTCTTCCGGATCGTCCAAATCGGCCTTGCCGCTGACGACGTCCAGAAAATCGGTATCGGGCAAGTCCAACAACCGCCTATAAGCCTCAATCTCGGCCGGGGCCAGCTGGTCGAAGGGGCCGGCGAAGAACTTCTCCAGCACCAGATCCAGCTCCAGCAGCCCCCGCCGGGACCGCCAACGGATCCGCTTGAGTTCAATCGGATCGTAGGCGGTCATACTGCACGCTTGACCATCAGGTCCTTGATCTTGCCAATCGCCTTGGTCGGATTCAGGCCCTTGGGACACACGTCCACGCAGTTCATGATGGTGTGGCAACGGAACAAGCGGTACGGATCTTCCAGGTTGTCCAGACGCTCCTTGGTGGCTTCGTCGCGCGTGTCCGCGATGAAGCGGTAGGCGGCCAACAGGCCGGCCGGACCGACGAACTTGTCCGGGTTCCACCAGAAGGACGGGCAGGACGTCGAGCAGCAAGCGCACAAAATGCACTCGTACAGGCCGTCCAGTTCCTTGCGGTCTTCCGGAGACTGCTTGCGTTCGCGCTCCGGCGGCGGCGTGTCGTTGATCACGTAAGGCTTGATCGAGTGGTACTGCTTGAAGAACTGGGTCATGTCCACGATCAGATCGCGGATCACCGGCAGACCCGGCAGCGGACGCAGTTCGATCGGCTGTTTCAGGTCGCGGAAGTCGGTCAGGCAGGCCAGGCCGTTCTTGCCGTTGATGTTCATGGCGTCGGAACCGCACACGCCTTCGCGACAGGAGCGGCGAAAGCTCAGCGTATCGTCCTTCACCTTCAGCTTGACCAGCGCGTCCAGGAGCTTGTGCTCGGTGGAGCTCATCTCCACGCTGATGTCCTGCATGTACGGCTTGGCATCGGTTTCCGGATTGTAGCGGTAGATGCGGAATTTGACGGTTTCGGTAGTCATCTTGATGGAACCCTTAGTAGGAGCGGGTCTTCAGCGCGATCGTATCGACCGACAGCGGCTTCAGATTGACCGGCTTGTAGTCCAGACGGTTGGCTTCGCGATACCACAGCGTGTGCTTCAGCCAGTTCTTGTCGTCGCGGCCGTTCGGGGTTTCCTCGGAGTCCTTGGCGTCGTCGCGCACATGGGCGCCGCGCGATTCGGTGCGGGCGTTGGCCGAAATCATGGTGGCCTTGGCCACTTCGATCAGGTTTTCCAGCTCCAGCGCTTCAATGCGGGCGGTGTTGAAGACATTGGACTTGTCGGAGATCTCAGTGCGCTGCACCAGTTTCTCCACTTCCAGAATCTTCTCCACGCCTTCGGCCAGCATGTCCTTGAAGCGGAACACGCCGCAGTGCGCCTGCATGGTGCGCTGCATGGCTTCGCGTGCGTCGTTGACCTGCACGCCGCCGGTCTGCGTGTTCAGACGCTCGACGCGGGCCAGCGAACGTTCTACATCGGCCTGCGCCAGTTCCGGCAGATCTTCCGGATGCTGCTTGATGAACTCGATCATGGAGTTGGCCGAGCTCTTGCCGAACACCAGCAAGTCCAACAGCGAGTTGGTGCCCAGGCGGTTGGCGCCGTGCACCGACGCGCACGCACATTCGCCGGCAGCATAGAAGCCCTGCACTTTTTCGCCGTGCACCACCACTTCGCCGTGGTAGTTGGTGGGAATGCCGCCCATCTGGTAATGGCAGGTGGGCACCACCGGAATCGGGGCCTTGATCGGGTCCACGCCGGCGAACTTGATCGAGATCTCGCGGATGCCCGGCAGCTTGGACATGATCACTTCCGGATCCAGATGGGTGATGTCCAGCAGCACGTGATCCTTGTTCGGACCGCAGCCGCGGCCTTCGTTGATCTCGGTCACCATCGCGCGCGACACCACGTCGCGGGAGGCCAGATCCTTGGCGTTGGGCGCGTAGCGCTCCATGAAACGCTCGCCCTGCGCATTGCGCAGAATGCCTCCTTCGCCGCGCACGCCTTCGGTGATCAGCACGCCCGCGCCGGCCACGCCGGTCGGGTGGAACTGCCAGAACTCCATGTCTTCCAGCGGAATGCCGGCGCGAGCGGCCATGCCCAAACCGTCGCCGGTATTGATGAAGGCATTGGTCGACGAAGCGAAGATGCGGCCGGCGCCGCCGGTGGCGAACAGGGTGGCCTTGGCCTGGAACACGACGATTTCCGAGGTTTCCATTTCCATGGCGATCACGCCCTGGACATTGCCGTCGGCGTCGCGGATCAGGTCCAGCGCCATCCATTCAACGAAGAAATGGGTGTTGGCGCGCACATTGCGCTGGTACAGCGCGTGCAGCATGGCGTGGCCGGTCCGGTCCGCGGCGGCGCAAGCGCGGCGCACCGGCTTCTCGCCGAAGTTCGACATATGGCCGCCGAACGGGCGCTGATAGATGGAACCATCGGCGTTGCGGTCGAACGGCATGCCGAAGTGCTCCAGCTCCACCACCACCTTGGGCGCTTCGCGGCACATGAATTCGATGGCGTCCTGATCGCCCAGCCAGTCCGACCCCTTGACGGTGTCGTACATATGCCAGTGCCAATGATCTTCCTCGGAATTGCCGAGCGAAGCGGACACGCCGCCCTGGGCGGCAACAGTGTGGGAGCGGGTCGGGAATACCTTGGACAGCACAGCTGTCTTCAGGCCGGCCTCGGACAATTGCAAGGCCGCGCGCATGCCTGCTCCGCCTGCCCCAACGATAACGGCGTCGAAATGACGAACAGGAATACCCATTACAGCCCCCAGACCACTTTAACGGAATAGATAAAACAGGAAACCAGCCAGACGATGGTGAACACGTGCAGCGCCAGGCGAATGCCCGCCGGCTTCACATAGTCCATCCACAGATCGCGGATGCCCACCCATACGTGGAGGAACAGGGCGATCAAGCTCACCTGAGTCAGCAATTGCACCCAGAACTGGCCGAAGAACGCCTTCCAGCCTTCGTAGCCGGACGGCATGGTCAACAGGAACAAAGCCAAAGCCACGGTGTAGATCAACATGATCACCGCGGTGACGCGCTGCATGATCCAATCGCGCAGGCCATAGCCGGCGCCGACGACATTGCGATTTACCATAGAGCAACTCCCAGAACCACGGTCAGCGCCAGGCTGACTGCCACAACGGTCTTGGCGGTGGCGCGGGCGGTCTGCAGTTCGAGACCTTTATGAATATCGAGGAAGAGGAAACGGATACCGGCACAGAAGTGGTGCATATAGGCCCACAACAAGCCGAGCAACACCAGCTTCATCAGCGGGTTGCCCACCACGGCGCGGTAGGTTTCGAACGATTCGGCCGAACTCAGCGAACCATGCAACAGGTAAATCAACAGTGGGAGAGAAAAGAACAGCGCAACACCGCTGATCCGGTGCAAGATCGAGACGATGCCGGGGATCGGCAATCTGATCTTGGCCAGATCCAGGTGCTTTGGTCGTTGCTTCTGCATATGGCTTCCTTGGATGTTTTTAGAACCAAGAGGTTACACAACAGACGGCCCGCTTACGAGGCCGCCCGCTTGAAGGGCTCCGTTTTTGTTATGGCTGGATGCCCGTCATTACCGCTCATGCCGCACCAGGAATATCGCGGTGCAATATGACCCGGGGATTCTAGCAAAACTGGCTGGCCGAGGCCCGTCTTTCGCCGCCGGCCCAGCCCTCCACGTCACGTCAAAAGCCCGCCGCGTCAAGCCCGGCGGGCGGTATAAGCCCAGTTGTGCGTCAAACAGTAACGCTGCCGCCACTCCAGCGGCACGCCCTCCATCGAGCCGGAAATCCGAATCAGGCTCAAGGCAGGCGCTTCGGCCACCATGCCGGTGACGCCGAGCAAGGCGCTTTCCTCGCGCGGCAGCATCAGCGCGCGGAACTGCTCGCACAATACTTTCAAACGGATGCCGAAGCGCTGCTGCAGCGCCTGGTACACCCCGGACGAGCCGCGCAGCCAGCGCGCGTCCAGCCCCTCGAACTCGTCGGCCGGCAAGAAGGCCTCGTCCACCGCGACCGGGATGCCGTGCCAACGCCACAGCTGCCGAACTCTCAATAAAGGCGCAGCGCGCCGCAATTGCAATGCCGCGGCCATGTCGTCGCTGGCGTTGCCCCGCGAAATGCCGAGGAACTCCCGCGCCAGATCGTCCGGCTGCTCGTTGAACAGGCCCGGCGTCAGCAGCAGGCCTTCGCCCCACTCGCTGGGCGCCGGCGCCACAAAAGTGCCCCTGCCCTGCGCGCGGTACAAAAGACCGTCGGCCACCAGTTCGCTCAAAGCCTTGCGCACCGTGCCCTGGCTTGCGCCCAGCTCGTCCGCCAAGTCCCATTCGCTGGGCAAGGCATCGTTCTCCTGCCACTCGCCATCGCCGATCCGGCGCAGCAACTGCTGCTTGATCTGGCTGTACAGCGGCTGTCTACGCAGCGGTCGATCTGTCATGTTCTCTGTTGTATCACCAAACAAATCAAGCGTAAATACAAGTCTTATATAAGATACAAGACTTTACTGGCCCTATCAGCTTTTCTGATGAGGATTCCACCCCCACATTGGCTATACTCCGTGTTACACTCAGCCGCACAAAAGCATTCAATGCTGCAGAGCAACATCTGCATATCGTCATTATCGGATACATCAAAGGAGAGTCCGCCAATGAAAGCTCCCGTTCGCGTCGCCGTCACCGGCGCAGCCGGCCAGATCGGCTACAGTCTGCTGTTCCGCATTGCCAGCGGCGAAATGCTCGGCAAGGATCAACCGGTCGTCCTGCAACTGCTGGACCTGCCGCAAGCGCAAACCGCCCTCAAGGGCGTGATGATGGAACTGGAAGACTGCGCTTTCCCGCTGTTGGCCGGCATGGTCGCCACCGACGACCCGAACGTGGCCTTCAAGGACGTCAAGGTCGCGCTGCTGGTGGGCGCCCGCCCGCGCAGCAAGGGCATGGAGCGCAAGGATCTGCTGGAAGCCAACGGCGCCATCTTCACCGTGCAGGGCAAGGCGCTGAACGACCACGCCGCCCGCGACGTGAAAGTGCTGGTAGTGGGCAACCCGGCCAACACCAACGCCTGGATCGCGATGAAGTCCGCTCCGGACCTGAATCCGAAAAACTTCACCGCCATGTTGCGTCTTGACCACAACCGCGCGCTGTCCCAGATCGCCGCCAAAACCGGCAAGCCGGTGGCCGCCATCGAAAAACTGGCGGTATGGGGCAACCACTCGCCGACCATGTACGCCGACTACCGCTTTGCCAGCATCGCCGGCCAGCCGGTCAAGGCCATGATCAACGACGAAGCCTGGAACCGCGACGTATTCCTGCCCACCGTGGGCAAGCGCGGCGCCGCCATCATCGAAGCGCGTGGTCTCTCCTCCGCCGCTTCCGCCGCCAACGCCGCCATCGACCACGTCCACGACTGGGTGCTGGGCAGCCAAGGCAAATGGGTGACCATGGGCATTCCGTCCGACGGCTCCTACGGCATCCCGGAAGGCGTGATGTACGGCTTCCCGGTTGTATGCGAAAATGGCGAATACAAGATTGTGCAAGGTCTGGAAATCGACGAGTTCAGCCGCGAGCGGATGAACTTCACCCTGGCCGAACTGGAAGAAGAGCGCGCCGCCATCGCTCACCTGTTTGGCTGATCCATCCCAAGTCTTTTCAGCAAAAGCGCACCTTACGGTGCGCTTTTTTGTCTTTGATCAAGACCCGATTTCCCGACTGCCTATATTTAACAGACTGCCATTTGGAGTTGAGCATGATTGAAGTCGAAGTACTGAACCAAATCGCGGCCAAGATCGACGACCTGGCCACCCGTGGCGCCGATATCCGGGGGTATCTTTGACTACGACGGTAAAAAAGACCGTCTGGAAGAAGTGTCCCGCCTGACCGAAGACCCGGATATCTGGAACGACCCCAAGCGCGCCCAGGAATTGGGCCGCGAGCGCAAACAGCTTGAAGACGTGGTGCTGGTGATCGACGAGATCAGCGCCATGGTCGGCGACAGCGCCGAATTGTTCGAGATGGGCCGCGCCGAAAACGACGACGACACCATCCTGGCCGTGCAGACCGATCTGGACACCGCCGAAGCCAAGCTCGCGCAGCTGGAATTCCGCCGGATGTTCCACGACCCGATGGACCCGAACAACTGCTTCCTGGACATCCAGGCCGGCGCCGGCGGCACCGAGGCCCAGGACTGGGCCGGCATGCTGCTGCGCATGTATATCCGCTACGCCGAACGCAAGGGCTTCAGCGTGGAAGTGCTGGAAGAATCCGAAGGCGAAGTGGCCGGCATCACCAGCGCCACGCTGAAGATCAGCGGCGAATACGCCTACGGCCTGCTGCGCTCCGAAGTGGGCGTGCACCGCCTGGTGCGCGTGTCGCCCTTCGACTCCAACGCGCGCCGCCACACCTCCTTCTCCTCGGTCTTCGTCTATCCGGAAGTGGACGACAGCTTCGTGATCGACATCAATCCGGCCGATCTGCGCGTCGACACCTACCGCGCCTCCGGCGCCGGCGGTCAGCACATCAACAAGACCGACTCCGCCGTGCGCATCACCCACAATCCCACCGGGATCGTGGTGCAGTGCCAGAACGACCGCTCCCAACACCGCAACCGCGACGAAGCGATGCAGATGCTGCGCGCCAAGCTGTACGAACTGGAACTGAAAAAGCGCAACGAGGCCAAGCAGGCGCTGGAAGATACCAAGACCGATGTGGGCTGGGGTCATCAGATCCGCTCCTACGTCTTCGACCAGTCCCGCATCAAGGACCTGCGCACCAGCTATGAAGTGGGCAACATCAAGGGCGTCATGGACGGCGACCTGGACGGCTTCATCGAAGCCAGCCTGAAACAGGGCGTCTGAACCTAAACCCGCTTAACCCGGCCGCCGCCCGCGCGGCGGCCAACAGCCATTGCATTGAATTACGGAGTGAACATGTCTGAACACGAGCAAACATCGCCCAGCCAGGACGAAAACCAGATCATGGCGGAGCGCCGCCAAAAGCTGAAGAGCATCCGCGAACAGCGCATCGCCTTCCCCAACGACTTCAAACGCAGCCACTTCGCGCAAGCCCTGCAGAACGCTCACGCCGGCAAGGAAAAAGAAGCGCTGGAAGCCGAAAAGATCGAGGTTGCCGTTGCCGGCCGCATGATGTTGAAACGTGTGATGGGCAAGGCCAGCTTCGCCACGCTGCAAGACGGCAGCGGCCGCATCCAGGCCTACATCTCCAATGACGGCGTGGGCGAAGCACTGCACGCCGAGTTCAAGCACTGGGACCTGGGCGATATCGTCGCCGTCAAAGGCACGCTGTTCAAGACCAAAACCGGCGAACTGACGGTGCAGGCCAGCGAAGTGCGCCTGCTGTCCAAGAACATCCGCCCGCTGCCGGAAAAATTCCACGGCATCACCGATCAGGAAACCAAGTACCGTCAGCGCTACGCCGACCTGATCATGAACGAGGAAAGCCGCCAGACCTTCATCAAGCGTTCCAAGATCATCCAGAAGGTGCGCGACGTGATGGTGGGCCAGGATTATCTGGAAGTGGAAACCCCGATGATGCACCCGATTCCGGGCGGCGCCGCGGCCAAGCCTTTCGTCACCCACCACAACGCGCTGGACATGCCCTTGTACCTGCGCATCGCGCCGGAGCTGTACCTGAAGCGCCTGGTGGTGGGCGGCCTGGAGCGCGTGTTCGAAATCAACCGCAATTTCCGCAACGAGGGGATGAGCACGCGCCACAACCCCGAGTTCACCATGATCGAGTTTTACGAAGCTTACAGCGACTACCAGCGCATGATGGAGATGACCGAAACCATCATCCGCGAATGCGCGCTGGTATCCTGCGGTTCCACCACCGTCAGCTATCAAGGCAAGGAAGTGGATCTGGGCAAACCGTTCGACCGTTTCACCATCGTCGGCGCGATCAAGCACTACAACCCGCAATACACAGATGCTCAACTGGACGACGCGGCCTGGGTGGCCAGCGAGATCAAGCGCCTGGGCGGCAAGCTGCCGCCGGCGCCGGGCCTGGGCAGCCTGCAACTGGCACTGTTTGAAGAGTGCGCCGAAAGCCTGTTGTGGAACCCGACCTTCATCATCGACTACCCGGTGGAAGTGTCCCCGCTGGCGCGCGGTTCCGACAGCAAGCCGGGCCTGACCGAGCGTTTCGAACTATTCATCGTCGGCCGCGAGCACGCCAACGGCTACTCCGAGTTGAACGATCCGGAAGACCAGGCCGCGCGTTTCCTGTCCCAGGTGGCGCAGAAGGACGCCGGCGACGACGAGGCGATGCACTACGACGCCGACTACATCCGCGCGATGGAATACGGCCTGCCGCCGACCGGCGGCTGCGGCATCGGCATCGACCGCCTGGTGATGCTCCTGACCGACGCGCCGTCCATCCGCGACGTCATTCTGTTCCCGCAAATGCGTCCGGAATAAGCGCGTCAAGCCTACGGCGCCACCAAGCCGCCCGCCTTCCGGCGAGCGGCTTTTTCTTTTCCCGCGCCCCCTCCCCCCGCATCGTGCTTTTCACGCGTGGACAAGGCCGTCGGCGCGGAGTCCCACTGACCAGGGCTGCCGACTACTCAGCCCCAAGCGGCTCCGGCCCCCGCGCAAAGCCCGCATGATTGAGCTCGCTGAGCGCCAGATTCACGTCGAAAATTCTGCCGCTGACCTCGGTCACCCCCAAGGCTTTCAGTCTTGCGCTGTGCATACGCAGATAAGCTTGCGCCGTTTCTTCGCTGGCAAACAGATAAATGCCGCCGGCCTCTTGCCGGTCCGGGTTCTCCGTCCATATTTTCCAGATGAAGCCGGGCTCCTGGTTGATGGACGCCGCCAGCTCCTGCAACCGGCTTGCCATCTCGTCGCCGAAAGGACCGGAAAAATCAAAGTGGACTTGCAGAAGTTTTTGCATGAAAGCGTTTCCTATAGAAGGCAAGACTCGCGGCAACCCAGCCAGGGCGTTTCAATGCTGGGCGCCTTGCCAAGCTGTCCATCTCGGTCGGGAAGTTTTGCTTTTGTTTGCTAAACCTCCTTTCCGCCAACAATAGACATCATTCCGTCCTTCAGCTTCGCGCATGCGCAATAGTGTCGGACGATATTGGCAGTACAACACTCGCTTGTACGACTAAAAGGACATTCGCCATGAAACGTCTATTCGCATTCGCCGCGCTGAGCGCCTCGGCATGGCTCTGCGCCATGCCGACCCAGGCCGGCGTCTCCATCACCATCGGCCAGCCCGGCTTCTACGGACAACTCAGCCTGGGCGGTTTCCCGCCGCCGCAGCTGATCTATCCGCAACCGGTGGTCATCCAGCCCGCCCCGGTGGCGGTGGCGCCGATGTATCTGCGGGTGCCGCCCGGCCACATGAAGGATTGGCGTCGCTACTGCGGCCGCTACGGCGCCTGCGGCCGGCCAGTCTACTTCGTTCGCGACGAGTGGTACCGCCAAGTCTACGTGCCGCGTTATCAGCAGGTTCAACGCGGCCATGAGTACAGGCGCGAACACGAACGCCACGGCTGGCATGGCGACGACGATCACGACCATGGCCGCGGCCATGAGCGCGACCGCCGCGACTGGCGGCGAGACCGCTAGAACCGCGCTCAGCGCTGCACCGTCGCCATCACCTCGGACGCGTAGCGCAAGCCGCTGACGGCCTCCGGCGGAAAGACCGCGTCGATTTCCGTCCGCTCCGCCGGACTCAGTTCCAGCGCCAGCGCGCCCAGATTGTCGTCCAGATTGCGGATGCGGCGCGCGCCGGGGATGGCGACGATGTGATCTCCGTGCGCCAGCACCCAGGCCAGCGCCAATTGCGCCGGCGTGCAGCCCTTGGCTTCGGCCAAGGCTTTCACCCGCTCCACCAGCGCCAGATTGCGGCGGAAATTCTCGCCGAGAAAGCGCGGATTGCCGCGCCGGTAGTCGTCGGCGTCGAAGTCGTCCGGGCTTCGAATCGCTCCGGTCAGGAATCCGCGGCCCAACGGGCTGTAGGCGACAAAACCGACGCCCAGTTCCCGACACACAGCCAGCGTTTGCTGCTCCGGGTCCCGTGTCCACAACGAGTATTCACTTTGCAGCGCGTGGATGGGATGAACCGCGTGCGCGCGGCGCAAGGTGTCGGGCGCGGCCTCGGACAGGCCCAGGTAACGGACCTTCCCAGCGCGCACCAGCTCCGCCATCGCGCCCACGGTTTCTTCGATCGGCACCTGCGGGTCCACGCGGTGCAGGTAATAAAGGTCGATGACGTCGACGCCCAGCCGTTTGAGACTGCCTTCGCAGCTGCTGCGCACGTATTCCGGCCGGCCGTTGACGCCGCGCGCGGCGGGATTGGCCGAGTCCATCACGATGCCGAACTTGGTGGCCAACACCACCTCCTGGCGGCGCGACTTCAATACTTGCGCCAACAACTCCTCATTGCGATAGGGGCCGTACATATCGGCGGTGTCCAGCAGATTGACGCCGCGATCGAGCGCGTGATTCAGCGTGCTCAGCGATTCCGCATCGTCATGCGCGCCGTAGAAAGCGCTCATGCCCATGCAACCCAAGCCCAGCGCGGAAACGGAAGGGCCATTACGGCCCAGGATACGTTGCTTCATGTCTGCCATCTTTCGTGGTCGGTTAGAATGCCTGAAGCATATGCGCTTGCATCCACCGGAAAAATAGGATTAATCTGCATAAATTACGTAGAAAAACTTCACAATGACGCAAAACTCTTTGCATGCGCTGCAAGCTTTCCGTCTGATAGCCCGGCACGGCAGCTTCACCCGCGCAGCCGCCCAGCAAGAGATCACACCCTCGGCGCTAAGCCAGACTCTGCGCCAGTTGGAAGCCCAATTGGGCGTGCGCCTCTTGAACCGCACCACCCGCAAGGTTGGGCTGACTGAGGCCGGCCAGGCGCTGCTGGCGCGGATAACGCCTCTGCTGGAACAGCTGGACGGCGCACTGGACGACACCCGTCAATGGCAAGGGCAGGTCAGCGGCACGCTGAAGCTGACCTTGCCCCACACCGCCGCCGGTCTGTTGCTGTATCCGCTGCTGCCCGGCTTCATGCGCGCCTATCCGCAGCTGAAGCTGGAACTGGACGTGAACAATCAATTGGTGGATATCGTGGAGCGCGGCCTGGACGCCGGCCTGCGCTTTGGCGAAAGCCTGCAGCAAGACATGCAGGCGGTGGCAGTCAGCGCCCCCTTCCGCTTTTGCGTGGCGGCAAGCCCTGGCTACCTGCAGGCGCGCGGCGCGCCCGAGCATCCGGCCCAGCTGCAACAACACGATTGCCTGCGCTATCGCTTCACCAGCAGTGGCCAGGTCTACCGCTGGCAATTCAGCGATGCTGGACGGCCGTTGGACGTCGCGGTGCAAGGTCCGCTAACCACCAGCGACAGCCTCGCGGCGCTGCACGTCGCGCTGGCCGGACTCGGTCTCGCTTATTTACCGCAGACGATGGCCGAGCCCTATCTGGCGGACGGCCATCTGGTAACCGTGCTGGAGGAATGGATGCCGCCGGCGGAGGCCTTTTATCTGTATTATCCTCACCACTTGCACCAGCCGGCGAAGCTGCGGGTTTTCATCGACTACTTGAGACAGGCCATGGCCGGCCCCACGGCGGCCGCTCAATGACCGTCCGCCGGCTTCATCCCTCTCGACAGCAATTCCGTCCGGCGGCCTTGGCACGGTAAAGCGCGGCGTCGGCGCGCTGCAGCAAGGCGTCCACCTCCAGACCCGGCTGCACACAGACATGGCCTATGCTCAGCGTCAACGGCACCGGCTGCTGCTGCCACTGCAGATTGGCGCTGGCGAGCCGCTGCCGGGCACGCTCCGCCAGCGTCGCCGCCTTGGCCTTGTCGGCGTCCGGAGCCAGCAGCAGGAACTCCTCCCCGCCCCAGCGCGAACAGAGCAAATCCGGAAACGCCTCGCGCAACAAACGCGTCGCCTCCACCAGCACGTAGTCGCCGCCGTCATGGCCGAAACGGTCGTTCACCAGCTTAAAGTGGTCGATATCGCACAACAGCACGGCGAATGGCCGGCGCGTTTGCAGCCATTGAAGCCAGGCGGACTCCAACTGGCGCACCGCCTCGCGGCGATTGATCAAGCCAGTGAGAAAATCTGTGCGCGACAGACGAGCGTTATCGTCCATCATGCACTTGAGATCGTCCACGTCGCGAAAGGTGACGATGTGCCAATTGGGCAGCAGGTCGGCGTGCAGTTGCGCGGTGACGATGAACCACCGCAGCCGGCCGTCGGCGCAGCACACGTGCACCGTCATCTCCGCCAGGTTGCGGCCCAGCGCCAAGCTGTCCTTCACTGCCTGCAACCAGCTTTGCTCCACCTCCAAGCGGTAGGCCGGATCGGGATAAGCCAGACGGAACCAGGCCTCCATATCCGGCATCTGCTCCAAGGTGTAGCCTATCTGTTGCAGGAACGCGCGGTTGAGATAGCGGTGAACCCGCCGGCCGGGCTGGTCCAGCTTGGCGTCGGACTCCGAAATCAGGATGGGAATAGGCACGAAATCCAGGCTGCGCGACAGCACTTCCTTGCCGATATCCACCGCATCGTCGCCAATCCTGAAAGTCATCAGCGTGCTCCCGCCCAACCTTGGGTCAGCTCACTCCTGCGGCAACAGGCAGTCCTGAGCCAGCAGTTTGACGAACTCGTCCGCCGGCAGCGGCCGGGCGATCAAGTAGCCTTGCACGTACTCGCAGCCCTCGCGTTGCAGGAAGTGCCATTGCTCTATCGTCTCCACCCCTTCCGCCACTACCTTCATATTTAGGTTCTTGGCCATATTGATGATGGCGCGGGCAATGGCGGTGTCGTCGGCGTCGTGGGGGATGTCGCGTACGAAGGAGCGGTCGATCTTCAGCTTGTCCGCTTTGAAGCGCTTCAGATAGGACAGGCTGGAATAGCCGGTGCCGAAGTCGTCGATGGACAACTTCAACCCCATATTTTTTATATTGTCGATGGCCTGGATGGTAGCCATCGCGTCCTCCATCACCACGCTCTCGGTTACCTCGATGTCCAGCGCATGGCCGGGCAGGCCGTTAGCGGCCAGCGCCGAGGTAATCTGCTCGGCCAGATCGGACTGGCGGAACTGCAAGGCGGACAGATTGATGGCCAGAGTCAATTCCGGCAGGCCCTGACTGCGCCAGGCGGCCAATTGACGAGTGGCCTCGCCTATCACCCAGTTGCCAATCTGCACGATGAAGCCGCGCTCTTCCGCCACTTCGATGAAGCGCACTGGCCCCAGCACGCCCAGCGATGGGTGGTTCCAGCGGATCAGTGCTTCCGCGCCGATAATGCGGCCGCTGGCCATTTCCACCTGCGGCTGGTAGTGCAGCACGAACTCCTCGCGCTCTAGCGCAAAGCGCAACTGGCTTTCGATCGCCAGGATTTCGCGAGCGCGGGCGTTGAGGTCGGCGGTGTAAAACTTGTAACTGTTGCGGCCCGAAGATTTAGCGTGGTACATCGCCGCGTCGGCGTTGCGCACCAGAGTTTCGTAGTCGCGGCCGTCGTCCGGATAAACGCTGATGCCTATCGATGGCGTGATGGTGATCACATGATTGTGCAGTTCTATCGAGGCGGAGAAAGCGTCGCGGATGCGCTCCGCCGCCAACGCCGCTTCGCCGGGATCGGAAATCACCGGCAGCAGCACGATGAATTCGTCGCCGCCCTGACGCGCCAGCATCTCTCCCGGCCCCAGTACGCCCTTGATGCGGTCAGCCGCCACCTGCAGCAGGGTGTCACCGGCAGTGTGGCCCAGCGATTCGTTAACGGTCTTGAAACGATCCAGGTCCAGCAACAACAGCGCCAGCCGTTCGTTGTCGCGGCCGGCGTTGTGAATCGCCAGCTCCACCCGGTCCTGCATGTGCACGCGGTTGGGCAAGCTGGTCAATACGTCGAAATGCGCGAGGAACTGGATGCGCTCGTCGGCCGCCTTGCGTTCGGTCAGATCGCTGAAGATGGCCACATAGTGGGTGATTTCGCCCAGACTGTTGCGCACCGCGTTGATCGCCAGCCATTCCGGGAACACCTCGCCGTTCTTGCGGCGGTTCCACAGCTCGCCCTGCCAAGAGCCGTGGTCGGCGATGGACTGCCACATCTGCTCGTAGAACGGCTGGTCGTGGCGGCCGGAGGACAACACGCTGGTCTTCTGGCCCAGCACCTCGTGCTGGGTGTAGCCCGTGATCTCGGTGAAGGCGCGGTTGACGCTGCGGATACGTTTGTCGGCGTCGGTGATCATGATGCCTTCCACGGTGTTCTCGAACACCTTGGCCGCCAGCTGCACCCTCTCCTCCGCCGCGCGTTTCTCGGAGATGTCGCGCACCATGCGCCACACCGCGTTGATGCGGCCGAAGGCGTCGCGCATCGCCACGGTCTTGACGCTGACCGGCACCGGATTGCCGAAGCGGTTGATATAGGTGGCCTCGAACTCGTCGCAATAGCCGAAGCGCAATACCTTGTTGTCCAGATTGAAGCGCTCCAGCGCCTCGCTCTCCGGTCCCACCAAAGTCCAGAAATTCTGCAGCTTGAGCTGATCCAGGCTGTAGCACATCAGGTTGAGAAAGGCGGGGTTGGCGTCTATCACCTGGCCGTCCAGCGAGCTGATCACGATGCCGTCGAGGTTGGACCAAAACAACTCGCGGTATTTGTTCTCGGAGCGGCGCAGCGCGTCCTCCACCTCGCGGCGACGGGAAATGTCCGCTTCCAGCGCCAGCGTCTTGGCCCGCAACTCGTCCAGCAAGCGCTTGAGTTCGGCTCGAGTCCATTCTAAATGCTTGCCAAGATGGCCGATCTCGTCGCGGCGCTGCCATTCGAACGGCCGATCCAGCTTGAGTTCGGCCAGCAAACGCGCCTGCTCGGTCAACGCCTTCATCGGGCTGAGGAAACGCGAATGCAAAATGCTCATGATCAGCAGGATGGACAACACCAGCTGCGCCGCCAAAATCATCAGGATGTTCTTGATCTGGTTATTGAGCGCGATGGCGAGATGCTCGTTGTCGAACTCCAGCGTCACCTGGCCGATTTCCTCGCCGCGGTAGATCACTGGTTTTTCCACGAAGGACACGCTGCCGATGCGGCGCTCCGCGCGCACAGAGGACAGAAATATCTGATTGGACTGGGTGTCGGTGACGCGGATGGAAACGACCCGCGCATCTTCCATCACCGACGCGATCAAGGGGTTGCCCGCCTGGCGGCTCAGGTTCCACAAAGGTTCCTGCATGCCCAGGGCCACAATGTCCAGCAGGCGTTTTTGATCGGTTTCCAGCTGGGCGGTCAGCGCGTCCCTTTGAATATTGAAGCTCAGATAACTGATGATGGACGCGGGAATCAGCAAGCCCAGCACTACGGCGATGAGAAAGACAGCCCTAAGGGAGAGGCCGGTACTGGCTGTGGATTTATCGTCAGCGTGGTGTGCCATGTTTGCGTTTATTATCGCTCGCCATTAGCCGCAGGCAATTGAGCCCATGCGTCAGTTGTTCATATTTTCAAAAGTATACACCGGATAATCCCGGCAAAATGCTGGAATATTCACTAGTCATCGCCTTGTCAAGCTTGAATCCGGCAAGCCTGCCGCCGGCACGCTCTGGCGCTGCTTTCCACGCTCCGTCATTGCCTTGAATTTAGCCTCGGCCTACAATCCACGTCACTTCAAAATCGCGCCAGGATTGCTCCATGTCCCAGTCCCGTTATGACAAAATTATCACCGCCCGCTGGATCATTACCGTCGAGGAAGACGGAGAAATCCTGGAAAACCACGCCATTGCTTTGAAGAATGGCAGGATTGCCGCGATTATTCCAGCCGACCAAGCCGGCGCGCTGGAGGCGGATCAACGCGTGGAATTGCCCAACCATGTGCTGATGCCGGGCCTGATCAATCTTCACGGCCACTCCGCGATGACGCTCTTGCGCGGCCTGGCCGACGACAAGGCGCTGATGGACTGGCTGACCAATCATATCTGGCCGGCCGAGGGCAAGCACGTGCGCGACGACTTCGTGTTCGACGGCGCGCTGCTGGCGATGGGAGAAATGATCCGCGGCGGCACCACCACCATCAACGACATGTATTTCTACCACGGCGCGATGGCCCGCGCCGGCCTGGCCTCCGGCATGCGCACCTTTGTCGGCTGTTCCATCCTGGAGTTCCCCACCAATTACGCCAGCAACGCCGACGACTACATCAGCAAGTCCCTGGCCGAACGTCGCCAGTTCCTGGGCGAAGAACTGATCACCTTCACGCTGGCGCCGCACGCGCCTTATACGGTATCGGACGACACCTTCGCCAAGGTGGTGACGCTGGCCGAGCAGGAAGACATGCTGATCCATTGCCACATCCACGAAACCGCGGACGAGGTGAACAACAGCGTCAAGGAACGCCACCAGCGCCCGCTGGCCCGCCTGCAACAACTGGGCTTGCTGTCGCCGCGTCTGATCGCCGCCCACATGGTGCATTTGAACGACGAGGAAATCGAAATCGCCGCCAAGCACGGCGTATCGGTGGCGCACAATCCCTCGTCCAATATGAAACTGGCTTCCGGCATCGCCCCCATTCCCAAGATGCTGCAGGCCGGCATCGCGGTGGGCATAGGCACCGACGGCGCCGCCTCCAACAACAAGTTGGACATGTTGGCGGAAACCCGACTGGCGGCGCTGCTGGCCAAAGTGGGCACGCTGGACCCCACCTCGGTGCCGGCCGCCGCGGCCATCCGCATGGCCACGCTCAACGGTGCCCGCGCGCTGGGCATCGCAGACAAGGTCGGCTCGATCAAGGCCGGCAAACAGGCAGACCTGATCGCCATCGACCTATCCGCCATCGAAACCGCGCCGGCCTTCGATCCGATCTCCCACGTGGTGTACGCGGCCGGCCGCGAACAAGTCAGCCACGTCTGGGTCAATGGCCAAGCCCTATTGGAACAACGCCAACTCAAGACTCTGGACGAAGCCGCGCTCAAGGCGCGCGCCGAAGACTGGCGTCATCGCATCCTGGCGAAATAATCATGATCAATGTAGACGAAACCGAAATCGACAAATTCAGCCAACTGGCGCACAAATGGTGGGACATGAGCGGCGAATTCAAGCCGCTGCATGAAATCAACCCACTGCGCCTGGGCTTCATCGACGACCGCGCGGCCATCGCCGGCAAGCAAGTGCTGGACGTGGGCTGCGGCGGCGGCATCCTGGCGGAGAGCATGGCCGCGCGCGGCGCCGCCGTCACCGGCATCGACCTGGCCAAGAAGTCGCTGAAAGTGGCCCAACTGCACAGCCTGGAATCCGGCGTGGCGGTGGATTACCGCTGCGTGGCCGTGGAGGAACTGGCGGAGGAAGCGCCGGCCAGCTTCGACGTGGTCACCTGCATGGAAATGCTGGAACACGTGCCGGACCCTCAAAGCGTGGTGCGCAGCTGCGCCAGCCTGGTCAAGCCCGGCGGCTGGGTGTTCTTCTCCACGCTCAACCGCAACGCCAAATCCTATCTGCTGGCGGTAGTCGGCGCAGAATACGTGCTGAACATGCTGCCTCGCGGCACCCACGAGTACGCCCGCTTCCTCAAGCCCTCGGAGTTATCGCGCATGGCCCGAAACGCCGGTCTGGATCTGGACGCCGTCCGCGGCATGAGCTACAACCCGCTGACCCGCATCTACTCGCTGGGCGACGATACCGCCGTCAACTACCTGATGGCCTGCCGTCGCCCCGAATAAGCGGCAAGAAAAAAGGCCTTCGCCAAAGGCGAAGGCCTGAATCACACTCCCGGTTCCACACCGGACACAACCCGCTAAAATTCGCGAACGCCGCGCCGGCTTCAACGCCCTCGCGGGACGGCCCGCTTGCGGCGACATTCGGCTTGCGCCACCCGTCGCCTGCCAGGCTGCTTTCCCCGCGCGGGCCGGCCGCCGGCCGAGTCCGCAAGACGGCGGAAATACCTCTCCGACGCCTCTCGCCTATTTTGATAGCCCCTCTCGTGTCAGCCATTTCAAACAAGCGTTTTAATCGTATGATTGATATGATGAATGCGCAAGCAAAACCTCAGTAATGCTTGTCTAGTGCGGCAAGTTGACAACAGTTGGCGTCAAAACCGCTGATAATGTTTTGATAACAACAATCTGTCGGACAAACTACTGCCAGACAAACATTGCAGTTTGATTGCCCTCGCATATCAAACATAGGAAAATAATAATATTCTATTCCGGAGAGCAAGATGACGTTCAAAGCGAACGACTCACTGACCGAACAAATCGCCCAATACCTGGGCAAACAAATCATACAAGGCACGATGCAAGCTGGGGAGCGCATTCAGGAATTGCGCATTGCGTCGGAGCTGGAAGTCAGCCGCGGGTCCGTGCGCGAAGCTTTATTGATTTTGCAACGCCGCCATCTGGTGGAGATTTTCCCGCGCCGCGGCGCGGTGGTATCCAGCATCACCGGCCAGGATGTGCGCCATTTCTTCGAACTGTGGTTTCTGCTGCTGGATCAAGCCGTCTGCAACCTCGCCACCTCCTGGCAGAACGACGACCTGGCCCACTTCTTCGAAGTCACCACCCAGTTGGCCGAATGCAACCGCAAAGACGATTTGCAGGGCTTTTACGAACACGGCGTCGATTTCCTCGACACCCTGTATCTCTATGCCGGCAACCGCTATCTGGAACACACGCTGAAAGACTTGCTGCCGCTCACCCAACGCTGTCTGTTCGCCATTTTGCGAGCCGGCAAGAGCCAGATGGACCAGACCCAACTCTTCCTGGAAAATCTGCTCAAGACCATCATTGCCCGCGACACCGCCAAATTGCGCCAGATGGTGGCCGAATTCGGCCAGCAATACAGCCAGCTGGCGCAAAGCGCGGCCGAGTCGCTAAGCGGACGCCATTGACGCCCACCGCCCGGCCAAGGCCCGGGCGGCGTCCAACACCCACTCCTTCCCTTCGTCCCGGCGCTTGCCGGCGCGCCAGGCCATGGTCATTTCCCACTGCCAAGCCGGCAGATCGGCAATTTTCAGCCATCGCAAAACACTGTCGGCCAGATCAGACTAAATTGACAACTCCGGCATGAAGCAAAGAAAGCCGTGGCGCAAGGCCAGTTCCCTGGCCGCCGACGCCGGTTGAACCGCATGGATGGGCTGGGCCACAGTGCGGGCCAGCCGCAGCCGGCGTATCAATTCATCGCACTCCACGCCCCAGTACTGGGGCGCAATCCGGTAAGCCGCCGCCTCCTCCAGATACCGCGGCTGTTCCCGCTCAGCCAGGGGATGTCCAGCCGCCGCCACAGCCACGATGGGAGAACGCCACAATGTTTCCATCTGAATGCCCGCCATCGCCGGGCAACGCAACACAAAACCCATCTGTACCAAACCGGACAACAGGTTCTGCATGATTTGTGGCGAATGGTCGGTGTTACAGCGGATTTCCAGCGGCGCTTCGGCCAGATCCAGCAGCAAAAGACCAAAACCGCAGAGGTAAGCGACGGAAGACACGAGAACCGCAGACAGGGTCTGGCCAGCGTGCCCTGCAGAATTTCCCTGCCCTGCTCCTGAGCCGACGCCGCCTGCTTCGCCGATGGTAAAAACTGTGGGTTCCGCCTCATGGCCCTCGCGGACTCCCCGTGGCAGCTTTTGCTCTCCAGCCTGGGCAGCGCCTTGTTCGGCTCCTGGCTGCTGCAATTCGACTTCCGCTGGGTCTGCCTGGGCGGCGCTGCCGCGTTCTTGGCCGCGGCGGCGGCAACCGCTGGCCGCCTTCGTCATCCTGACGGCGTTCTTTCTCGGCACCCTCATCGCCGAGCCCGCGCGGGAAGCCCTGGTGGCCAGCCTGACCCGTCCGGAAGCCAGGACCAGCTATATGGGCGCCAGCAGGCTGGGACTGGCCCTGGGTGGTGGCGCCGGCGGCTGGCTGTACGACTTTGCTCAACGCCAGCATCAAGCCGGCCTGCCCTGGCTGCTGCTGGCCGCCGCGGGCGCGCTCACCTTCATTGCGCTGACGCGCCAATTTGGCGCAGCCGCGCCGAGAGCGGCCAAACAAGCGGCCTGACAACAACAAAAGCCCGCCGGAAGGCGGGCTTTTCATCAATCAGCTGGGCTGTTTGCCTTGCGGCAGACAGACAGTAAAACCGGTGTTACGCGTTCTGAATATTGGACGCTTGCTTGCCCTTCGGACCGGACACCACTTCAAAGCTTACACGCTGCCCTTCTTTCAGGGTTTTGAAGCCTTGCATGTTGATGGCCGAGAAGTGAGCGAACAAATCCTCGCCGCCTTCATCCGGAGTAATGAAGCCAAAGCCTTTAGCGTCATTGAACCACTTAACGGTACCTAATGCCATTCTTACTTCCTTGCAAAAAAAGGCTGGTGAAGCCGACCAACTTAGAGCTTAATAAGAGTTGTCTGGCTTGCCTAGGGCAAAAAATGCCAAACAGTTAAGCCAAGCACCAGCTGCATTTCTACGCAACCCGCCGCTCATCGTCAAGTCGTAGAGGAAAAGTGCCAGTCCCCTTGAAAAAAACTCTCGGGGAACCCAAATTGAAGTAAGACGCAGATTCCACGAAAGCCGACATGTCTACGCAGTTCAAGGACGATGCCATACAAGAGGCGTCCCGGGTTAGGGAAAACCCACCCCCGATGTATAAGGTCTTGTTATTGAACGATGATTTTACCCCGATGGATTTTGTGATCCAGGTTCTCCAGCAGTTCTTCTACATGAACCGCGAAAAGGCCACTCACATCATGCTGCAAGTCCACACGCAAGGTCACGGCGTGTGTGGCGTTTATACCAAAGACGTGGCTGCAACAAAGGTCGAGCAGGTGTTGCAATATGCGAAAGCGCACCAGCATCCGCTCCAGTGCGTTATGGAGGAAAACTGATGATTGCCCAGGAGCTTGAAGTAAGCCTGCACATGGCGTTCATGGACGCAAGGCGCAAGCGCCACGAGTTCATCAGCGTGGAGCATCTGTTACTCGCGATGACCGACAACCCGTCGGCTGCCGAAGTACTGCGCGCATGTGGAGCCAATATCGACCAGCTGAAAAAACAGCTGGGCGATTTTATCGATGAGCACACCCCCACCGTGCCTGGAGAGGCGGAGGTGGAAACTCAACCCACACTCGGTTTCCAGCGCGTGATTCAGCGCGCGATCCTGCACGTGCAGTCTTCCGGCAAAAAAGAGGTGACCGGGGCTAACATCCTGGTGGCCATCTTTGGCGAGAAGGACTCCCACGCGGTGTACTATCTGCACCAGCAAGGCATTTCGCGGCTGGACGTGGTGAATTTCATTTCTCACGGAATTACCAAGCAACGCTCCCAACAGCAACCGCAAGAGCCTCGCGACAGCAGCGGCGAAGCGGAAAGCGAGGAACAGGCCACCGGTCCGGGCGGAGCCTTGGAAAATTACACGCAGAACCTCAACCAGCAGGCGCGCGAAGGCAAGATAGACCCGCTGATCGGCCGCGAATCCGAGTTGGAGCGCACTGTTCAGATCCTGTGCCGCCGCCGCAAGAACAATCCGCTGCTAGTGGGCGAAGCCGGCGTTGGCAAAACCGCCATCGCTGAAGGTCTGGCGCGCCGAATCGTCAACGGCGAAGTGCCGGAGATTCTGGCCAAGTCCAACGTCTACGCGCTGGACATGGGCGCGCTGCTGGCCGGCACCAAATACCGCGGCGATTTTGAACAGCGGCTGAAGGCGGTGATCAAGCAACTGACCGAGGACAGCAACGCGATTCTGTTCATCGACGAGATTCACACTCTGATCGGCGCCGGCGCGGCCTCGGGCGGCACGCTAGATGCGTCCAACCTGCTCAAGCCTGCGCTCTCCAACGGCAGCCTGCGCTGTATCGGGGCGACCACCTACAACGAATACCGCAGTATCTTCGAGAAGGACAACGCGCTGTCGCGCCGTTTCCAGAAGATCGACGTCAACGAACCGACGGTGGAGCAGACCGTGGAAATCCTCAAGGGGCTGAAATCGCGCTTCGAGGCCCACCACGGCGTCAAGTACACGCAATCGGCGCTGTCCACCGCGGCGGAGCTGTCCGCGCGCTTCATCAACGATCGACATCTGCCGGACAAAGCCATCGACGTGATAGACGAGGCCGGCGCCGCGCAGAAGATTCTGCCCAAATCCAAGCAGAAAAAGGTCATCAACAAAACC
This sequence comes from Chromobacterium fluminis, assembly GCF_011602385.1. Classification (NCBI taxonomy): domain Bacteria; kingdom Pseudomonadati; phylum Pseudomonadota; class Betaproteobacteria; order Neisseriales; family Chromobacteriaceae; genus Chromobacterium; species Chromobacterium fluminis. The sequence continues at coordinate 141,367 of NZ_JAAOMA010000002.1, read as the reverse complement.
GAGATCGAGGACATCGTCGCCAAGATCGCGCGCATTCCGCCCAAGACCGTGTCGTCCGACGACAAGAACGTGCTGAAGAACCTGGAGCGCGACCTGAAAAACGTGGTGTTCGGCCAGGAGAAAGCCATCGAGGGACTAGCCAGCGCCATCAAGATGACGCGTTCCGGTCTGGGCAATCCGCAAAAGCCGATCGGCTCCTTCCTGTTCTCCGGCCCCACCGGCGTAGGCAAGACCGAGGTGGCGCGCCAGCTGGCCTATATCCTGGGCGTGGAGTTGATCCGCTTCGACATGTCCGAATATATGGAGCGCCACGCGGTGTCGCGGCTGATCGGCGCCCCTCCGGGCTATGTCGGATTCGAACAGGGCGGCCAGCTGACGGAGGCGGTCAATAAGCATCCGTACGCGGTGGTGTTGCTGGATGAGATCGAAAAAGCGCATCCGGACATCTACAACGTGCTGCTGCAAGTGATGGATCACGGCACGCTGACCGACAACAACGGCCGCAAGGCGGACTTCCGCAACGTGGTGATCATCATGACCACCAACGCAGGCGCCGAGTCTTTGTCCAAGCCCACTCTGGGCTTCACCCAGACCAAGGCGACCGGCGACGAGATGGGAGACATCAAGAAGCAGTTCAGTCCGGAATTCCGCAACCGCCTGGACGCCATCATCCCGTTCAAGACGCTGGACGAGCAGATCATCCTGCAAGTGGTGGACAAGTTCCTGATGCAGTTGGAACAGCAGTTGGCCGAGAAGCGGGTGGACATCCACTTCACCGACGAACTGCGCAGCTACCTGGCGAAGAACGGTTTCGATCCGCTGATGGGCGCCCGCCCGATGGCGCGTCTGATTCAGGACACGCTGCGCAAGGCGCTGGCAGACGAGCTGCTGTTCGGCCGTCTGGTCACCGGCGGCGAAGTTACTGTCACCGTGGTGGACGACAAGGTGGAGCTGCAATTCGACCACCAGGCCCTGACGCCCGAACCCGCTTGATCTTGCTTCCGCAACACAAAACGCCCGCTAGCGCGGGCGTTTTTCTTTTCTTCTCAACCGCGTGGATGATGCTTGGCGTGCAGCTGTTTCAAGCGTTCCCGCGCCACATGGGTATAAATCTGCGTGGTGGAGATATCCGAATGCCCCAGCAAGAGCTGCACCACGCGCAAATCCGCGCCGTGGTTGACCAGATGAGTGGCGAAAGCATGTCGCAACACATGCGGGCTCACCGCCGGCAAACCTTGCCGCTTGGCGTACTGCGAAATCAGATGCCAGGCCATCTGCCTCGTCATGCCCGCCTTGCGCTGGGTCACGAACACCGTGTCGCAGACCGCTCCCGCCAACAAGAGCGGCCTCGCCTCGACCAAATAGCGCTGCAGCCACTCCTGAGCCAGTTCGCCCAAAGGCACCAGTCTTTCCTTATTGCCCTTGCCCATGGTCTTGACCAAACCGTCCAGCAAGTTCACCTGCTGCAGCGTCAGCCCCACCAGCTCCGACACGCGTAAGCCGCTGGCGTAGAGCAGCTCCAGCATTGCCCGGTCGCGCAGACCCAAGGGCGTGCCCACATCGGGCGCCTCCAGCAAGGCTTCCACATGTCGCTCGGACAGGGACTTGGGCAACCGCGGCCCTTGTTTGGGCCCGCGCAGACGTGCGCAAGGATCGTCGTCGCGCAAACCCGCCTGCGTCAGGTATTGATAAAAGCGCTTCATCGCCGACACCATCCGCGCCCGAGTCGCAGGTTTCTCGCGATCCACCCCCAGCAATAACGCCTGCTCCAGCTGCTCCGGCCCGGCCTCCGTCAAACGTGCGCCTCGACCTCCCAGGCGCGCGGCCAGCTTGCCCAGATCGCGTCGATACGCGGCCAGGGTGTTCTTGGACAAACCATCACTCAACCATAATTGGTCCAAAAACGCATCGATGGCGTCTTCGGCCGCCTTCATCTCTTCGCTGCTTGCATCCATTTTTGTCGTCCGCTGAAGTGCGCGTCAAGCCGCCCGCGCGGAACACCTATCCTGAATAATCTTCACTCTTTGTCCGCCTCACCGGCAAAAACATTCCCTCGCAAGCTCTGTCTCTTCATCAAGCGCGAGCCGGGCCTAGCGGAAAACATTCAGGGCGACGCGCCAAAAAGCGCAAAACATCCGTCTTGCGCCCACCTCACCGCCGATCAACACCCAAATTCATGGGCCAACAGCCACTGCTTGATGTCGACGGTTTCCCGGCCCAATGAGCGATTGAAGCCGCCCAGACTGTTGCGCGCCACCACACGGTGGCAAGGCACGATGATGGGCACCGGATTGCGCCCGCAGGCATTACCCACCGCTCGCGCCGACGAACCCAGCGCCATGGCGATATCCTGGTAGCGCGTCATCTGCCCGCAAGGAATCCGCTCTATCTCGCCCCAAACGCGCAGCTGGTGCTCGCTACCCCGCAAACGATAGGGCAGGCTGAAGCCGAAGCGCGGATCGACGAAATAAGCGCGCAGCTGCTCCGCCACCTCTTGCTCCAGGCTGCGCGGCGTCGGCGGCCTGAGAGCTTGCCGCTCGGCCAGGAACTCCAAATTCACCAGCACGCCGTCGAGACACAAGATGCCCATCTGCCCGAACGGCGCGTCGATTACCGCGCTGTATTCCATTTTCCGCCTCCGACGCCCCGATAATAAAAAAGCGCAAGGCATCGCCTTGCGCTTTGAACCATCATCAAGCCTAAGCCTGACTCGACAGGGCTTAGCCTTGCTTGCGAGCCGGCAGTTTTTCCTTGATGCGTGCGGATTTGCCGGTACGGCCGCGCAGGTAGTACAGCTTGGCGCGACGCACATCGCCGCGGCGCTTCACTTCAACGGAAGCCACCAGCGGAGAGTAGGTTTGGAAAGTACGCTCTACGCCTTCGCCGGCGGACATCTTGCGCACGGTGAAAGCGCTGTTCAGGCCAGCGTTTTTCTTGGCGATAACCACGCCTTCGTAAGCCTGCAGACGTTCGCGGTTGCCTTCCTTAACCTTCACCTGAACGACGATGGTGTCGCCCGGGGCGAATTCCGGCAGGGTTTTGCCCAGGCGGGCGATTTCTTCTTGCTCGAGTTTCTGGATCAGATCCATGATTTACTCCTGGTTTTTCTGGAGATCTTGTTCCTGCTGGTACTCCGCCAGCAGCCGAGATTCCTGTTTTGTCAAAATACGGCCTTGCAGCAAATCCGGGCGACGTTGCATCGTCCTGCCCAGCGCCTGTTTCAGCCGCCATTTAGCGATCAGCGCATGATTACCGGACAACAACACATCCGGCACCCGCATGCCCTGATAGTCTTCGGGTCGGGTATAGTGCGGACAATCAAGAAGCCCGTCCACAAATGAATCTTCGTAAGCCGACTGCGCGTCGTTCAGGACGCCTGGCAGCAAACGCACCACCGCATCCATCAACACCATGGCCGGCAGCTCGCCGCCGGACAAAACGTAGTCGCCGATGGAAATCTCCTCGTCGACCTCGCGCTGGATCAATCTTTCATCCACGCCCTCGTAGCGGCCGCACAGCAGGATCAAGCCCGCTCGTTGCGACAGCTCCGCCGCCTTCTCATGCGTCAGCGGACGGCCTTGCGGTGAAAGATAAATCACATGGCTGCGCTCGGCTCCGGCTTGCGCCTGCCTCACCCTGGCTGCAGCGATCGACTGCGCCAATGGCTCAATCTGCATCACCATGCCGGGGCCGCCGCCATAAGGCCGGTCGTCAACCCGGCGGTAGTTGTCGTGCGTGAAATCACGAGGATTCCAAGCCTGAAAACCCCAAATGCCCAAATCAAGCGCCCGCTGGCTAACGCCAAAGCGGGCGATGGAATCGAACATCTCCGGAAACAGCGTTACCGCGTCGATCTGCATCAGTAGTCCAGACCCCAGTCCACCTGGATCTTGCCTTCGGCAAGCTGGACTTCCAGCACATACTGATCCACGAAGGGAATCATGCGCTGAGCGTCCGCACCCTGCACTACCAACAGATCGTGGGCGCCGGTTTCCATCAATTCACTGACTTTGCCCAGCACTTCGCCTTGCTGATTGACGACTTCCAGGCCGATCAGATCAGCCCAGTAGTATTCGCCTTCTTCAGCAGCCGGCAACTCTGCGCGCGGCACAGCGATCTGCATGCCGCGCAAGACTTCGGCCGCGTCTCGGTCTTCCACGCCTTCCAGCTTGGCGGCAAGCGCCTTGGGCTGGAGAGCGCCGTTTTCAAATGTGTACGGCTTCCAGTCGTTCTCCTTGCCCAGCCACCATACCGGGTAGTCGAACAGACCGTCAGCGTATTCGGTGTCGGCCTGGACTTTTAGCCAGCCCTTGACACCAAAGGCGCCACGCACAAACCCCATCACTACGAGATCTTCGCTGCGCATGCGCCTAGTCCGTCAGTTGATGTGTCAACGAACGCTTAGGCAGCGGCCTTCTGCTCTTTCAGCAGCTTGGCAACGGCGTCGGAAACTTGAGCGCCAACGCCTACCCAGTGGTTCAGGCGGTCCATGGTGAAACGGACGCGCTCTTGCTTCTCGTTGGCAACCGGGTTGTAGAAGCCAACGCGCTCGATGAAGCGACCGTCACGACGGTTACGGGAATCGGTCACCACGATGTTGTAGAACGGACGGTTCTTGGCGCCGCCACGTGCCAGACGAATCACTACCATTGTCGATTGTCCTTGAATAAAAACGGTATGAGAAAAGCCCACGATTTTAGGGCAGTTTTCCCTTATCTTGCAAGCGCTTAATGCAAGACGGCTGTCAAGCCCGCCGTTACAAGCTCTTGGACACCATGGTCAGGGCCCGGTCTTCCGGGTGCGGCTCCACGGAAAAACCCAGCTTGTGCATTAGTTTCAACATGCCCTTGTTGCCGGCCAACACCTCGCCGCGCATCACTTTCAGGCCCTGCTCTCGCGCCGCGTCGAACAAGGCGCTCATCAATAGATAGCCTATGCCCTTGCCCTGCCAACGGTCGGCCACTTCCAATGCGAACTCGCAGCCTTCGTTGTCCGGATCGGTGATGAAGCGCGCCACCGCCAGCATTTCCTCGCCGTCCTTATGCTCCCGCGTCATCGCCAACGCCATTTCGCGGTCGTAATCCAGCTGGGTGAAGCGCACCAACATGCTTTGCGACAATTGCTTGATGCTGGACAGGTAGCGGTTGTAACGGCTTTCCTCGGACAGATTGCGCACGAACTCCTGTTGCATATCCGCATCTTCCGGCCGCACCGGCCGCACCATTACGTTGGTGCCGTCGTTCAGTTTGGCGCACACCACCATGTGGCTGGGATAAGGCATGATCGCCATATGGCCGTAGCGCTTCAAATCCGGCCGTCGCGGCCGCACGATGATGCGGGCGTCCAGCGCGATCACCCCCTGCTCGTCGGCCACCAACGGATTGATGTCCATCTCGCGCAGTTCCGGCAGTTCGCACACCATTTCCGACACATGCAGCAGCACATCCTCCAACTCGTCCTGATCCACCGCCGGCAGATTCTTGAACGCCCCCAGCAATTGGCCTATGCGGGTATGGCGGATCATGTTGGCCACTAAATAACCGTTGAGCGGCGGCAGCGACAACGCGCGGTCGTGCATCACTTCCACCGCGATGCCCCCGGCGCCGAAAGTGATCACCGGACCGAAAGCCTCGTCGTGGGTAACACCCACCATCACTTCGCGGGCGAAGCGGCGCTTGCGCATCGGCTGCACCGATACCCCGTCGATGCGCGCCTCCGGCCTTGCCTGCCGCGTGCGGCTGATGATGGCGTCGAACGCCTCGCGCAGCGTCGCCTCGTTGCTGATGTTCAGCTCCACGCCGCCAACATCGGACTTATAAATAATGTCCGGCGAATCGATCTTCAGCACCACAGGGTAACCAATCTTGTCGGCCTGCTTGACCGCCTCGTTGGCGGTACGCGCCAGCCGGGTGGGATTGACCGGAATCTGGAAAGCGGCCAGCACTTCCTTGGACTCCCGTTCGGACAAGATATCCCGCCCGTCCTTCACCGCGGCGGCAATGACCTTGCGCGCCTTTGCCACATCAGGGTCCGCGCGCTTGCCTTCCAGCGGCCCCGGCGTCTGCAACAGCAACTGCTGGTTGCGCTGATAAGCCGCCAGATTGCGGAATACTTCGATGCCGTACTCCGGCGCGCGAAAGTGCGCGCATTTGGCCTTGGAAAACAGCTCGCGGCTTTCCGACACCTTGGCGTCGCCCAACCAGGACAAAAACAACGGTTTGCTAGATTCGCGCTGCAAGCCGATCATCAGCTGCGCGGTAGTCAGGTGATCGGTCCCGGCCTGCGGAGTGAACACCACCATCACGCCATCCACATTGGGATCGTCCAGACAGGCCTTCACCGCGGTGCGAAAACGCGACGGACTGGCATCGCCGATGATGTCCAGTGGATTGCCTCGCGACCAATTGCGCGGCAAGACGCCGTTGAGCAATTCCATGGTGGCGTCGGAAAGCTTGGCCAGCTCCACCCGGTTGGAATAGGCGCTGTCCGCGGCCAGCACGCCGGGGCCGATGCCGTTGGTGACGATGGCCAGCCGCTTGCCGCCCACCCGGTAGTTGGCGGCAAGCACCTTGGCGGCGGTGAACAACTGGGCAATGGTGTCCACGCGCAGCACGCCGGCGCGCGCCAGAGCGGCGTCGAACACATCGCCGCTTTCCACCAGATTGCTTGAGTGCGTAACCCCGGTCACCGCGTCTTCGTAACGGCCGGACTTAATCACCACCACCGGCTTGGTCCGCGCCGCGGCGCGCAAAGCCGACATGAAACGGCGCGCATCGTGGATGTGGTGGACATGCAACAGAATGCCTTGAGTAAAGTTGTCCGCCACCAGGTAATCCAGAATTTCGCCGAAGCCGACGTCCAAGGCGTTGCCCACCGAAATCACGCTGGAAAAACCAATCCCCTTGCTGTCCGCCCAATCCAGCATCGCCGTGCACAGCGCCGACGACTGCGACACCAACGCCAAATTGCCCGGCCTCACCTTGCTGGTGTAATTGCTGGCGTTGAAGCCGGCCACCGGTCGCATTAAGCCTAGTACGTTGGGCCCCAGGATGCGGATGCCGAAATGGCGGCTAATCGACAGCGTCTCGTTGATGATCTCCCGTTCCAGCTGCTCGCTGTCCGCGAACTCCTTGGCCAGCAGCACCGCCTTGATGCCCTTCTTGCCGCAATCCTTCATGATCGCCGGCAAAGTGCGAGTGGCGGTCACCACTACCGCCAGGTCCACGGACTCGCTGATCTGGCGCACCGAAGCCACCGCGGGCACCCCGGCCACCACCTTGTGGTTGAGGTTGACCGGAAACAACTTGCCCTGGAAGTTGCCCGCCAGCAGATTGGCGAACACCGCCTGCCCGATCGAGCCCGGCGTGTCGCTGGCGCCGATCACGGCGACGCTGCGAGGCGAAAACAACGGTGTCAGGTAATGCGGCCTCATTGATGCTTATCCTCGGAAATAATGGTAACCGGCACGGTTTTCCCCGCCGGCGGCGGCAATGGCCACTCCGCTTGCAAAGTCACATGATCGATGCCGAACTCGCGCGACAGCATGCGTTGACAGGCAACCAGGATGCGCGGCCAATCCTGTGGCGCGCTCACCTGCAAATGCGCCGACAAAGCCACGCGGTCGGCAGCCATGGTCCAAATGTGCAGATCATGCACCGACCTCACCCCAGCGATGCCGCCCAAAGCGCGGCCGATGCGGTTGAAATCCAGCTCCGCCGGCACCTCTTCCATCAACACCGCCAAGGACTTGCGCAACAGCCGCCAAGTCGACGACAGGATCAGGCAGGCCACCAGCATGGACAAGATCGGGTCCGCCGGCGTCCAGCCTGTCCAAAACACAATGGCCCCGGCCGCGATCGCGGCCAGAGAGCCCAGCAAATCTCCCATTACGTGCAGCAGCGCCGCCTTGCTGTTCAGGCTGTGCGCTCCGCGGCTCAGGATCCACGCGGCCAGCACATTCACCATCAAGCCCGCCACCGCGATGCCCATTACTCCCAGACCGTTGACCGCATGCGGCTCCAGCAAACGCCGCACCGCCTCCACCGCAATGAAGACGATGACGCCGAACATGAACAAGCTGTTCAGAAACGCGCCGATCACCTCCGCCCGGCCGTGGCCGAAAGAATGCGATTCGTCCGCCGGACGGCGGCCTATATGCGCAACCCACAAGGCCAGCAGCAGCGAGATGGAGTCGGTCAGCATGTGGCCGGCGTCGGACAACAAGGCCAGCGATCCCGTCGCCCAGCCGCCCACCGCCTCCACGCAGGCAAACCCTATCGTCAGCAGCGCCACCCAACGCAAAGCGCGCATGCTGGCGGCGCGCGCCGCCGCGCCCGTCACCCCGCCATGGGGATGACGATGCGGATGATTGTAATCGTGCTCGTCGTCGTGCTCGCCGCCCGCCGAGCCATCATCATGCAGACTGAACCTTGACGTCATATTGACCTCCGGCAAGCCGAATCCATCTCGTTCCGCTCCACCGCAAGCGCCTAACAAGAATGGACTGGCGCGGACACTACAATATTGTTAATCTTTACTGTTTAGCAATAGCTCTTTACTGCACCGCACAAAGTCGCCCACGCTCCTGATTCCATCAGAGGCCGGATGGCGGCGGGAGTCGATCCATCATGACGAAACGCGTCGTCACGCTTGCTCATTACTATACCCAGCCTGAAATCCAGAAAATGGCCGACAAGGTTGGCGACAGCCTGGAGCTTTCTTTGTACGCCAAGGAAGCCAATGCCGACATCATCGTTTTTGCCGGCGTGCGCTTCATGGCGGAAACCGCGAAAATCCTCAACCCCCAGGCGGAAGTGATTCTGCCCGACGCGGGCTCCACCTGTTCTCTGGTGACTCAGACCGACGTGGCCGCCTTGGCCAAATGGCGCAAGCAGCATCCGGACCACGTACACGTGTCCTACATCAACTCCAGCGCCGAGCACAAAGCGTTGTCCGACTGGATCGTCACCAGCCGCAATGTCGACGACATCATTGCCCACCTGTACGCCGAAGGCAAAAAAGTAATCTTCTCGCCGGACCGCAATATGGGCGGCTACCTCAACTACCAGTACGGCTATGACATGCCGCTGTGGTCTGCGGTGTGCGAAGTGCACGACAAATTCAACGAAGCGGCTCTGGACGAGGCCTTCGCGGTCGCCGGCTCGGAAAAATACCTGATCGCCCACCCGGAAAGCCCGCTGCCGGTGCTCAAGAAGGCCGACTACGTAGGCTCCACCTCCGGCATGCTCAATTGGGTCAAGCAGTTCTCCGGCAGCCCGGACGCGGTGATCTTCGTCGCCACCGAAGACGGCATCCTCTACAACATGGGTCTGGCCCGCCCGGATCTGGACCTGCGCCAGGCGCCGATCTACGCCGGCTGCCAATGCAACTCCTGTCCGTACATGAAGATGAACACCATCGAAGCGGTCAAGCGCGCACAACAGGGCGTGGGCTTGCGCATCGACTACCTCAGCCGGGAACAAATGGACGCGGCGCGGCTGCCGATCGAGCGCATGTTGGAATTCAGCCAGCGTTATTACGCCTGAGCCGCCATCCCCAACCCGCCCACCGGCGGGTTTTGTTTGTCGGTCTTCCACGCCGGACTTTTCCGCGTCATCGTTGGAGCGATACAATCAGCCGGGCCACCTTTGCCGGCAAGAACAATAGAAAGACAGCATGAAGTTTCTCATCAGCAACGACGACGGTTATTTCGCTCCGGGACTGGCCATGCTGGCGCAAACCCTGTCCCGCCACGGCGAGGTCGTCATTGTCGCGCCGGAGCGGGACCGCAGCGGCGCCAGCAACTCCCTGACCCTGGATCGCCCCTTGACCGTGCGCAAGGCCGCCAACGGCTTTCACTACGTCAACGGCACCCCCACCGACTGCGTGCACCTCGCCGTGACCGGCATGCTGGACTTTAAACCGGACATGGTGTTCAGCGGCATCAACCACGGCCCCAATATGGGCGACGACACCTTGTACTCCGGCACCGTGGCCGCCGCCACCGAAGGCTTCATGCTGGGCATTCCCTCCATCGCGGTGTCGCTGGCCGGTTATAGCGGCCAGCACTTCGCCAGCGCCGGTCTGGTCGTCGATCAACTGGTGGAACGCTGCAAGCGCAACCCCTTCCGCGAGCCGGTGCTGCTCAACGTCAATGTGCCCGACATCGCCCCCGAAGCGCTGGGTCAATTGACCGTCACCCGCCTGGGCCGCCGTCACTGCGCGCAGCCGGTGATCAAGTCTCAGAATCCGCGCGGCGAGACGATATACTGGGTAGGACCGGTCGGCAATGTGCAGGACGCCGGCGCGGGCACGGACTTCGGCGCGCTGGCCAACAACGATATTTCAGTGACGCCGCTGATGCTGGATTTAACCGCCTATGGCCAACTAGACGGAATCAAAACATGGCTACACCACAGCTGACGCCGGGCCAGCCGGCCTACGGCATGCTTTCCGACCGCACCCGACGCCGCATGGTCGAGCGATTGCGCCAAAACGGCGTGGCCGACGAACGCGTGCTGACCGCGATGTCGGACGTGCCGCGTCACCTGTTTGTAGACCAGGCGCTGGCCACCCGCGCCTATGACGACGTGTCGCTGCCCATAGGCCACGGCCAGACCATATCTCAGCCCTTCACCGTGGCGCGGATGACGGAAATCCTGTTGAATGGCAAGAAACCGGGCAAGGTTCTGGAGATCGGCACCGGCTGCGGCTACCAGACCGCGGTGCTGCTGAAGACCGGCGCCGAGGTCTACTCCATTGAACGCTTGGGCGTCATTCTTGACAAAGCCAGACGCAATTTGCGCGCCGCCAAGCTGGTGCACGCCCGCCTGGTTCACGGCGACGGCCACTTCGGCCTGGCCGAGGCTGCGCCCTTCGACGGCATCATCATGACCGCCGCCGCGCGCAACATTCCCCAGGCCCTGGTCGAACAACTCAACGACGGCGGCCGCATGATCATGCCGATAGGCGAAGAGGAACAGTACTTGTGGCTGATAGAGAAAACCGCGCAAGGCCTGCAAAAAAGCCGGCTGGACCCGGTGAAATTCGTACCCTTGCTTGCCGGACGCAGTTAAAACTGCAAAAACACAACAGTTTCTTTGTCCGACAATTTATCAAATCACTTAAACAGACTATAAAAAACAAAAGTATGCTAAAAATGCATTGCAGCTATGCATATATATTCACGGCCTCGATCGGCATCGCTCTGAGCGGATGCAGCAGCATCGTCCAGCAGCCTGCCCCCGTGGAAAGCGCAACGCCTGCCGCCGCTCGCAACGCACCGCCTTCGGCGCCCGTCGCGACAGCCGGCAATAGTGCGGCGGTGACAATACCGTACCAGGATAACGGAGGAGTGGCCGCCGCGCCGATAGGCACTGCCTCGGCGGCGGGCGCAACAACAAGAGAAAAGACCCATGTGGTTCAGCCGGGGGAAAACCTGTTCCGCATCTCTCTGAACAACGGCCTGAAATACAAGGATGTCGCGGCCTGGAACAACCTGCCGGACAACAATATCAAAGTAGGACAATTGCTGCGCTTGACCCCGCCCGGCGGAGACGCCTCCCCGGCGGCCAGCGCCGGCCAGCCGACGACGGCTGCCGCTCCGGCCCAGTCAAGCGCTCCGATGGAAAGCGCAACTGTCCAAGCTGGCGGTGTCAAGGCCTACCCCAAAGCCCTGAAACTGCCTTACAGCGCAGAAGCAGCAAAAACCCTGTCCGCCCAGAGCGAGGGAGGACCGGGCAACAACAAGAACGCTCAAGCCCCGATCAGCTCCGCCGGCGCGCCGGCGGCGGCAAGCGCTCCGGCCAAGGTCGAAGCCCCGGCGGCGACGCCGTCCAGCAAGCCAGAGGCCAGCAAGCCCGCGGCGAAAGCGGACGAAGACGCGGTGCCGTGGCTGTGGCCGACGGAAGGCAAGATGATTCGGGGATATTCCGATAGCAGCAAGGGCATAGACATCAGCGGCCGCAGCGGCCAGCCGGTGTTGGCGGCGGGAGACGGCAAAGTGGTGTACAGCGGCACCGGCCTTCGAGGCTACGGCAAGCTGATCATCATCAAGCACAATAAATCCTTCCTGTCGGCCTACGCCCACAATAGCCAGTTGCTCGTAAAGGAGGGCCAGTCTGTCAAGCGAGGGCAGAAGATTGCCGAAATGGGCAATTCCGACGCCGACCAAGTGAAACTGCACTTTGAAATCCGCCGCCTCGGCAAACCGGTGGATCCGATGCAGTACCTTGACCATAAGTCCTGACGGGCGGCCGGGGCCCCCGTCCAGGATCAGAAAGAGACGGGGGTAGAACATGAGTAGCGAACTCGACATTCTCGAAGAGCAAGAAATTCTCGACGAGGAAAGCAATGAGGAAGCCGTTGCCGAAGTGGAGGCAGAGGAAGTCGGCGAAGCGCAGCCGGTATACGAAGAAGTTGCCGACGTCACCCAAATCTACCTCAACGATATCGGCAACAACGCTCTGTTGACGCCGCAGGAAGAACTGGCTCTGGCCCGCCGCGTGGTGGCCGGCGAGTTCGAAGCGCGGCAAAAGATGATCGAACACAATCTGCGGCTGGTGGTGAACATCGCCAAGCATTACATCAACCGCGGCCTGGCGCTGTTGGATCTGATCGAGGAAGGCAATATCGGTCTGATGCACGCGCTGGAAAAGTTCGATCCGGAGCGCGGCTTCCGCTTCTCCACCTATGCCACCTGGTGGATACGCCAGAGCATAGAGCGCGCCATCATGAATCAATCTCGCACCATCCGCTTGCCGGTGCACGTGATCAAGGAGCTCAACGTTTATCTGCGCGCTTCGCGCCACCTGGAAAGCCAGATTGGCCGCGAGCCGACGCTGGATGAAATCGCCCATCTGGTGGGCAAGCCGGTGGACGATGTGCGCAAGGTGATGAACCTCAACGAGCGCATGGCCTCGCTGGACGCGCCGCTGGACATCGACCCAATGCTGTCGATCGGTGAATCCATCCCAGACGAGCAGCATGACGAGCCAGAAATCCAGTTGCACAACAGCCAGTTGGAGCACTTCGTCCATGAATGGCTGGGCCAGCTGAACGAGAAGCAAAAACTGGTGATCGAGCGCCGTTACGGCCTCAACGGCTACGAAATCTGCACGCTGGAGGAGTTGGCCGCCGCACTGAGTCTAACCCGCGAACGCGTGCGCCAGATCCAGATTGAAGGCCTGGAACAACTGCGCCGCATCCTGCGCCGCAAGGGCATCTCCAAGGACTTTCTGTTGTAGCGCGCGACAGCTTCCGTCGCCGCCAGCAGCCCCCGGCTTCCCGGGGGCTTCGTTATTTGCGCGCCAGACGAAAACGGCGGCAGCGGCGCAGCCAGTCCCGCTGCCGAGCGGCCTCTGCGGCGCGCGAGCGGTAGCGCAAGGCCACATAATCATGCACCAGCGCCTTCAACTGTCGGTACTCCGCATCCGCCAAACCGGGCTTGGCCCGACGCAACAGCTCCAAAGGGCCATCGCAAGAACTGGCCTCTATCCGCCGCCGACGCAGTTGCTCCAACAACAGCCGCCAGCCCCGCGCCATCGGCTCTTCCCGTCCGCGGCCCCGTCGCCACCACCAAGCCAGCGGCAAACTCGCCAGCAAGACACCAACAAACAAAGCCTGCAATACGCTGCTCGCGCTCACGCCCTCTCCCAGCCCCAAGCTTTGAAACACATTACGCTGCCGAGCGGCGTCGTAGCCCACCACCCATTGCTGCCAGGCGAAGCCCGCAGCCTGCCAGTTTTGACGCAGATTGCGCAACCAGGCAGGCGGCAAACCCGCCATCCCGCGCTCCCTCAACGCCGGCACGCTTTGTTCCGCGCCGTCCGCCAGACGCAGCGGCGCCACCGCGCCAGTGGGATCGACGCGCAGCCATTGCCGCCTCTCCGCCAGCCAAATCTCGACCCAAGCGTGCGCGTCAGACGATTTCACTTGCCAGAAACGCCCCACCGGGTTGTATTCGCCGCCCTGATAACCGACGACAATCCGCGCCGGCATGCCGGCGGCGCGCGCCAGAAACGCCAATGCCGACGCGTAATGCTCGCAAAACCCTTGCCGGCTGGAAAACAGGAATTGATCGATCTCGTCTTGCTGGTCCAACAAGGGCGGATTCAGCGTGTAGCGAAAGCCCTGGCTTCGAAACGCCTGCAAGGCCGCCTGCACGAAAGCGCCCTCCCCGCTCGCCGCCAACTCTCTCGCCCAAGCGCGCGCTCGGGAATTGCCGGGCGGCAAGCGCAGGTAAAACGCGCGCTCGGCGTCGGACAAAACCGCCTGGTAGCGCGCGCCTAAGCGGCTGACGGCGTAAAAGCGCTGCATCCTTCTGTCCTTGCCGTCTCCGCGCAACACCATGCCGTATCGCAAACTTGACGCGCCCTCGCCCGGCTGCGGCACATCCAGCGCCGGCAAGCGCCCCTTGTCCGGCTCCAGCGTGATCGCGTACTCCACCGCCTCTCCGCCGCTGACGCCCTCCGCCGCCGCGCCTCTCGCCTCACCGCCGCTCCAGCGGCTGCCGTCGAAGCGATCCAGCAACAAGACCCGCCAGTACATCTGCGCCCGCGGCGGCGGCCGCAGCGGAAACACGACGGAAAACGCCGGCTCCCGGCTCAGAATCAGCTGACTGACGCTGCCCGGCGCCAAACTATCGCCCAGGCCGCTGACCGCCTGTCTGCCCGGTTCGCTGGGCATGCTCCACAGCGGGCCGGACAGCCGCGGCATGACCACGAACAAGACCAGCATCAAGGGCAGCGCCAGGCCTAGGGCCGACGCGGCCGAGCGCAGACTGCCTCGCCACGGCGCACCCTCCAGCGCCGCCATCGCTCCGGTCAGCGCCAACAGGCTCAGAGCCAGCCAGGCCGCCGCCAACGGCGACTGGTCAAACAGCAAAGGCATGGCGGCCAGAAACACCCCCAGGGCGATCAACACCCGCCAATCCCGAAGTTGAGCGCACTCCTGCGCCTTGAAGCCCAGCAGCAGCAGCAAAATGCCGACGCCGCCCTCGCGCCCCACCAAAGTGCCGAGCGTGCGCCAGGACAGCCAGGCGGCCAAGAGCAAGGGCGGCAACAGCCACCAGAACGCCGGAGGCGCTCTGCGCCGCCAGACCAAGACCGCCTTGCCCAGCAACAAGGCAAAGGCCAAGGCGACCAGCCAGAACGGCAGATGCAACCATAGCGGCGCGGCGCTCAGGGCTACCGCCGCCAACACCGGCCACACCCTGCCGCGATCAGGGACGCTCATCGCCGAGCTCCAGATACAAGGCCAGGGCCGTCAGCGCTAATAAACGCTGTTGCGGCTGGGGGCCCACGCTGCGTGTCGGCAGCTTCAGCACATAAGGTTGGCGCAGACGCTCACACTGCTCGACGCGCCAAGCCAAACGCGACAGCTTGAGCTCCACGTCGCCGCCTCGGCCGTAATCCTGCCAGTCCAAGGCCAGCAAGCCGGCGCGTCCTTCCCCTGCAAATTGCTTGCTGACCAGCGCGCCTCGGCGCGCCAGCACTTTCCAGGCGATGCGGCGCGGCGAATCCCCGACTCGATACGCGTCCAGATGAGAAAAGTCCTCTTCCTCGCCCGGCTGATCACAGGGCTGATCGCCACCGCCCAGGTTGCGGCCGCGCTGGCCGTCCAGCAAGGGCGCGGGAAACAGCAGCACCTGGGCACTCAGCCTGACCCAAGCGCTGGCGCGCACCAGGCCGAACGGCGCCTCGCTCCAGATCTGACAGGCCGGCAAAGCCATATAACCGCGCCGGCTGCCACAAACACTCAGTCCCGCCTCGAACTCCGCGCCGCCGGGCAGCCGTTCAATCCGGGTCTCCACGCCGTCCTCAAGCGCCAAGCTCAGTTGACGCTCGCCTCCGTCCTCATGCCGCAGCAACACGCGGAAGCGCGCGGCGTCGCCGGCGAAGACCGGCTCCGCGTCCAGCGCGCGCAGCTGCAGACCGGCCAATTGCCGGTAAGCCAGCAGCACCGCCACCAACAGCAAGCCGGCCACCCAAAACGATAGGGCGTAGGCCAGGCTGACGTCGTAGTTCAATGCGCCTATCCATACCGCCAGCGCCACCAGGCCCAGCGTCAAGCCGAAACGGGTGGGCAGCAAATAGATGCGGTTTTGCTCCAGCCGGCAATGCGGCTGCGGCATCGCGCGGCGCAACATCCATTGCCGCAGACGGCGACGCGGATCAAGGAATGGGAACATGGGCGAGCAGGCCGCTGGCGGCGTCGCCGCCGTTGCCGCCGAGCAGGCGATGGCCGGCCACGCTGGGGAAAACCGCTTTCACGTCCTCCGGCAACACATGATCGCGCCCTTCCAGCAAAGCCCAGGCGCGCGCCGCCGCCGCCAGCGCCAAACCGGCGCGCGGACTCAGCCCCGAGGCGAAGCGGCTGTCCCGACGCGTGGCTTCGACCAAGGCCAGCACATAGCCGGCCAAGGCCGGACTGACGGTCAGCTCTGCGGCCTGGCGCTGCAGCGCGACCAAGTCGCCGGGGCGCAGGGCCGGCACCAGCTTAGCCAGTAACTGACGGCGGTCTTCGCCCTGCAGCAAGGCCAGTTCGGCCTCGCGCGGCGGATAGCCCAAAGAAATGCGCATCAGGAAGCGGTCCTGTTGCGATTCCGGCAAAGGGAAGGTGCCGGCTTGTTCCGCCGGGTTCTGGGTGGCGATGACGAAGAAGGGCTCGGGCAAGGGATAGGTAGCGCCATCGACCGAAACCTGGCGTTCTTCCATCGCCTCCAGCAAGGCGGACTGTACCTTGGGCGACGCGCGATTGATCTCATCGGCCAGCAGCACCTGCGAAAACACCGGCCCCTGATGGAAATGGAAGGAGGCGGAATCTCGCTGGTAGATATTGACGCCCAAAATGTCCGAGGGCAGCAGATCGCTGGTGAACTGCACCCGGCGATACTCCAGGCCCAACACCCCGGCCAAGCCGTGTGCCAGCGTGGTCTTGCCCACGCCGGGAACGTCCTCGATCAGCAAATGCCCGCGAGCGATCAGGCAGGTCAAGGCCAGGCGGATCGCCTGCGGCTTACCCAGGATCAGCTGATTCAGTTGACGATACGCAATGGAGAGAGATTGCATTTGCACCCGCTTACGCGCACTATTTATCGATATCACATATCCCGCGCCCATTGTACGCAACAAGGAATCGCACGTGTTGACCTGGCTGAAAAATCGCTTGCAACGCTCTGGGCTCACCGCCTACATCACCCACCCGGACTGTCTGCAGCACAATATGGGCGTGGGCCACCCGGAATGCCCGGAGCGCCTGATCGCCATCCGCGATCAACTCATGGCGTCGCAGATACTGGACGGGCTGCAGGAGATCGAAGCGCCGGAAGTCACCGAACAGCAACTGGCGCGCGTGCATCCTCCGCACTATCTCGAATATCTGGAGTCCTGCTCTCCCAGCATAGGCACTTTTCGCGTGGACCCGGACACCGCGATGTCCGCCGGCACGCTGCAAGCCGCCCGACGCGCCGCCGGCGCCGTGGTCAAAGCGGTGGAACTGGTGGCCGAAGATAAAGCGCCCAACGCCTTCTGCGCGGTGCGCCCGCCCGGCCATCACGCCGAAAGCGGCAAGGCGATGGGCTTCTGCTTCTTCAACAATCTGGCGATCGGCGTCACCCACGCGCTGGCCCACTATCAATTCGAACGAGTGGCGGTGATAGACTTTGACGTCCATCACGGCAACGGCACCGAGGAAATCCTGCGCGACGACCCCAGAGTGCTGATGGTGTCCATCTTCCAGCACCCGTTCTACCCCTATTGCGGCGACGCACCGCTGGGGCCGAACATGCACAACGTGCCGCTCAAAGCCGGCAGCGGCGGACGCGAATTCCGCGAAGCGGTGGAGACGGTGTGGCTGCCGATCTTGCACGACTTCCGGCCGCAGATCTTGTTCATCTCCGCCGGCTTCGACGCTCACCGCGAAGACGATATGGGCTCGCTGGGGCTGGTGGAGGCCGATTACGAGTGGGTAACCCGTCACCTGATGCAGATTGCCGATCTCTACGCCGACGGCCGCGTGGTATCGGTGCTGGAAGGCGGCTACGACCTGTCGGCGCTGGGCCGCAGCGTGGCCGCCCATCTGCGGGTACTGTCCGACGGCTGACTCGAACCGCTCAAAAATAAAAGGCCGTCGCAAGCGACGGCCTTTCCATTGGCGGAACAAAGCTCAGGAGGAGCCCTTGTCCGTGCCCTTGTCGCCTATCTTGTCCTCTTGCCCCGTCAGAAGCTTGATCAGATTGGACTTATGGCGATGCACCACCAGGATGGCGATGATGATGCAGCTGCCGAAGTAAACGCTTTGCGGCCCGAGGATGAAGTAAGCGTATACCGGCGTCAGCACGCAGGCGACGATGGCGGATAGCGAGGATATCTTCAGCACGAAAGCGACGAACAACCAGGTAGCCAGCGCCGCCAGCGCCAGCCACGGGCTAAAGCCCAGCAACACCCCCACCGCGGTGGCCACGCCCTTGCCCCCCTTGAAACCGAAGAACACCGGCCACATGTGGCCGATCAGCACCGCCAGCGCCGACATCGCGATCGCCTGCTCGCCCAGGCCGTATTGCGGCCCGAACCAGGCGGTCAGCGCCACCGCCACCCAGCCCTTGACCCCGTCGCCGAGCAAGGTCAGCGCCGCCGCCAGCTTCTTGCCGCTGCGCAGCACATTGGTGGCGCCAGGGTTGCCGGAACCGTAACTGCGCGGGTCGGCCATGCCCATGGCCTTGCTGACAATCACCGCGAACGAGAGCGAGCCGATCAGATAGGCCGCAACAACAAAGGCAAAAGCTGTCGTGGTCATGGTGTATCCATTAGAATAGAAGGCTTCGGATTTTACGGTATCGGGCGGCAAACCCCAACTCCCAGACAGACTGATGGACATCATATTCCTGCGCGAAGTGCGCGCCGACACCATTATCGGTGTCTACGAATGGGAGCGGAAAGCCCCGCAAACCATTGAAATCGACCTGGAAATCGGCATTCCCAGCGAAGCGCCCTGTCACAGCGACAATATCGGCGACACCATACACTACGGCGTGGTGGTGGAACGGCTGCGCAAGGCGCTGTCCGAACAGCATTTCCTGCTGCTGGAAGCGTTGGCCGAATACATCGCCAAGGTGATCCGCGAAGACTTCGGCGCGCCCTGGGCCAGGGTCTCGGTCACCAAGCTGGGCATCCTGCCCGGCGTCAAGCGCGTCGGCGTCTTGATCGAACGCGGCCACCGCCCGCGCTGAAGCCGAGCCGCCGGGCATTGACGCCCGCGCTCCGGCGCTTGATGATGTTTAGATCACAGCGCCGGAGCGCCCTATGCCTCGTCTATCCGTCCCGGAATTCCAAAGCCTGATCGACCAGGAACTGCCCTTGGTCCGCCTGTTCGGCATTCGGACCGAGTCCATTGCCGACGGCGGCGCGGTGTTGCGCATGCACTTCAACCCGGACCTGATCCGGCCGGGCGGGACCATCGCCGGCCCCGCCTTGATGGCGCTGGCCGACGCCACGCTGTACGCCGTGGTGTTGGGGATGATAGGCAGGGTGGAACTGGCCGTGACCACCAGCCTCAACATCAACTTCCTGCGTAAACCGCCGCCGGCGGACGTGATTGCGGAAGGCCGCATCCTGAAGTTGGGCAAACGGCTGGCAGTGGGGGAAGTTTTGCTGCTGTCGGCCGAACTGGAAGAACCGGTGGCCCATGTCACCGGCACCTACTCGATTCCGCCGCTGTCCGGAAGCTGAAACGATGCCGGGACTTGGAGGGTATTCGCGGTCTAGGGGGCGAAAAGGAGTGGGGAGCAGCGCTCAGTCGGTGTTCACTTTCAAACGCAGGCCAAACTGCTTGGGCGTCAAACGCAAGGACAGCTGAGCTTGCTTGTTCAGGTCCAGCACTGGGGACAGCGACAAACGGTTGCTGACCGCTTCGCGTTCAAAGCGCAGACCGACGATGGTGATGTCCTTGCCGGCGTCCCGAAGCGCGGATTTGATCTCCCCGTCGGACGGAGAGGCGCAGGCCCAGGCTTGCGGCAGACACGCCGCCGCGGCGCCCGCACCCGCCCAAAGTCCCAGCCACAACAGCAACAACTTGCACGCCATGCGCTCCATCTCCGCCAGATGAAATGCGAGAACCTCCTCTCATCATGGACACTGGCGCGCCGGCCGCAAGTTTTTTATTGATTGCGCATGAAGTCGGCGGTGTTGTGGAAGGCCTCGATCAGCTTTTGCTTCAGCCAATCCTCGGCCACCAGTTCATCCACCGCGCGGCGCATGCAGGACATCCACTGATCGCGGGCCGCCTCGTCCACCGCAAACGGCATATGGCGCATGCGCAGCCGCGGATGGCCGAAGGCTTCCATGTACAAGGACGGGCCGCCCAGCCAGCCGGACAGAAACATGAACAGCTTCTGGCGCGAACCGGCCAGATCCTGCGGATGCATGTCGCGCAGCGGCTTGACCGCCGGATCGCTGTCCATAATGTCGTAAAAACGGTC
This sequence comes from Chromobacterium fluminis, assembly GCF_011602385.1. NCBI lineage: Bacteria > Pseudomonadati > Pseudomonadota > Betaproteobacteria > Neisseriales > Chromobacteriaceae > Chromobacterium > Chromobacterium fluminis. The sequence continues at coordinate 120,891 of NZ_JAAOMA010000002.1, read as the reverse complement.
AGTCAACCAACGCACCACGCCTTCGCCGCCCAATAATTGATAGGGCGTCATTTCCCGCACTTCATCGCTCACGCTTTATTCCCCGTCGTCGGTCGCACCAACGCGGCCGCCGTTCTGGCCCGCTCGCGGGCCTGTTCCACCGTCTCAGCCGTAGCCAGCGCCACGCCCATGCGGCGCTTCAAATAACTTTCCGGCTTGCCGAACAAACGCAAGTCCGCACCCGGCACTCGCAATGCCTCGTCCACGCCGTCAAAAGCGATGCCGGCCTCGTCCAAACCACCGTATATCACCGCCGACGCGCCGGCGCTGAACATCGCCGTATCCACCGGCAGGCCCAGAATGGCCCGCGCGTGCAGTTCGAATTCGGACCAGCGCTGAGTCGCCAGCGTCACCAAACCGGTATCATGCGGCCGCGGGCTCACTTCGGAGAACCACACCTGGTCGCCCTTGATGAACAGCTCCACGCCGAACAAGCCGCGGCCGCCCAGCGCGTCGGTCACCGCCTTGGCCACTTCGCGCGCGCGCAGCAAGGCCAGTTCGCTCATGGGCTGGGGCTGCCAGCTCTCCACGTAATCGCCGCTGCGCTGCAAATGGCCGACCGGCGCGCAGAAGTGCGTGGCGATGCCGCCCGCACCGTCCGCCGCGCGCACGGTCAGCTGGGTAATCTCGTAATCGAAATCGATGAAACCCTCGACGATCACCCGGCCCTTGTCCACCCGGCCGCTGCTGGCGGCGTATTGCCAAGCCTGGGCTACGTCCTCCGGCCCGCGCAACAGCGACTGGCCCTTGCCGCTGGACGACATCACCGGCTTCACCAGGCAGGGGTAGCCGATGCCGTCGTCGATTGCGGCTTGCAGTTCTTCCAAGCTGGAGGCGAAGGCGTACGGCGAGGTGGGCAGGCCCAGCTCTTCCGCCGCCAGCCGCCGTATCCCTTCGCGGTTCATCGTCAGATGGGCGGCGCGCGCGGTGGGTATCACCTCGGCCAGACCGTCCGCCTCGATGCGCAACAGCTCGTCGGTGGCGATGACCTCGATCTCCGGCACAATCAGATGCGGGCGCACTTGCTCCACCAGCCGGCGCAAGGCCGCGGCGTCCGACATATCGATCACGTGGCTGGCGTGGGCCACCTGCATCGCCGGCGCGCCGGCGTAGCGATCCACGGCGACGGTTTCCACTCCCAGCCGCTGCAAGGCGATCACCACCTCCTTGCCCAGCTCCCCGCTGCCCAACAACATCACCCTGACGGCACTGCGACTTTGCGGCGTTCCGATACGCATGACGATCTTTCCTGGAAATGAATGGCTTGGCCCGCCGACGGCGGACGATGGGAATCCGAATCGGCGCGATTTTACCATGCGCCGAGCATCGACTCGCTTCAGTTGAGCCTATCGCTCAAGCACGGCAAAACGCAAAATCCAGCGCCGGCGTTTCGCCGCTGATGATCTCGGCCAGCGCGCGACCGGAACCTGCGCCTTCGGTCCAACCCAAGGTGCCGTGGCCGGTATTCAGATACAAGCGCCGCAAGCGGCTGGGGCCGATCAGCGGCACATTGCCCGGGGTGGCCGGCCGCAGGCCGCTCCAGAAACGCGCGCGCTCCCAGTCGCAGGCGTCGCCGAACAAGGCGCGGCCGCGCTGCAGCAGCAAGTCGCAACGCCGCGGCTCCAGATGGGTGGAATAGCCGGACAGCTCTGCGGTGCCGGCGATACGTAATTCGTCGCCCAGCCGCGACACCACCACCTTGTGGGCTTCGTCGGTAATGCTGGCCAACGGCGCGGCGGCCGCATCCAAAATCGGCAGAGTGGCGGAATAGCCCTTGGCCGGATACACCGGCAGGCGCAAGCCGGCCTGCGCCGCCAGCAAAGGCGAATAAGAACCCAGCGCCAATACATAAGCGTCGGCCTCGATCCGCTCGTAAGCCCCGTCCGCGGTGGTAATGGACACTCCGCTCACTTCTCCATCGGCGCGCTCCAGCGCATTGATCCGCGTCTGAAAGCGGAATTCCACGCCACGCAGCGCGCAAGCCTGCGCTAGAGCGACGGTAAACAGATGAACATTGCCGGACTCGTCGTCCGGGCTCCAGCACGCGCCGCTCAACTCGGGCAGAATGCGCGCCAAGGCCGGCTCCCGCTCCAGCGCCTGCAGCGGCGTCAGCAGGCTTTTTTCCACGCCCAGTTTTTGCAGCTGCGAGCAGCCGGCCCGGGCCTGGGCCAGTTCGGCATTGGAAAACAGCAGGGTCAGGATGCCCCGCTGCAATTGCTGGTAATCGATGCCAAGCTCACGGCGCAAACCACGCAACGTATCGCGACTGTACAAGCCCAACGCCACCATCTGACGCATATTGCGCTCGCTGCGCCCCGGCAGGCATTCGCGCAGGAAATCCAGGCCCCAGCGCCATTGCCGCGCATCCAGCCTCGGCCGGAACAGCAGCGGCGCGTCGTCGCGCAACAGCCAACTCAATACCCGCCACGGCGCGCGCGGATTGGCCCAAGGCTCGGACTGACTGACCGAAATCTGGCCGCCGTTGGCGAAACTGGTTTCTCTCGCCGCGCCGCTGGCGCGGTCCACCACCACCACCTGGTGGCCCTTCTCCGCCAAAAACCAGGCGGTGGATACGCCGATGACGCCGGCGCCCAGAACAACTACTCGCATCGACTCTCCACAAAAGCCAATGGGCAAGACCCTCTTGCCCATTGACCTTGCCAGCCGCGATCTGCCGTTACGGCTTCTTCGCGTGCTCGTAAACCGTCTTGCCGCGCAGATGGAAATAGTCCGACGCGAAATAGAAATTCTCGGAATGACCGACGAACAGCAGGCCGTCCGGCTTCAAGAGCGGCGCAAAGCGCTTGAGCACGCCGAACTGAGTGTCGCGGTCGAAATAAATCATCACGTTGCGGCAGAAAATGGCGTCGAACTGGCGCTTGACCGACCAGTTGCTCTCCACCAGGTTCAAACGCTGGAAGGTGATCAGATTTCGCAGCTGGGCCTTGGCCTGGAAGCTGCCGTCCGGCTGCTTGTCGAAATACTTGGCGGCGTAGCCCGGCGGCAGGCGCGCCACCTTGTCGGCGGCGTAAATGCCCTTGCGGCCGGTTTCCAGCACGCTGGTGTCCAGGTCGGTGGCCAACACGCTGATGCGCGCGCCCGGCACCGCCTCCAGCGCGGTGATCGCCAGCGAATACGGTTCTTCGCCGGTGGACGAGGCCGCGCACCAGATCGCCAGTTCTCCGCCGGCCGTCGCTTTCTTCTTCAGATGCTCGGCCAGCAGCGGGAAATGATGTTCTTCGCGGAAGAAGAAAGTCAGATTGGTGGTCAGCGCGTTGACGAACTGTTCGAACTCGCGCTTGCCGCTGATCGACTCGAGGAAATCGACATAGGCGGCGAAACCGGGAAGCTTCAACTCGCGGATGCGACGCACCAGGCGGCCGTAAACCATGTCTTTCTTCGACGGGTTCAACGAAATGCCCGCTTCCTTGTAGATCAGTTTGCGAATGCGCTCGAAGTCGGCATCGCTAAACGCGAATTCACGCGTGAATTCGATCTTCGGCAAGACGACGGGTGGCAGCTTATTCATTTTGTTGTCCCCATAAAAAAGGCCCGGGCAATAGCCCGAGCCTGTATTCTACCGCGTCCGGATCACACCGAGAACGACGAACCACAACCGCAGGTGGTGGTGGCGTTCGGATTGCGGATCACGAACTGGGAGCCCTCCAGGCTTTCCTGATAATCGATTTCAGCGCCGACCAGATACTGGTAGCTCATCGGATCCACCAGGAAGGTCACGCCTTGTCTCTCTATAGCGGTATCGTCTTCATTTGCGATTTCGTCAAATGTGAAACCGTACTGGAAGCCGGAGCAGCCGCCGCCGGTCACGAAGACGCGCAGTTTCAGATCGGGATTGCCTTCCTCGGCGATCAGCTCCTGCACCTTGGAACAAGCGCTTTGGCTGAAGTTGATCGGGGACGGCATTTCAGTTGCAGCATTAGTCATGTCAAACCTCGCAATTCAGTTCCGGGGCCTTGAGAAACCCGCCAACGGTTCGCCAGCGGCCTGGCTGCGCGCGCTGCGGTTTCTCAAACCCCTTCTCAAGCCGGCAGAGCGGCATTCACCCACTATTTTAGTCGGATATTGGGGCCGATGGCGAGTCTTCAAGCGAACTAGTTCTTTCCACGCATGCGCCGGTGTCTCATGGCAGCAAGGGAACGATGTCCAACCCCGCCTGCTCCGGCTGTCCAAACATCAAGTTCATGTTCTGCACCGCCTGACCGGCCGCGCCCTTGACCAGATTGTCTATCACCGACAACAGCACCACGGTGTCGCCGCCCTGCGGCCTGTGCGCGGCGATGCGGCACACATTGGCGCCTCGCACCGAGCGCGTCTCCGGATGGCTGCCAGCCGGTAGCACGTCGACGAAGGCTTCACCCTCGTAGCGGCGCTCGAACAGCGCTTGCACGTCCACATCCGCCTTCAACCGCGCGTACAGCGTGGCGTGGATGCCGCGTATCATCGGCGTCAGGTGCGGCACAAAGGTTAGCCCCACCGGCTGCGCGGCCGCACGGCCCAGGCCCTGGCGGATTTCAGGCAAATGGCGGTGACCGGCCACACCGTAAGCCTTGAAGGAATCTCCGGCCTCGGCCAGCAAGGCGCCCACTTCCGCCTTGCGCCCGGCGCCGGACACGCCGGACTTGCAGTCGGCGATCAGGCTGGACAGCTCCACCACGCCGGCTTCGATCAAGGGCAGGAAGCCCAGCTGCACCGCGGTCGGATAGCAGCCCGGATTCGCCACCAGTCGCGCGCCGCGTATGGCCTCGCGGTTGATTTCCGGCAGCCCGTACACCGCTTCGGCCACCAGATCCGGCGAGCCGTGGCTCATGCCATACCATTTTTCCCACTCGGCGACATCCTGGATCCGATAATCGGCGGCCAGGTCCACCACCCGCACGCCGGCGGCCAGCAGTTCGCGCGTCTCGTTCATCGCAATGCCATTGGGTGTGGCGAAAAACACCACATCGCAGTCCTGCAGCCGGGCTTCGTCGGGAGTGGAAAACGCCAGATCGATGCGGCCTCGCAAGCTGGGAAACAAGTCGGCCACCTTCATGCCGGCCTCCTTGCGCGAGGTGACCGCGGTCACGCGCGCCGACGGATGACCTGCCAGCAAGCGCAGCAATTCGACACCCGTGTAGCCGGTGCCCCCGACGATTCCCACCTTGATCATGCCCATTCCTTTATGTAAAAGCGCGTCGCAAAAACAACAGTGTAGGCACTGAGATGCTGCCTTGCAATATGGGAGAGAGAAAGCAGGAAAACGACAGGCAAAGAAAAAACCGCCTGACAAACGCAGGCGGTTTTCTTGAAAACAGAATTCGGCGAATTAACGCTTGGAGAACTGCTTGGCGCGGCGAGCTTTGCGCAGGCCGACTTTTTTACGCTCAACTTCACGAGCGTCGCGGGTCACGTAACCAGCAGCGGACAGAGCCGGCTTCAGAGCGGTGTCGAAGTCGATCAACGCGCGGGTGATGCCGTGACGGATCGCGCCGGCTTGGCCGGTTTCGCCGCCGCCGACAACATTCACCTTAATGTCGAAGGATTCGAGGTTCTCGGTCAGAGCCAGCGGCTGGCGGATTACCATGCGACCGGTTTCACGAGCGAAATATTCATCAACCGGCTTGCCGTTGACGATGATCTGGCCCGAACCCTTTTGCATGAACACGCGAGCAACGGAGCTCTTGCGACGGCCGGTGCCGTAGTAGTATTTACCGTTCATTTCTACGCCTTAAAATCAGATTTCCAGCACTTTCGGCTGTTGAGCAGTGTGCGGATGCTCGGAACCGGAGTACACCTTGAGCTTCTTGATCATGGCGTAACCCAGCGGGCCCTTCGGCAGCATGCCTTTAACGGCTTTTTCCAGAACGCGCTCAGGGAACTTGTCTTGCAGTTCGGTGAAGCTGCGCTCGTAGATACCACCCGGGTAGCCGGAGTGACGGTAGTACTTCTTGTCTTGTGCCTTGGCACCGGTAACGCGCAGCTTCTCGACGTTGACCACGACGATGAAATCGCCGGTATCTACGTGCGGGGTGTATTCCGGCTTGTGCTTGCCACGCAGGCGATGGGCGATCTCAGCAGCGAGGCGGCCCAAAACCTTGTCGTTGGCATCGACCACAAACCAGTCGCGTTTAACCTCATGCGGCTTGGCAGAAAAGGTCTTCATGGAACTCTTCCATCGTAATTCTTGAAAGTTACGGATTCTATTACAGCCCTGATCCAGCTGTCAAACCATTGTGAGACAACAGAAATCCGGTTGTCGGGCGAAGATGCCCGCTCCGAGGGGGAAATGCGGTTGGAATGAAGGGTTTGACGGCGGCAGGGCAAAAAAAAAAGCGCAACATCTAGCTTTGTTGCGCCAAGTTCCACCTAAAGAAGGAGGATGGAGGAGACAACACCAAAACGCACACTTTGCATGCCACGTCCTGATGCAGGTTTCATTATCTGCATAGACTGGCTTCATTGCAAGGCTTTTTGTGCATCGCACTATAAAACGTGGCTTTTTGCGTCACAGCAACAAAAATCGCTGTTAAATCAACGCCAAACTTACCTCCGCACCGCAATGCAAATTACGGGCAACCTTGTTTTTTATCTCGATTTTTCGCCTCACGACGCGACAACGGGGCCCAATAGCCCCGTCGCGCTGTCAGACAATCAGCAAACGCTTACAGCTTGATCGCTGCGGCCAAAGCCACTTCCATCATGTCGCGGAAGGTGGTTTGGCGCTCTTCGGCGCTGGTGGCCTCGCCGGTGGGGATAATGTCGGACACGGTCAGTATGCCCACCGCGCGCGCGCCGTATTGCGCGGCCACGCTGTAGATGCCGGCCAGCTCCATCTCGATGACCTTGACCTGCATTTTGTCCAGCACTTCCAGCATATTGGGCTGCACGCCGTAGAACAGGTCGGCGGAGAACACATTGCCCACCGTCACCGGCTTGCCCTGCTCCGCCGCGGTGTCCACCACGGCGCGCAGCAGGTCGTAATCGGCGATGGCGGCGTAGTCGTGGTCGTTGAAACGCATGCGGTTGACCTTGCTGTCGGTGGACGCGCCCATGGCGACGAAGAGCTCGCGCAATTTGATGTCGGGCGTCACCGCGCCGCAGGAGCCGATGCGGATGATGTTCTTGACGCCGTAATCCTTGATCAGCTCGGTGGTGTAGATGCTGGCGGACGGAATGCCCATGCCGTGGGCCATCACCGACAGGCGTTTGCCCTGGTAAGTGCCGGTGTAGCCGAACACATTGCGCACCGTGGTCACCAGCTTGGCGTCTTCCAGGAAGGTTTCCGCGATCATCTTCGCGCGCAGCGGGTCGCCCGGCATCAGCACGGTTTCGGCAAAATCGCCCGGTTGGGCGTTGATATGTGGGGTCGCCATCGTCTTTAGTCTCCAAATTCAAAAGAGCCCCGACGCGCCAACGCCGGGGCGTATTGCATTCAGCCGCGTCTCACAGGAAGGACTGGCCGTAATCCATAGGGCTCAGGCCCAGGTGAGCCGCCACGGTCTGGCCGATGTCGGCGAAGGTGGCGCGTTCGCCCAGCGAGCCGGCCGGCACGTTCTTGCCGTAGCACAGCACCGGGATATGTTCGCGAGTATGGTCCGTGCCTTCCCAGGTAGGATCGCAGCCATGGTCGGCGGACAGGATCAGAATATCGTCGTCGCCGAGCGCCGCCATCACTTCCGGCAGACGCGCGTCGAACTCCTCCAGCGCGCGGGCGTAGCCGGCGGTGTCGCGGCGGTGGCCATAACTGGAGTCGAAGTCGACGAAGTTGGCCATGATGATGGCTGGCCGCTCGCGGTGATCCCGCATCGCGCCCAGGGTGGCGTCCCACAATTGGTCAAAACCGGTGGCCTTGTGCTTGTGGGTGATGCCGACATGGGCGTAGATATCGGCGATCTTGCCGATGGACACCACGTCGCCGCCGGCCTTGGCCAGTTTTTCCAGCACCGTGGCCGCCGGCGGCTCCACCGCCAAGTCCTTGCGATTGCCGGTGCGCACGAACTGGCCCTTGCCTTCGCCGACGAAGGGACGGGCGATGACGCGACCGATATTGTAGGGCTCCAGCAGTTCGCGAGTGATCTTGCATAGCTGATACAGCCGTTCCAGCCCGAACGTCTCTTCATGACAGGCGATCTGAAACACCGAATCCGCCGAGGTGTAGAAGATGGGCTTGCCGGTCCTCATATGCTCCTCGCCCAGCCGGTCCAGAATCTCGGTGCCGGAAGCGTGGCAATTGCCCAGATAGCCGGGCAGCTCGGCCTTGGCGACGATGGCGTCCAGCAGTTCCTGCGGGAAGCTGTTGTCGTGGTCGCTGAAATAGCCCCAGTCGAACAATACCGGCACTCCGGCGATTTCCCAGTGGCCGGACGGGGTGTCCTTGCCGCTGGACAGCTCGCGCGCGTAGCCGTAGGCCGCCGCGGGCTCAGCCGGGTCCATGCCCTCCGGGAAATAACCGGAGGACAAGCGGCAGGCGTGGCCCAGGCCCATGCGGGACAGATTAGGCAGGGTCAGCGCGCCGTTGCGGCCGACGTTGGCGCGGCCGGCGGCCGCCTCCATGGCGATGTGGCCCAGCGTGTTGCTGCCGGCGTCGCCGAACTGCTGGGCGTCGGCGGCGGCGCCGATGCCCAGCGAATCCAGAATCAGAATGATGGCTCGTTTCATATTGCCGCTCCGGGATTACTGCTGGCGAATCTTTTGATAGACCAGCGGCAGCGCGGAAGGTGCCGCGTCAGCCAGTTGAATCGCCGCCTTGAGGCGGCGCTCCGCGTCGGCGAAACTGTTTTCATCCGCCGCGTGAATATAAGCTAGCGGCACGCCGGCGTCGATGCGCTGACCCAGCTCGACAAAGCGGGACAAGCCGACGCGGAAATCCAGCTCGTCGCTGGGCAGGCGGCGTCCGCCGCCTAGCGCGCACACCGCCATGCCGATGCCGCGGGTGTCCATGCCGCCGACGAAGCCGGCGCGTTCGGACAGCACCGGGCGCACAATGGGAGCCGGCGCCATATGGGAATCATAGTTCTCCATGAAGTCGGCCGGGCCGCCCAGCGCGGCCACCATGCGGCCGAAGATCTCGGCGGCGCGGCCGGAGTCCAATGCGGTCTGCAGCTTGTCGCGCGCCTCGGCCTCGTCCTTGGCCAGCTTGCCCACCACCAGCATCTCGGCGCACAACGCCATGGTCACTTCATGCAAGCGCGGATTGCGTTCGTCGCCCTTCAAGTAACGCACCGCCTCGCGGGTTTCTATGCTGTTGCCGGCGGTCCAAGCCAGCGGCTGGCTCATCTCGGTGATCAGCGCGCTGGTGGCCACGCCGGCGCCGTTGCCCACCTTGACGATGCGTTCCGCCAGCTCTACGGATTTCTCCATCGTCGGCATGAAGGCGCCGGTGCCGGCCTTCACGTCCATCACCAAAGCGTCCAGGCCGGCGGCCAGTTTCTTGGACAGGATAGACGCGGTGATCATCGCCACCGATTCCACCGTCGCGGTCACGTCGCGCACCGCGTAAACGCGGCGGTCGGCCGGGGCCAGGTCCGAAGTCTGGCCGATGATGGCCACGCCCACTTCCTTCACCACGCGGCGGAACTCGTCCGGGCTGGGGAAGGGGTTGTAACCGGGAATCGCCGACAATTTGTCCAGCGTGCCGCCGGTATGGCCCAGGCCGCGGCCGGAAATCATGGGCACGAAGCCGCCGCAGGCGGCCACCATCGGCCCCAGCATCAGCGACACCACGTCGCCGACGCCGCCGGTGGAGTGCTTGTCCACCACCGGGCCGGGCAGATTAAGATCGCTCCACTGCATGCGGCGGCCGGAGTCGCGCATCGCCAGCGCCATGTGCACGTTTTCTTCCAGGGCCATGCCGTTGAAGTACACCGCCATGGTCAGCGCGGAGATTTGGCTGTCGGCCACGCTGCCGTCGGTGATGCCGGCGACGAACTGCTGGATGTCCTGTTGCGACAGCGTCTGGCCGTCGCGTTTCTTGCGAATGATTTCCTGAGGCAAAAACATGGCATTCTCCCTGCCTTGCGCCTGCCGCGGCGAAACCCGCCGCGTGCAATAAATAATGGCCGGGACCCAACGCCACGGCCATTGTTTGAAACAGCGAGCGATCAATAGCCGCTAATCGGCTTGACCTCTCCCCCTTGAATTTCCGCCTGCAAATTGCCCAACAGGCCGGACGCGCCGAAACGGAAGCGCTCCGCGCTCACCCATTCCGCGCCCAGCAGATGTTCGGCCAAGTCCAGGTATTCCGCCGCTTCGGCCGCGGTGCGCACGCCGCCGGCCGCCTTGAAGCCGCAAGCGCCGCCGGTTTCGCGGATGGCGGACAACATCACGCCGGCCGCTTCCAGCGTGGCGTTCACCGGCACCTTGCCGGTGGAGGTCTTGATGAAATCAGCGCCGGCCTGGATCGAGATCAGGCTGGCCTCGCGGATCAGCGCCTCGTCCTTCAGCTCGCCGCTTTCGATGATGACTTTCAGCGTCTTGCCTTCGCAAGCGTCCTTGCAGGCCGCCACCAGTTGCGCGCCCACCTCGCGGTTGCCGGCCATCAGCGCGCGGTACGGGAACACCACGTCGACCTCATCCGCGCCGTAGGCGATCGCGGCGCGGGTTTCCGCCACCGCGATGGAGATGTCCTCGTCGCCGGCCGGGAAGTTGGTGACGGTGGCCACTTTTACCTCGGGGCAGCCGGCCTCGCGCAAGGTTTTCTTGGCGATGGGCACGAAGCGCGGATACACGCAGACCGCGGCCACGGTGCCGGCTTCGCTCTTGGCCTTGCGGCACAGTGCGGCGACTTTGTCGTTAGTGTCGTCGTCGTTCAGCGTGGTGAGATCCATCAGGGACAGGGCGCGGCGCGCCGCGGCGATCAGTTCGGACATGAGCTAACAAACCTTTCAATGAGAAACGGCCAGGCGCGCTCGCCAAGCGTTCCAAAACCTCGACGCCACCGGCGGGCGGCGGCGCAAAAAACCCATTATGAAAATTTCTTCAAGTCAAAGCAATGCACAGCGACGGTGAACTTGTGCCAACGCAAACTCGGCCGCGCCTTAGAACGTGTTGACGATCTCGCGAGCTAAGGCGAGACAAGGCGTTGCGGCTGAGAAAGCGGAATGTACAAGCGGTACATGAGCATTTCGAAGTTGTTTTCAACGCCGTATCGCCGACGCGCAGCAGATCGTAAACAGGTTCTTAGAACCTGTTCAAAGTCTCGCGAGCAAGAGCGAGACAAGGCGAAAACGGCTGAGAAAGCGGAATGTACAAGCGGTACATGAGCATTTCGAAGTTGTTTTCAACGCCGTATCGCCGAAGCGCAGCAGACTTTGAACAGGCTCTTACAAACGCCGCGCCTCCTGCACCCCACTCAACTCCATCATCCGCGACAACACCCGGCTGATGTCCTGCACCTGGCGCACCTCCACGGTGAAGCGCATGCGGGCGCGAGTGTCGCGCGACAGGGTGTTGACGCCGATCAGATTCAACTTTTCGCGCGACAGCACGTCAGACAGATCGCGCAGCAGGCCGGGACGGTCCATGGCGATGATTTCGATGTCGATGGGGAAGACGCTGCTGCGCTGATCTCCCCATTCGGCGGCGATCAGCCGCTCCGGCACCTCCACCGACAGCTTTTTCAGAGTCAGACAGTTGGTACGATGAATGGAAATGCCGCGCCCCTTGGTGACGAAACCCATTACCCCGTCCGGCGGCGCCGGCTTGCAGCACTTGGCCAGCACCGTCATCAGATTGTCCACGCCCTCGATCAGCACCCCGCCCGCGTCGTGGCCGCCCTTGCTGGCCTTGACCAGGCTTTCCGGCGCCACGTCCGCCGGCGGCGGCGGCGCGAAGCTGACGATGGCGTTGGACACCACCCGCGTGGTCAGCTCGCCATGACCCAGCGCGCCGTACACTTCTTCCAGTTTGTCGTAGCCCAACTTCTCCGCCAGCGCCCCCAGATTGGGTTGCATATGGCTGTGGCGGGCCAGCTCGCGCTCAAACAACATCTTGCCGGTTTCGCGCACGGTGTCCGCGTTGAGCAGGCGGATGTGCTGGCGGATCTTGGAAATGGCGCGATGACTCTTCACCCAGCCGTCGTGCAGCCAGTTCACCGACGGCCCGCCCTCCTTGGCGGTGATGATCTCCACCCGCTGGCCGTTTTGCAGCGGCGTGGACAAGGGCACAATCTGCCCCTCCACCTTGGCGCCGCGGCAGCGGTGGCCCAGATTGGTGTGCACCGAGTAGGCGAAATCGATGGGGGTGGCGCCAAACGGCAAGGCCATCACCCGGCCTTGCGGCGTCAATACATAGATGGTGTCGGCGAACAGCTCAGTCTTGAACGCCTCCGCCAGGCCTTCGCGGTCCGACATCTCCTCGCGCCAGTCCAGCAATTGACGCAGCCAGGAGATTTTCTCCTCATAGGCGGCGTCGCCCTTGCCGCCTTCCTTATAGCGCCAGTGCGCGGCCACGCCGAACTCGGCGTGCTCGTGCATCTCGAAAGTGCGGATCTGCACCTCCACCGCCTTATCCTCCGGCCCGATCACCGCGGTGTGCAGGCTGCGGTAATTATTGGCCTTGGGGTGGGAGATGTAGTCGTCGAACTCGCCCGGAATCGGCTGCCAGGTCCCGTGAATAATGCCCAGCGCCGTGTAGCAGTCCGGCAGCCGCTCTACCAGGATGCGCACCGCGCGGATATCGTAAAGCTCGCAGAAATCCAGCTTTTTCTTCTTCATCTTCTTCCAGATGGAGAAGATGTGCTTGGGCCGGCCGGCGACTTCCGCCTTCACGCCAGCGTTCTTCAGCTCCGCGCGCAAGGTGTTCAGCAGCCGGTCGATATAATCGATGCGCTCCAGCCGGCGCTCGTCCAACAGCTTGGCGATGCGCTTGTAGCTGTCCGGCTCGGTATGGCGGAAGCCCAGGTCCTCCAGCTCCCACTTGATCTGCCACACCCCCAGGCGGTTGGCCAGGGGCGCGAACAGGTCCAACGTCTCGGTGGCGATGCGGCGGCGCACCGTCTCGTCCGCCACCTCGGCCAGGTAGTGCATGGTCTGGGTGCGCCAGGCCAGCTTGATCAACACCACGCGGATATCCGCCACCATGGCCAGCAGCATCTTGCGCATGGTTTCCGCCTGACGCGCGCGCTCCTCCGGCGTGGAAAGCTTGTCGATACGCGCCAGCTCGGTGATGCGGCGCACGCCGTTGACCCCTTCCACCAGCACCGCCACCGTGGGGTTGAAGGTTTCGGAGAGCCAGACCTGCCAATCCTCGCGGTAATCCGAAGCGGCGAACATCAAGGTGGCGACGATGGCGTCCGGCAACAGGTTCAGATCCGCCACGATGGCGGCGGCGGCCACCGCGTGGTTGAACAAGTCCTCGCCCGTCTGGGCCATGGTCTTGCCGCAGTACAAGGCGCGCGCCTCGTCAAAGGCGCGAGTGAGCATCGCCTGCTCTTCCCCGCTGAGCGAAGAAGACAAGCCCTCCAGCCAGCGCTGCGGATTAGCCGCGTCTGCCAGGGTGTCAGCCATCGAACGAACTACGGAAACCATATCAACCCAGTAACTCAATCAAATCGTGTTTCGACAGCGCCCGGCTACTCGGCCAAGCGCAACAACAGCCGGCGCACCGGCGCGGGCACACCGGCGTCCGGCGCTTCCGCCAACGGCAGCCACTGGCCGCTGTCCTCCATCGCCGCGCCGCCGTTCAAGCCATCCAGGCGCGCCGGCAACGGCGTAATGATCAAACGATAATGCGTGAACACGTGTTCCAACTCCGGCCAGGCCGGCAAGACGTCGCCCTGCCCCGCCCGCTGCAGCCAGTCCTCGGCCTGCATCGAGGTCTCGAACTCCGGCAGCGACAACAACCCGCCCCAAATACCGGAAGGCGGTCGCCGCAGCAGCCATACCTTGTCCTCGTGCGTGGCCAGCAGCATCACCGTATGGCGCGTGGGCACCGTTTTCTTCGGCCGCCGCGTCGGCAGTTCGCCGGTGCGTCCCTCCCCCGCCGCCACACAGCCATCCACCATAGGGCAGACGGTACAGGCCGGCTTGCCGCGGCTGCACACCGTGGCGCCCAAGTCCATCAAACCTTGAGTGTAGGCGCTCATCAGCGCCGCCTCCCGCGGCAGCAGGTCTTCGGCCAGCCGCCACAAGCGCTGCTCCACCGCCTTCTCGCCGGGAAAGCCGTCAATGCCAAAGCAACGGGTCAACACCCGTTTGACGTTGCCGTCCAGAATGGTCTCCCGCTGGCCAAAAGCGAAAGAAGCGATTGCCGCGGCGGTGGAACGCCCCACGCCGGGCAGGCGCTCCAGTTGCTGGCGCTCGGCCGGGAAGCCGCCGCCAAACTCGGCCATCACCATCTGCGCCGCCTTGTGCAGATTGCGCGCCCGGCTGTAATAGCCCAGGCCGCTCCACAGCGCCAGCACATCCTCCTGCGGCGCGGCGGCCAAGGCCGCCACGTCCGGAAAGCGGGCGAGAAAGCGCGGGTAATATTCCAGCACGCTTTTGACCTGGGTCTGCTGCAGCATGATCTCGGACAGCCAGATCCGGTACGGGTCGCTGACCTGCCACGGCAAATCATGGCGTCCATGCGTTTTTTGCCAGGCGGTCAGCCGCGCGGCGAATGAGCTGTGCAACATCATCTATCATCTTGAATCGAACCGGATATGGTAGCGGAAACCCTCGCTGTCACCAAGCAGCCTCCGGACAAATAAGTTAAAATCAAAGAATTGCTTAAAAGTCTGCTTACTCAAGGAAGTTCCATGTCCAGTTTCCGTTCCCGCCAGCGTGCCAATATGCGCCGCGATTTCAATAGCCGCGACAATGAGGCCAGTTCGCCGGCAGGCGGAGACAGCCCGGCCGGTAAAAGCCCCGTGATCCAGAAGAAAGCGCCTTCGGCCGACGCCTCGCCGCGCGCGCCCTATTCCGGCCCGCGCCCAGGCAACGCCAAGCCCAACTGGCAAGACCGCGGCCCAGGACAGGGACAAGCCCCGCGAGACGGCGGCAAGCGCGGCCCCTACCAAGGACGCGACCAACAGGCCGGGCGCGACAAGCCCTATGGCAACGAACGCCGCCCGCAAGGCCAGCAGCGCTTTGAACGCAACGAAGGCCAAGATAATTTCAAGCAGGACCGCTTCAATAAAGAGCGCGGCAACAACTGGCAGCCACGCAGCTTCGCCCGCGACGGCGAAGAGCGCCCGCAAGGCAGCGGCCCCAAAAAGCCCTTCCATCACCGCGAAGACCGCGAGCCGCGCGATTACAGCCGAGACCGCGGCCCATCCGGCCGCAAACCGCTGAACGCCGCCGCGGACGTGGAACAAGAACGCAAGCCTTACAGCCGCGACCGCGGCCCGTCCGGCCGCAAACCGCTGCATCTGGAGCGGGACGGCGAACAAGGCGCGCCGCAAGGCAAACCGCGCTGGCAACAACGCGACGGCGAACGCCACGTGGATCAGCCGCGCAAACCGTTCAACCCGTCCGCCGACCGAGAGCAGCGCTTCCGCCGCGACGACGCCGAACAATCCCCGCGCAAGCCGTGGCAGCAAAACGAGCCGGCGGAACGCGGCGAGGGCGGTCCGCGCAAACTGTTCGGCAAGCAGGCCAACCGCGACCACAGCTTCCGTCGCGACGACGCAGAACAAGCGCCGCGCAAACCGTGGCAGGAACGCCAGCACGGCGAGCGTCACGACAACGCCCCGCGCAAGCCATGGCAAGAACGTCAACATGGCGATCGCCGCGACGACGCGCCGCGCAAACCGTGGCAAGAGCGCCAGCATGACGAACGCCACGACGAAGCGCAACGCAAGCCCTTCACCCCGTCCGCCGAGCGCGAAAACCGTTTCCGCCGCGACGACGCCGAGCAAGCACCGCGCAAGCCGTGGCAGCAAAACGAGCCGGCTGAACGCGACGAGGGCGGCCCACGCAAACTGTTCGGCAAATCCGCCGAACGCGACAACCGCAGCCGCCGCGACGACGCCGAACAAGCGCCGCGCCAGGACCGGCCGCAAGGCGAGCCGGCCGAACGCAGCGAGGGCGGCACGCGCAAGCTGTTCAGCAAACCGTCCTACCGCGACAACGACGTCCGCCGCGACGACGCCGAACGCGCGCCGCGTCAATGGCAACAGGAAGAACGCCCGCGCCACGAGCGTCGTGAAGGCGAAACTCGCCAACAGTTCGGCAAACCCGGCGCCGGCAGCCTGAAGCCGCTGGGCGACCAACACCGCGTGGAAACCCGCGGAGAACACCGCTACGCCGACGCGCCGCGGCACACGCCGTCCGAACGCCAGGCCCCGAGCCTGACCCAGGTGCGCGACAGCGTGCTGTCCTTGTTCGCCCCCTGCCCGCGCGGCCTGGAAGCCATTCTGGCCGACGAGTTGCGCGGCCTGGGCGCGCGCGACATCGCCGCCGCCGACGGCGGCGTAGCCTTCGCCGGCGACCGCGATCTGCTGATGGCGGCCAACCTGCACAGCCGCACCGCCAGCCGCGTGCTGCTGCAACTGGCCCAGGGCGGCTACCGCAATGAACAAGACATCTACCGCCTGGCGATGAACGTGGACTGGCCGCGCTGGTTCGACGTGTCCAACAGCATCAAGCTGAAGACCGACGCCATCCGCTGCCACTTCAAGAGCCTGGACTTCATCTCGCTGAAGGTGAAGGACGCGATCTGCGACCGCTTCCGCCAGGCGCAACTGGGCCGGCCCAATGTCGACACCCGCCACCCGGACGTGCGCGTTCATGTGTTCCTGACCGAAGACAGCGCCACCATCTACCTGGACACCAGCGGCGAACCGCTGTTCAAGCGCGGCTGGCGCCAGGAAACCGGCGACGCGCCGCTGCGTGAAAACCTGGCCGCCGGCATCCTGATGCTGACCGGCTACAACGGCAGCCAGCCGCTGCTGGACCCGATGTGCGGCAGCGGCACCTTCCTGGTGGAAGCCGCCGACATCGCGCTCAACCGCGCGCCGGGCCGCCAACGCAAATTCGCCTTCCAGAAACTGCGCGGCTTCGATTCCGCCAGCTGGGAAAAACTGCTGCTGGACGCCCAGCACGCGGAAAAACCGCTGGTCAAGCTGGCGATCAACGGCTCCGACCGCGACCAGGCCATCATCAACGTCGCCAAGGACAACCTGGAACGCGCCGGCCTCTCCGGCCTGGTGGAACTGAAGGCGATGGACGTGCTGGACGCTCGTCCCAACGGCGAAAACGGCATCCTGGTGGCCAACCCGCCCTACGGCGTGCGCATGGACGAACTGGACCAGCTGGCCGAGTGGTATCCGCTGCTGGGCGACTGGCTGAAGGCCCACTTCGCCGGCTGGCACGCCAACCTGTTCAGCGGCGACCTGCGCCTGGCCAAGCTGATCCATCTGTCGCCCAAGCGCCGCACCCCGCTGTACAACGGCTCGCTGCAATGCCGGCTGTTCGTTATCAATATGGTGGAAGGCAGCGCCCGCAAGGAAAAACCGGGCGAGCAGGCCGAAACCATCGAGCAGGACGATCACGCCGCGGAGTAACACCGCGCGCGGACAGCAAAACGGCGAGCCATGGCTCGCCGTTTTTCATGGAGCACTCCCGCGGAGTGCCCCAAGATTGAACCATGCGGTGTTTAAGCCGTTTTGAGGTCCATGGCCTCCGCCCGCTCCTCGATCGCCGCCTCCACCCACTCGTTCAAGCTCTTGGACTCGGCCGACGCCGCTGCCGCCGCCATTTCATGCAAGCGCGGCGCAATGCGCACATTGAATTTTCCCGAATAGGTTTTAAGAGGCTGCAGCCCCTTCTCGCGGCATGCGTCCAGATACACGCGCAGCGATATTTCGGCTTCTCGTTTGAGGCTTGCGACATCGCCTGCATAAAAATCCGCTCCGCCGCTCAAGCCCAGAAACTCGCCGCGAAACATGTCGATTTCCGGGTCATAGCTGATCACAGCTCGGTAGCCTTCAATCTGTAGAATATTCTTCATGGTGTCACCCCGTTGGTTTCCAGCCATTTTCTAATTGCGGCCACCGCGCCTTTGTCCGTATCCGGAGAAGGATGGGGCCGATGAAACACCCTCACCACGCCGAATAAGGCAACGCAGATATCCCTCCCTTCACGCTCCTCAATCTCAGACCCTATTCACGAACTGCTGCGCGTCGGCGATACGGCGTTGAAACCGGCTTCGAAATGCTCATGTACCAAATGTACATTCCGCTTTCTCAGCCACTTTCGCCTTGTCTCGCTCTAGCTCGCGAGATCGTGAATAGGCTCTACACCCGGCTCCTGAAACAAAGCCTCGATATCGCTCCACCGGATATTGGCGCTGACTGGACGCGTGAAGATCAACTGCAAGGTGATCAAGTGTTTTCGTTTCACACTCAACTGATACCATAAATCAGTACCAAAATCAATATCATCGAATAAGACCGACAACACAGCACAGCTGGACGCTGCCGCTTGACCCCACCCAGCCCATCGGCAACAATCGCCGCGTGCCGTTTCACTTAACGGCGCTGGGTGTGAGAGCCCATATAAAGGGAAAAAGGGGATGCCACTGCGTATGCAGTCGCGTCCAGAACGCTATTGCTTCGCCATCCGGCGGGCCGTGGCGGGGAGGCCTTTACGGCCTACCGGCTTCCTTTTTCCCCGGTCTCTCAACCTCGTCACGCGCCTGCCAGCCCGTTTGAGAGCGAGCCCGCAGGCGAACCACGAAAAAGGAGCGTTCCCCATGTTGGTTCTACCCTTGTTCAGCTATCCCCCGCCCCGCGACACGCCAGCCCGCGCCCCGCTTCCGGAGGCGCAGCCATGAATCCCATCCCCAGCCTCATCGAACTAGACCGCCTGATCCAGCAGCTGCACGCGCAGCGCCTCTGCAAACCCGAACTGGAACGGCTGGCGCAATGCAGCCAACACGTCCACGACATCTGTCACACCGCCTCGCTGGAACTGGGCCAGATCAGCAGCGCGCTGGCCGGGCTGCTGACGCTGCTGGACCAGTCCGAGATCGAGCATCTGGAGCGCGAGCAGGTGTATTGTCTGCTCGAACCCTTTGCCCGCCGCTTGCAACAGGCTTATGAAGCGTTGCAGGAACTGAGCTGATCTCGTCAACGCCCGCCAGCCCCGCCTGGCGGGCAGACTGAGGCGGCAAGCCAAACGAATAAAACCGTCGCAATCCGGACTAACCCATTCGGCATCGCCGTGAGATAATCCCGCCCGGACGCGCGCTTAAAAATCCAGAGCCTTACGCACAGGGCCTGCGCGCCATTGACACCACTCAACGCTGCAAGCACACACCATGCAAACCTCTTTCCTGTCCGCCACCGTCCTGCTGATCCTGATCACCGATCCGCTGGGCAATATTCCGCTGTTCATCGCCGCGCTCAAGCAGGTCAAACCGGAACGCCGCCGCCGCGTGGTCTACCGCGAATGCCTGATCGCCTTCCTGGTGCTGTCCGCCTTCATGTTCTTTGGCCGCAACTTTCTGGACCTGATGCATCTGACCGACGATTCGATGCGGGTGGCCGGCGGCGTGATCCTGTTCCTGATCGCCATCAAGATGATCTTCCCCGGCGAGGGCAGCGTGTTCGGCGGCGACAAGATGCACGGCGAGCCCTTCATCGTGCCGATCGCCGTGCCGTTGATCGCCGGCCCGTCGGCGATGGCCACCGTGCTGCTGATGTCCACCCGCGAACCGGAGCGGATGCTGGAATGGCTGGGGGCGCTGACCATCTGCATGCTGGTGACGCTGCTGGTGTTTCTCTTCTCCGGCAAGCTGCAAAAGCTGCTGGGCGAGCAGGCGATCACCGCGCTGGAGCGGCTAATGGGCCTGGTGCTGACCGCGATCTCGATTGAGATGCTATTGGGCGGCGTGGCGTCCTACATCAAACAATTCCACTGAGCTTCGCGCTCCTAGGCGGCCCAGCCTAACGGTAATGTTTGCGCAGCGCGTCCACCACGCCGTCGCGCTGCATATTGAGCAGCGTCTTGTTGAGCTTCAGCACGATGCGCTCATCCATTCCCGGGTTGCAGGCCAGATACATCTGCACCGTGTTGAAGCTGAACAGCAGTCGGATGGGCAGCCGGTTGGCGGAGGCGATGTAGGCGCCGCTGAACTCGCCGCTGGCCCAAAAGTCGATATGGCCGGCCACCAGCTTTCTGGCGTTCAAATCGTCCGCTCTCGCCAGCTCCAGCTTGAAACCCAGATCGGCCAGATACTGCGACATCCCCGAGCCCTTGTAGCTGCCTATGGTGTAGCCGCGCGCGTCGTCCAGCGCGGCCACGCCCGCCGGGCTGTGAGGGCCGGCGAACAGGCTCCAGGAGTTGCTGACCAGCGGCCCCACCCATTTGAACTGACTCTCCCGGCTGGGCGTGCGCGAGGTCGAGTAAACACAGCTATTGTCTTCCTGCTGAGCGATGGCGTAGGCGCGCAGCCAGGGCAGCAATTCCATGCTGTACGGAATGCCCGCGCGCTGAAACAGTTCGCGCAGGATGTCGGTGGACAGGCCGCCGATCTTGCCTTCCTCCAGCGCGATATTGAACGGCGGGTAGTCCTCGGTCAGCAAACGGAGGCGAGGCGATGCCGATTCCGCCAGGACGCTGGCGGAGAGCGCGCCCAACAACAGGGCTAGGTAGACAAATGCAAACTTCATGGCGGCAAGCCTCTTGCTGGATTCTGACGATGCGTCTTCCAAGCATAGAAGCTGACGGCTCGGATGGAGCCTTGCCTCCGCCAAAACAGCGCGGCCATGCCGACGCGCAGGCGCGATTTGGTTCGTGTTGGGGATATCCCGCATAGGGATATCGGCAATTCGTCGCCGCCCCTCCTCTTGCTAGCATCCGCAGTCATGGGCCATTAAGAGCCCGCTTTTGCTTGCATAACAACTTCGGCCCCCCCGCGCCGGAGTCAGACAACGCTACAGGGATCACGATGCGAACCAAAACCCCTCTTTACCAGCGCCTTTATTTCCAGGTGCTGCTGGCCATTTTCCTCGGCGTGATGCTTGGCGCCTTCGTTCCCGATCTGGGCGCGAAGATGAAGCCGCTGGGCGACGCCTTCATCAAACTGATCAAGATGATGATCGCTCCCATCATCTTCGCCACCGTGGTGGTGGGCATCGCCAAGATGGGCGATATGAAGGAAGTGGGCCGCGTGGGCGTGAAAGCACTGTTCTACTTTGAAGCCGTCACCACGCTGGCGCTGGTGATCGGCCTGGTGGTGGTGAATGTGCTCAAACCCGGCGCCGGCCTCAATGTGGACCCGAGCACGCTGGACGCGCACTCGGTGGCCAAGTACGCCGCCAACGCCAAGGAAATGAGCAGTATTGATTTCCTGATGCACATCATTCCGGATACGGTGGTGGGCGCGTTCGCCAACGGCGAAATCCTGCAGGTGCTGACCTTCTCGGTGCTGCTGGGCCTGGCGCTGACCAAGATGGGCGACAACGGCAAGACCATCGTCCACATTCTGGACGAGTTTTCCCATGCTCTGTTCGGCGTGATCAATATGCTGATGAAGCTGGCCCCCATCGGCGCCTTCGGCGCGATGGCCTTCACCATCGGCAAGTACGGCGTGGGTTCGCTCAAGCAGTTGGGCTTCCTGATGCTCTGCGTCTACCTGACCTGTTTCGCCTTCGTCTTCGTGGTGCTGGGCACCATCGCCAAACTCAACGGCTTCAGCCTGTGGCGCTTCCTGGTCTACATCAAGGAAGAACTGTTGCTGGTGCTGGGCACGTCTTCCTCCGAATCCGCGCTGCCGGGCATCATGAAGAAGCTGGAAAACCTGGGCTGCTCCAAACCGGTGGTGGGCATGGTGATTCCCACCGGCTACTCCTTCAATCTGGACGGCACCTCCATCTATCTGACCATGGCCGCCATCTTCATCGCCCAAGCCACCAATGTGGACCTGACGCTGGCCGAGGAATTGGGCCTGCTGGGCGTGCTGCTGCTGACCTCCAAGGGCGCGGCGGCGGTGACCGGCGGCGGCTTCATCACCCTGGCCGCCACGCTGGCCACGCTGGGCGGCAAACTGCCGGTATCCGGCCTGGCGCTGCTGATCGGCATCGATCGCTTCATGTCCGAAGCCCGCGCCATCACCAATTTGATAGGCAACGGCGTGGCCACCATCGTGGTGGCGCGCTGGGAGAAGGCGCTGGACGAAGAACGCATGCGCCGCGTGCTGGCCGGCGAGCCGGTTCTGCCGGAGGAGCCGGCCGCCGCGCCGCTGCCCGCTCAATTGGCCGCCGCGGAAGCCGCTCAATCCTAAGCTTTTGTTTTCCCAGCCCTTACAGCCTGCGTCCGCGCGGGCTTTTTTTTATGCTCATAGCAAAACGGCGGCTTGATTTTGCCGCCATGTAGTCCACGATAGAAGAATGGGCATAGGGAGACGAGAATGAGCGACTTCATGTTGCAATACGGCGATGAATTGTTGCCGGTGGAGGGGGACTTCCCTGAGGTGGGCGCCTATCTGCCCAGCTTCATGCTGGTGGGCGACGGTAAGCAGGACGTGTCGCTGGAAGGCCTGGGCGGCGTGCCCAAGCTGATTCTGACCTTGCTCTCGCTGGACGAATACGAGCATGGCGGCCAATACCTGCTGCAAGAGACGCGGCGCTTCCTGGAACGCTGGCCGCAAATCAGTCTGGTGGTGATCACCGTGGATTCGCCGTCCTCTCTGGCGCGTGCCCGACGCGAGCATGGCCTGCCCCACGTTACTCTGTTGTCCACGCTGCGCGGCCGCGATTTCCACAAACATTACGGGGTGTTGATCCGCGAATATCCGCTCAGCGGCTACACCGCCCCCGCCCTGCTGCTGGCCGACGGCAGCAACATCATTCATTACGCCGAGCGGCTGCGCAATACCCAGGACCTGTTCGACTTCGAAAAGATCAACCACTTGCTGCGCGAAGCCGAGGAGCAGGCGCTGGAGGCGCAACAAGAATTGGAGCATGAGGAGCAGTTGAAGGACGAAGGTCCGTCACAGTAAGCCCCCCAATAACGACAAGGGCCCGGCCTGCTCATGCAGTGCCGGGCCCGTTCGCGTTGAGCGGGGGAAAAGCGGCTTACGGCAAAACTTCCACCAGCTTGGCGTCCACCTTGGTCGAAGTCAGTTCCTTGTCTACTTCACCCACAATGCGCAGCTTGCTGTTGTGGTCGAACTTTTTCGCTGGCAGGCGTTTCTGGCTGATCTTCACCGTCATGGTGCCGGTAGCGTCGCGGAATTCGTAACGCTTCTGGTCGATCTGACGCACGATCTTGCCTTCCAGCGTCACCGGGGTATCGTCGGCGGCTTTTTGCGCGGCGGCCACGGTGGTAACGGCGGCCGGCACGCCGGGGCCGGCGAATTCCGCCTGAGCGGCGAACGGCAGAGACAAGGCGGCGGCGGTGAGCAGAACGGTGATGGCTTTCATGTTTGGACTCCTAGTGTGTTGTCGATGTCTGGATTACAACACGGCAGCCTTAACCGAAACTTAAAGCCAGCTTGTCGCCCAATACGCGCCGGGAAGGCTCCAGATCCACCGCGTAGCCCTGCTTGGCCAATTGCAGCCTATCGCCGTAGTGCCGGCCTTCGGCCTGAATCCGTTGTTCAATGCCTTGCAAGGATTGCTTGAGCGCCGCGCCCAGGCGATCCAGCTTCCCATCCAGCTCCGCGCCTTGGCGATTATTGAATTGCCGGCTGCCCGCGACAATGGCGCCCCAGCGCTGGCAATCGGCGCGCAAAGCACCCAGATCCGGATACACGCCTTGTTCCAACGCGCGATTGGAGCAGGCGGTCAGCACTTGAGCCAGTGCGGAGGCCTCCTTGGCCGGCCTGGCGTCCAGGTAACGCGGGATGACGATGTCCAACGAGGCTTTGACGGGAGTGCTACGAAATAACTGCATGACGGGCTTCCTATTGGCGTTCATGAATCGATGCGCTCAAGCATAGCCCCGCGTCCGCGCCCGCCGCTTGCAAGAAGCGCCGGACAAAACAAAACCGCCCGGCAAGCGGGCGGTTGGAAAGCGACGGAAGGGTGAACTTAGCTGTTCAGTTCACGCGCCAGGTACAGCCAGGTTTCCACCACGGTGTCCGGGTTCAGGGACACGGTTTCGATGCCCTCTTCCACCAGCCACTTGGCAAAGTCCGGATGATCGGACGGACCTTGTCCGCAGATGCCGATGTACTTGCCTTGCTTGCGGCAAGCCTGGATCGCCATGTGCAACATGGCTTTGACCGCTTCGTTGCGCTCGTCGAAGGTAGAAGCGATCGGGCCGCCGGAGTCGCGATCCACGCCCAGCGTCAGCTGGGTCATGTCGTTGGAGCCGATGGAGAAGCCATCGAAATGCTGCAAGAACTTGTCCGCCAGCACGGCGTTGGTCGGCAGCTCGCACATCATGATCAGGCGCAGGCCGTTTTCACCGCGCTTGAGGCCGTTGGCCGCCAGAATCTCCACCACTTGCTCGGCTTCGAACAGGGTGCGCACAAAGGGAATCATCACTTCCACATTGGTCAGACCCATCACGTCGCGCACTTTCTTGATGGCGCGGCATTCCAGTTCAAAGCAATCGCGGAAGGATTCGGCCACGTAGCGCGCGGCGCCGCGGAAGCCGATCATCGGGTTTTCTTCGTGCGGCTCGTACAGCTGACCGCCGATCAGGTTGGCGTACTCGTTCGACTTGAAGTCGGACATGCGCACGATGACCTTTTTCGGATAGAAGGCGGCGGCCAATGTGGACACGCCCTCTGCGATCTTGTCGACGTAGAAGTCCACCGGGCTGGCGTAGCCGGCGATGCGGTCGCTAATGGTGGCTTTCAAATCCGCCGGCAGCTTGTCGAACTCCAACAGCGCTTTCGGGTGAATGCCGATCTGACGGTTGATCACAAACTCCATGCGCGCCAGGCCCACGCCTTCGTTCGGCAGCTGCGCGAAGTCGAAGGCCAATTCCGGGTTGCCGACGTTCATCATGATCTTGACCGGGGCCTTGGGCATCTTGTCCAGTTCCAGATCGATTACTTCCACGTCCAGCAGGCCGTCGTAGATGTTGCCGGTGTCGCCTTCGGCGCAGGATACGGTGACCTTCATGCCTTCGGACAGCACCTGGGTGGCGTCGCCGCAGCCCACCACGGCCGGGATGCCCAGCTCGCGCGCGATGATGGCCGCGTGGCAGGTACGGCCGCCGCGGTTGGTGACGATGGCGGCCGCGCGTTTCATCACCGGTTCCCAATCCGGGTCGGTCATGTCGGTGACCAGCACGTCGCCCGGCTTGACGCGGTCCATCTCGGACGCGTCCTTAATGGTGCGCACCACGCCCTGGCCGATCTTCTGGCCGATGGCGCGGCCTTCACACAGCACTTGCGATTTGCTGTTCAGGCGGTAGCGGCGCAGCGTGTCCTTGCGGTCTTCCTGCGACTTCACCGTTTCCGGGCGGGCCTGCAGGATGTAGAGCTTGCCGTCGTGGCCGTCGCGGCCCCACTCGATGTCCATCGGACGACCGTAGTGCTTCTCGATGATCAACGCGTATTCGGCCAGTTCGGCCACTTCGGCGTCGCTGATGGAGAACTGCTGACGCTCCACCGGGGACACGTCCACGGTCTTCACCGAGCGGCCGGCTTGCGAGGCGTCGGTGAACTCCATCTTGATCAGCTTGGAGCCCATGGTCTTGCGCAGCACCGCCGGACGGCCGGCTTTCAGCGTCGGCTTGTGTACGTAGAACTCGTCAGGGTTCACCGCGCCCTGCACCACGGTTTCGCCCAGGCCGTAAGACGCGGTGATGAACACCACGTCTTCAAAGCCGGATTCCGTGTCAATGGTGAACATCACGCCGGCCGCGCCGCAGTCGGAACGCACCATGCGCTGCACGCCGGCGGACAGAGCCACTACGTCGTGCTCAAAGCCTTTGTGCACACGGTAGGAAATGGCGCGGTCGTTGTAGAGGGAGGCGAAAACGTGTTTCATCGCATCCTTGACATTGTCAAGGCCGCGGATATTCAGGAAGGTTTCTTGCTGGCCTGCGAACGAGGCGTCGGGGAGGTCTTCGGCGGTGGCGGAAGAGCGAACTGCAACGGAGATATCGGCGCCGCCGGCATCGGCCACCATCTGATCCCAGGCCTCTTTGATATCGGCATCAAGCTTGGCGGGGAACGGGGTGTCGATGATCCATTGCCGGATTTCCTTGCCGATTCGGGCCAGTTCGCTGACATCGTCGATGTCCAGATTGGCCAGTGCGGCGCTGATCTTGTCGGCCAGACCGTTGTGCTGCAAAAAATCCCGGTAAGCCTGCGCCGTGGTGGCAAAGCCGCCTGGGACGCGAACCCCGGAGCCGGCCAGCTGGCTGATCATTTCACCAAGGGAGGCGTTCTTGCCGCCTACCTGCTCCACATCGGTCATGCGCAGTTTCTCGAACCAGATGACGTAGTTCTCAGCCATCACTTCACTTCCTGTGTTGGATTGGGACGATAGGGCCGCATTCTAGCCGAATTACGTGCCAGATGCGTAGCGTCTTTTGCAGCGCAACACGGGTTTTCGGCGGAACGAGGACAAGCATTGCAACAGAATCAATAAGTTGACAGACATTCCTGATGAAAATGATTGTCAAATCCGTGTAATTTACGCACTACATGATTAAGCGGCGCTCCTAGCGGGTTTCGTCGCGGCCTTTCAGAGTATAGAATCCCTTGGACCCCGGGTGCGCCGCAAAGCGCGGCAGGCGCGGTTCCGGTCTCGTTCACTCGCAATACAGGTGTTTGCATGCCCCACCATCTCCGCTCCGCCTTCTTCGTTTCCGATCGCACCGGCATCACCGCCGAATCGCTGGGCCACACGCTGCTGACTCAGTTCGACACTGTGGAATTCAAGCGCGAGACCATTCCCTTCGTCGATACCGTGGAAAAGGCCGAAGCGCTGGCGGAGGTGATCCGCCAGGTGTCGGAAACGGATCACCTGAAACCGCTGGTGTTCACCAGCATCATCAACCCGGACGTGCGCAGCGCGCTGCAGGTTGAGAACGCGGTGATGATAGATTTCTTCGACACCTTCATTGGCCAGCTGGAACAGGAAATCGGCCAGCGCGCCTCGCTGAGCGTGGGCAAGGCCCACGGCATGGTCAACGAGGAGAAGTACGATCATCGCATCGAGGCGGTCAACTTTTCGTTGAACCACGACGACGGCGTCAAATTGAAGGATCTGCACGAAGCGGACGTGATCCTGGTGGGAGTATCCCGCTCCGGCAAGACCCCGACCTGCCTGTATCTGGCGCTGCAATACGGCATCCGCGCCGC
Organism: Chromobacterium fluminis; assembly: GCF_011602385.1. Classification (NCBI taxonomy): domain Bacteria; kingdom Pseudomonadati; phylum Pseudomonadota; class Betaproteobacteria; order Neisseriales; family Chromobacteriaceae; genus Chromobacterium; species Chromobacterium fluminis. The sequence goes on along the minus strand of NZ_JAAOMA010000002.1, from coordinate 93,654 downwards.
CAACTACCCGCTGACGCCGGAAGACCTGGGCAGCCCGACGCTGCCCAAGTTGCTGCTGCCGTTCAAGGACAAGATCTTCGGCCTGACCATCGACCCGGCGCGACTGCACTATATCCGCTCCGAGCGACGGCCGGACTCCAAATACGCCAGCATGGACAACTGCCGCCGCGAGGTGAACGAGGCCGAGTCCATGTTCCGATATCACGGCGTCTCCTTCATCAGCACCACTCACAAGTCCATTGAGGAGATCGCCTCCACCATCATGCACAAGGCGGCGCTGGGCCGGCGTTTCTAAGAATCTGTTTACGATCTGCTGCGCGTCAACGATACGGCGTTGAAACCGGCTTCGAAATGCTCATGTACCGTGTGTACATTCCGCTTTCTCAGCCGTTTTCGTCTTGTCTCGCCTTAGCTCACAAGATCGTAAACACGTTCTAAGAATCTGTTTACGATCTGCTGCGCGTCGTGAGACGTGACACGGAGAGTACAGCTGCGAAATGCTCATGTACCGTATCCGCTTTCTCAGCTGTTTTCGCCTTGTCTCGCCCTTGCTCGCGAGACTTTGAACAGACTCTAAGCCTTACCTGTATCCCATATTGAACCGGCCGGCTTCGCCCGGCCGTTTTCATGCCTACCGCCTAAGCAATCCTGCAACAATATCCATATAGCACTTTGTTTATTATCACTTTTTTACAATTCCCTTCGGAACATATAGCAAGCAGGCGCTCTCAAATAAGCATCTTAATCCCTTGAACCGGGAACCCCGATGCATATAGCCTCCATCACCGCGCAGATCAAGGCCGCCGCCTCGCCGTTGAGACAAGTGAGCGCGGTCGCCGCCAAGACTGACAGCCGCGCCGCCGCCGGCGATCCACGCAAGGAAATGGCTGAGTTCGTCGCCCCTCCCCCTCAATCCTCCACGGCCAACAGGGATGCCGCTTCCCAGGGCGAGTCTTTCGAACGGCTGTTGCGCCAAGCTCAGAGCGCGACCGGAAACAAGAACGTTTCGCCCTATTCCGAAGACCTCATGCCGCCGGCCGGCAGCCTGCTGCATGTCCTGGCCTGAGAAGACGCTTGACGCTGCTCTGCCCGCCGTGCTCTGATAAAGCCCATGAACTACGCAACCGCATTCGCATCCTTTTTTTGGTGGTGGCGCCTGAACTAAGGCGGCGCCGGCGTTTGCATACCCAAAACCCGGAAGCTGCCGATACGGCGGCATAGGGTTTCCAGCAGTACCTCTCCTCCCCGGATCGGCAGTTTCCAGCAAGCTCACTGGAGACCAATATGAATCTGGACAGCATCACAGCCAAAGACATCATCCTCACCGGCGACCGCACCACCGGACAACTGCATCTGGGCCACTACGTCGGCTCGCTGCGCAACCGCGTGATTCTGCAAGACCATTGCCGTCAGTTCCTGCTGCTCGCCGACGCCCAGGCGCTGACCGACAATATGGGCAACTATCTGAAGGTCCGCGACAATGTGCTGCAGGTGGCGCTGGATTACCTGGCGGTGGGCATAGACCCGGAAAAAAGCACCATCTTCATCCAGAGCCTGGTGCCGGAGCTAACCGAGCTGTCTTCCTACTATCTCAACCTGGTCACCGTGGCGCGCCTGGAGCGCAACCCCACCATCAAGGATGAAATCAAGCAGCGCGGCTACGAGCGCGACATTCCCGCCGGATTCCTCACCTACCCCGCCGCCCAGGCCGCGGACATCACCGCTTTTAAGGCCAGCATCGTGCCGGTGGGCGAAGACCAGATTCCGATGATCGAGCAGACCAATGAGATCGTTCGCCGCTTCAACGGCAGCGTGGATCGGGCTGTGCTGGTGGAAGCGCGCGCGGTGGTGCCGGAACACGGCTCCCGCCTGCCCGGCATCGACGGCAAGGCCAAGATGTCCAAATCTCTGGGCAACACCATCACCCTATCGGCCACGCCGGACGAGATCCGCCAGGCGGTGAAAATGATGTACACCGACCCCAATCACCTGCGCGTCGCCGATCCGGGTCAGGTGGAAGGCAATGTGGTGTTCACCTATCTGGACGTGTTCCACTCCGACCCGGCGCAAGTGGCGGAATGGAAGGACCATTACCGCCGCGGCGGCCTGGGCGACACCGTGATCAAGAAACAGCTGGAGGAATGCCTGCAGGCCTTGCTGGAGCCAACCCGCACCCGCCGCGAGCAGTACGCGCGCGATCCGGCCGCGGTGATGGAAATGCTGAAAACCGGCACCCAGCGCGCGCGCGCAGTGGCGGCCGCCACACTGTCCGAGGTTAAGGCGGCGATGGGTTTGAACTACTATTAAGAACCTGTTTACGATCTGCTGCGCGTCGGCTGAGAAATTGTGCGATGAGTGCCGGCTTCGAAATACTCATGTACCACTTGTACATTCCGCTTCCTCAGCCGGTTTCGCCTTGTCTCGCCTGAGCTCGCGAGATCGTAAACACACTCTTTAAGAGGAGAGGACGCAGAATGGAACAGATCTACCAATGCCAAAACCTGGATGAGGTGCGCGGCCAGATCGACCGCATCGACCGCGCGCTGGTGGCGCTGATCGCCGAGCGTGGCCTTTATGTGCGCCAGGCGGCGGCGTTCAAGCACAGCCGGGAAGAAGTGGAAGGCGGCAAACGCGTCGACCAGGTGATGCGCCGCGTCGAGCGTCTGGCCGGCGAACTGGGGGCCGACGCGGCACTGACCGCGGCGGTCTACCGCACAATGATAGAGTACTTCGTCGCCGATGAAATGGCGGCCTTCCGCGCCAAAGCGGCTGCCGATTGAGGCGGAGGCCGGCTTTCCCTACAATCGCTTCCATCCGCAGAACGCCGGCCGCCCTCCGCGGCCGGCGTTTTTCCCGCGGCCGGAGAACCTGAATGAACAAGATTGCCCTGTTGCTGCTCGCCTGCCTGGCCGCGCCCGCGATGGCCGAGGAAGTGGGCGAGGTGTCCACCACCTTCAAGCTGCTCAGCCCCAACGACAAGGTGGTGGTGGAAGCTTTCGACGACCCGGCAGTGCAAGGCGTGGCCTGCTATATCTCGCGCGCCAAGACCGGCGGCTATAAGGGAGCGCTGGGCCTGGCCAAGGACCCGTCCCGCTTCTCGGTGGCCTGCCGCCAGGTGGGCGCGATCAAGTTCTCGCGGCCGCTGCCCAAGCAGGAGCAGGTATTCAAGGAAGGCGCGTCCTTCATCTTCAAGCATGTGCGGGTGGTGCGCATCGTCGACGCCAAACGCAATACCCTGACCTACCTCAGCTATTCCGACAAGCTGCTGGACGGCAGCCCGGACAATGCGCTGACCGCGGTGGCGGTGCTGGATCAGAAAATCCCGCTGCAGCCCTGAAATAAAAGCGATTGATTATTAACGATTTCTTGACATGACGGGTATCAGCTAAACGGCAGCTCGACGCGCAGGCCGTCATAGCCCACCTCCACGCCGGGCGGGCATTCAGCGCGGAGCGCGGCGAACTCCAGCCGGTGGGTCATGTGGATCAGCACCGTGCGCTCGGCGCCGATGCGCTCGGCCCAGGCAAAGGATTGCCGCACGCCGAGGTGGGACGGATAGGGGTCGTGGTTCAGGCAGTCGAGAAACAAGACTTTCAGCCCTTGCAACAAGGGCAGGCTGCTGTCAGGGATGTCCGACACGTCGGTCAGCCAGGCCATGTCGCCGACGCGCCAGCCGAGGCAAGGCCAGGAGCCGTGTTGCAGCGGCACCGGCGTCAGCGCGACGCCGCCGCAGTCCACCGGCCCGTCCACCTGCTGCGGCAACAGCACCGGCTTGTCCCACATTTTGGACGGCGGCAGCAGCGCGTAGTCGAAACGGCGCTTGATGTTGTCCAGGGTGAAGGCGTTGCCGTAGAGCGTGATCGGCCCTTTCTTCACATAACAAAAGGCGCGCAGATCGTCGATGCCGTTCAGGTGGTCGGCGTGCGGGTGGGTGTACAGCACCGCGTCCACCCGGCTCAGGCCTTCGCGCAACGCCTGCTGCCGCAGGTCCGGCCCGGTGTCGATCAACAGCCCCTGGCCGGCCACCTTAATGTAGGCGCTGGCGCGGGTGCGGCGATTGCGGGGATCCGGCGAGCGGCAGGTAGCGCAATCGCAGCCTATGGCCGGCGTGCCGGAACTGGAGCCGCAGCCCAGGATGGTGACTTCAAGCGAGCCCAATGACGTTTTCCAAGTAACAAGACATCAGCGGCAGCGCTCCGGGCGTTCCGCCTTCTCGCGCACCCAGCCGCCGTCGCAACGGACATTCCCGTCCGCGTCTTGCTGGCAGCTGCCGCGCGGCTGCTTGGCGCAATACGGATTGCCGTCGCGCGACAACAGGCAGGCGCCGGGGCCGGCGTAGGTGACGCCATTGGCGCGCACCACCCCGCCGCCCGGATACGGCGAGCACAATACGTTGCCGAATTCATCAATCGCGCATTCACCCTTGCCGCACATCGCCTGTCCGCGCTGCACCAGAGCGATGCCGCCGTCTTCGGAACAATAGCTGCGGCCGTTCAGATTGACGCAATTGGCCCAAGCCTGGGCCGACAACAGGATGGCCAGCAAGGCCAGCCCGGACAGCAAGATTCGCTTCATGCGCTTTCTCCGCTTCAACGACCGGCCTTGGAGAAGAGCCGGAAAAAATTATCGCTGGTGACGCGCGCCACCTCTTCCACCTCGATACCGCGCAGTTCCGCGATATGCGCGGCCACATGGCGGACGTAGGCCGGTTCATTGACCTTGCCGCGATACGGCACCGGCGCCAGGTAGGGCGAGTCGGTTTCGATCAGCATCCGCTCCAGCGGCACTTTCTGCGCCACCTCCTTGACCTGGGCCGCGTTCTTGAAAGTCACCACGCCGGAGAAGGAAATGTAGAAGCCCAGTTCCAGCGCCGCCTGCGCCACCTCCCAGGTTTCGGTGAAGCAATGCATCACGCCGCCGCACACTTCAGCGTTCTCTTCACGCATCAGGCGGATGGTGTCCTCGGCGGATTCGCGGGTATGAATCACCAGCGGCAGGCCCACGCGCTTGGCGGCTCGGATATGGGTGCGGAAGCGTTGATGCTGCCAGTCCAGATCGCCCTTGCACCAGTGGTAGTCAAGGCCGGTTTCGCCAATGCCCACCACTCGCGGATGCGCGGCCAGCGCCACCAGCTCGTCCTCGCTGTATTCTTCCGCCTCCGGATCATCCGGATGCACGCCCACGGTGGCGTACAAATTGCCGTGGCTTTCCGCCAGCGCCAGCACTTGCGGATATTTGGGACGGCTGACGCCGATCACCAGCGCATGGCTCACTTGGTTGGCCTGCATATTGGCCAGCACTTCCGGCATGCGCGCGGCGAGGTCGGGAAAATTGATGTGGCAGTGGGAGTCGATAAACATATTTGCGTCAATCAGGCTGCGGCGCGCGGAAACGCGCCGCGAAAACAATCACATGGTATGGGTGGGCCGGCTGGAGTTGAGCACACCGCTGAGCAGGGCCTCGATCTTGTCCTTGGCCTGCTTGCCGGTATCTCCGGCGACGAACTCGACGCCGACGCCCTGCACACGGCTGTTGTTGGCGCCGGCCGGCGTCAGCCACACCACCTTGGCCTGCACCGCGATGCGCTGCGGATCGTCCATCAAGGTCAGCAGCAAGAAGACTTCCTCGCCCAGCTTCATTTCCTTGTTGGTGGGAATGAAAATGCCGCCGTGGCGCACAAAGGGCATGTAGGCGGCGAACAGCGCGCTGCGCTCCTTGATGTGCAGGGACAGCACCCCGGGACGGTTGGGGTTGAGGTCCGGGCGAGTGGCGGAAGTGTCCATACTTGCTAACCCTCAGTGTCAGGCGGCCTTGCCGCTGGCGAATATCTTGAGATAGTCCATCAGCACCGCCTCCAATTGCAAGCGCGTGTTCAGCGTATGCTGGCCAAACGGCGCCAGTTGATTGAGCGTTTGCTGACACGCCATCAATTGCGCGATGTCGGCGCGCGCCGACAGCTGCTGCAAGGCGCGCTCCTGATCTGGATAATAGCGGACCAAACCGGCCAGTCTCAAACTCGCCAGATCATGCAGCCATTTCATCAGCCAGCCGATGGGCAGCAGCAGCGGCAGTTTCTGTTTATCCACCGCCTCCGCCAGCTGCAACACATTGGCGAAGCTGGGCTGGGCCAGCCCTTGAACAAACTGGCCACGCAGCTTGGCCAGCGCCGGATCGTGGTCGAACAGCGGCGCGCCGCCGTTGTGGGCCAGCTCCAGTTCGGCGTCGGCCACGCCCTGCTCGCGCAGCCAGGCCAGCGCTTGCGCCTGGTCCGGCCGCGTCAGCGGAAATTGGCGGCAGCGGCTGCGTATGGTGGGCAGCAACCGCTGGGGTGCATGCGCCACCAGCAGAAACAAGACCTCGGCCGGCGGTTCTTCCAGGATTTTGAGCAAGGCGTTGGCGGCGGCCGGATTCAGGCTTTCCGCCGGTTCCACCAGGACGATGCGTCGGCCGGCGCGATGCGCGCTCAGATGAGCGAAGTCGATCACCTCGCGCACCGCCTCGATCTTGATCACCGGCAGCTTGCGGCTGACTTTCTTGCCCTCCGCGCCCTCCTTGCCTTCCTCGTCCTCATCGCCCAGCGGCGACAAGCGGCGGAAGTCCGGATGAGTGGCGTGCAGATACCAACGGCAGGCTTCGCATTCGCCGCAAGGCTGGTGGCCGGCTTGGGGGCGTTCGCATAGCAAGGACTGGGCCAGATATTCGGCGAACTCCAGTTTGCCGATGCCCGCCGCGCCGGTGAACAACCAGGCGTTGGGCAGGCGCTCGCGCTCGGCGTTCAGCCGCGCCCAGTCGCCTTGTTGCCAGGGCAGCAGCATCACGCGGCCTCCAGCAGTTTTTGCAGGCAGGCCGCGATGTCGACCTGGATCTCGGCGATGGAGCGGCTGGCGTCCAGCACCGCGAAACGCGGCTGGCCGGCGGCGCGCCGCAGATAGGCTTCGCGCACGCGCACGTGGAAATCGGCTTTTTCCTGCTCGAAGCGATCCAGCTGCCGGGTCTTGGACATGCGCTCGGCAGCTACCTCCAGCGGCAGGTCGAACAGCAGGGTCAGGTCCGGCTGCAAACCGTGCTGCACCCATTGTTCCAGTTCGGCGATGCGCTCGAAGGGCACGCCTCGGCCGCCGCCCTGAAAGGCGAAAGTGGAGTCGGTGAAGCGGTCTGACACCAGCCACTGGCCGGCGGCGAGCGCGGGCTCGATCACGCTGTGCAGCAATTGCTGGCGCGAGGCGAACACCAGCAGGGTTTCCGCGTCCAGCGAGGCCTCGGTGTCCACCGCCAACAGCAGTTCGCGGATTTTCTCTCCCAGCGGAGTGCCGCCCGGCTCGCGGGTGAACACGGCGTCGACGCCGTGTTGCGCCAGCCAATCGCGGATGAAGGCCAGATGGGTGCTCTTGCCGGCGCCGTCTATGCCCTCCAGGCTGATGAAGCGGCCGCGTTGCTGCTCTAGCGCCATTACTGTCCTTTCTTCAAGATGTATTTGCGCACCGCCTGGTTGTGTTCGTCCAGCGTCGCGGAAAAGTGCGAGGTGCCGTCGCCGCGGGCGACGAAATACAGGGCGTTGGTCGCGGCCGGATTAGCCGCCGCGTCCAGCGCCGCCTTGCCCGGCAGGGCGATGGGCGTCGGCGTCAGCCCGGCGCGGGTATACGTATTGTAAGGCGTGTCGCGGCGCAGATCGGCCTTGCCGATCTTGCCCTGGTACAGGCTGCCCATGCCGTAGATCACCGATGGGTCGGTCTGCAAGCGCATGCCCTGCTTCAAGCGGTTGACGAACACCCCCGCCACCATTGGACGGTCGGCGTCTTCGCCGGTTTCCTTCTCTATCAGGCTGGCCATGATCAGCAGTTCGTAAGGCGTGCGGTAAGGCAGTTCCGGCTTGCGCGCCGCCCAGGCCGCCTCCAACCGCTGTTGCATGGCGCTGAAAGCCTGCCGGTACAGTTCGGCGTCTTCTATGCCCGGACTGAACAAATAGGTGCTGGGAAAGAACAGGCCTTCCGGCTTGGCGTCGCCAAAGCCCAGTCGCCGCATGATCTCCTCGTCGCTCCAGTCCTTGGCGGTATGCTGGATATCCGGATTGCGGTCTATCGCCTGGCGGAATTGGCGGAAGGTCCAGCCCTCGATCACCGTCAGACTGGCCTCGTCCGGGTGGCCGTCGGCCAAGCGGCTCAGGATGTCCAGCATCGATGCCTGGCCGTCGAAACGATACAGGCCCGCCTTGATCTTGCGGTCCACGCCTTGCAGGCGTGCCAGGGCCACCATCACCTGGCGGCTGCGCACCACCCCCTCCTGTTCCAGCCCGCGCGCCACCTGGCTCAGAGTGCGGTTGGGTCCCACGGTCAGCTTGTAACCGGCTTCCGGCAAGCCAACCGGAATCAGGACCACCCAGGCCAGCCAGGCACAGCCCAGCGCGAGGCACAGCAAGAACAGGCGAAACAGTGTTTTCATCATTTGACGGAAAGAATAAGGCAGCGCAGCGGAACGATCGCGCATGATACCAGACAAGCCGGCCTGACCGACATGTCAGGCCCTCCCCCCGCAATCAAGCAAAGTTTGCGCCAAATCAACTGTCCACCTTTCCATTTTGCATAGTTTTGCTCGCGTTCTATACCTGATTAAATGGACTGCTTAAATGATGCGAGTCTTTTCATGAAGCCATTCTTCAATCTGGGATGCGCATTGGTGGCCTGGACGGCGCTGGCCAGATTGGCGGCAGTCCGGCAGACCGACAGGGATTTATGGCGTCTGCCGATGGCAGCCTTCCGGCAAGGCCGGCATGCGCAGCAATTGACTTACCTGCAATCGCCCGCGGCGCTGAACGGCTACCACGCGCTGATCGTGGAACCGCTGTTGCTGCTGAACCGGCAACAGGACGGCGGCTGGCAGTTACTGCAAGCCGCGGAACAAGAAATCGTCAACCAGATCCTGCGCCGCCAGGTGGCCGCGTTGCTGCAGGCCTGGCCTATCGCCCTGACCGACGTCGCCACCGCAGGCGTGCTTCGCCTGCGCATCGCGGTGGCGGCGCGCCAATCTCGGATCGCCCAGGACAGCCAGCCCTTGAGCAGCAGCCACGTAGCGCTGCAACTGCCTTGCATGGCTTCCAATATAGAACCGTATCTGCAACTGGTGTCCTCGGTGTCTCAATTGGAAGACGCGATGGGACGGGGCGTGGTCGCCGGCGGCGTCACCATGCAATCGCAGGCCGAAGCCGCCGCCGGCGACGAGGACGACGGCTGGCGGCAGCTGCTGATCCAGGATTGGTCCCCGTTGCTGCGCCAGCAATTGACGCCGGCGGCGCGGCGCGGCGCAGCCTCGCCTGCGCAATAAGCCGCATGAAGATAGTCCGCCCTCGTCACAAAGTTGCAACAATATCGATGGAACGCCGCGATGGCGGCAGCAGTCCATCTCCCATGCAATCCCCATTGAGCCCGCACGATGAAACCCTTCTTTAAACTCGCCTGCGCGCTGATGGCTTCCGCCTTGCTGGCCAATATCGGTCACGCCGGAGACAAGCCGGAGAATCTGGTCCTGCTGCCCAGCGAAGCCTTCCACCCCAACCCGGACCATGCCGGCCAGGTGCTGTACCTGCAGCCCGGCGTCGATCTGAAGCGCTATCACGGCATCCTGATCGAACCGCTGATCTTTCTGGGCCGCCAAGCGGATGGCCAATGGCTGGCCACTGCGGCGGACGAGCACAATCGCCTCGACGCCTGCTACCGCCGCAGCCTGGCCCAGGCGCTATGCCTCGAGGGGCTGCCGGTGGCTGCCGCGCCCGGACCGGGCATCGCCCGGCTGCGCGTGGCGGTGGGCGACATGCTGAGGGAACTGGCCGGACCGGAAGCGCGGCGGCCATTGCAGGCCTCTCTCAATCTGGCCCGCTTCGCCGACGATATCGACCCCTACCTGGCCCAAGTCTCCACCATAGGCCAGTTGGAGGACTCCGAGTCCGGATTGCTGCTGGCCGGCGGCGTCAACCTGCTGGGAAAAGAATTAAATCCGGCCGATGCGCAACCGTCCAACGCGGAGTGGGTACAACAGCGCGTCGACCTTTGGAGCCGCCATCACGCGCGGCAGATGGCCCAGCACTTGGCGGCGGCTACGCCGTTTGGGGAGTAGGCTAGCGCCCAGGCTGGCGGCATAATGGTCGCCACATACCCTGTCAGGAAGCCGACCATGCCGCGCAAAATACTGAGCTTGTTGCTGTTGCTGTCCCCGCTGTTCGCCACCGCCGACACCGTCACCGTGGCGGTCGCCAGCAATTTCCAGCAGACGCTGGACAAGATCGCCGTGGAGTTCAAGGCCGCCAGCGGCCACGACATTAAGGCCAGTGGCGGCGCTTCCGGCAAGCTCACCGCGCAGATCCGCCAGGGCGCGCCCTTCGACGTGTTCCTGTCCGCCGACGACGAACGCCCGGCCGAATTGCTGCGCGACAAGATAGGCAAGGCCGACAGCCGCTTCACCTACGCCATAGGCAAACTCGCGCTGTGGAGCAAGCTGCGCGACGACGCCGGCGAAGCCGCGCTGCGCGGTGGCAACTTCAACAAACTGGCCATCGCCAACCCGGCGGCCGCGCCCTACGGCCGCGCGGCGATGGAAACCCTGGCCGCGCTGAAACTCGCCGATACCCTCAAGCCCAAGTTCGTCACCGGCGACAATATCAGCCAGACCATGCAATTTGCCCAGGTCGGCGGCGCCGACTTCGCCTTCGTCGCTTACGCGCAGTTGCTGGAGCAAGGCATTTCCAACCATTTCTGGCTGGTGCCGGCCAAACTGCATCAGCCCATCCGCCAGGATGCGCTGCTGATTCGCGACACGCCGGCGTCCAAGGCCTTCCTCGCCTTCCTCAAGGGCGACAAGGCGCGCGCGCTGATCAAGAAGGCGGGCTACGACTTCGCGCAATGACGGCTTCCGAATGGGCGGCCATCGCGCTCACGCTGCGGCTGGCCGCCATCAGCACCCTCATCCTGCTCGTGCTGTGCGTGCCGCTGGGCTGGTGGCTGTCGCGCACGCGTTCGCGCCTCAAGCCGGTGATAGAGGCCAGCGCGACGCTGCCGCTGGTGCTGCCGCCCACGGTGCTGGGCTTCTATCTGCTGGTCGCCTTCGGCCCGCATGGCCCCATCGGTCAACTGACCGCCTGGCTGGGCTGGCCCGGCCTCGCCTTCACCTTTCAGGGGCTGATCATCGCCTCGGTGCTGTACTCCTTGCCCTTCGTGCTGCAACCACTGATCGTCAGCTTCAACGCGGTGCGGCGCGAGGAAATCGAAACCGCGATGGTATTGGGCGCCAGCCGCTGGCAGCGGCTGACCCGCGTCATCCTGCCCAGCTGCCGCTCCGGCGTGCTGGCCGCCGCCAGCATGGGCTTCGCCCACACCGTGGGCGAATTCGGCGTGGTGCTGATGATAGGCGGCAATATCGAAGGGGAAACCCGGGTCATTTCCATCGCGCTGTACAACCACGTGGAGCAGGCCGACTACGCCAGCGCCCACCGTCTGGGCCTGCTGCTGGTGCTGTTCGCCTTCTCCACCCTCGCCCTGGTCTACCGCCTCAACGCGCGCCAGCGCCGCTACGAATGAGAGCCTGTTCGCGCCTTAGCCAGCAGCCGCTTTTACTGACAATGCTGACATCTATCGATGCAAACTGTTACATGACGTCAACAAAACGCAGTGTTCATGCGCTATAACTTGGAGTATCGTTTTTCTCGCCCGTCATGGGACCGACAACCCGCCCTACTAAGGATGAATCATGCGCAAATACCTGATGATCGCTGTTTTGGCCCTGACTTCCGCCAACCTGGCGCTGGCTGACGCCGCCTGCGACGCCAAAGCCGCCGAGAAAAAACTGGCCGGCGCCGCTAAAAGCAGCTTCCTGAAGAAATGCGAGAAAGACAGCGCCGCCGCCAACGCCCAAAAAAGCTGCGACGTCAAAGCCGCCGACAAGAAACTCGCCGGCGCGGCCAAGGCCAGCTTCGTGAAGAAATGCGTGAAGGACGCGGCTCCGGCCAAGTAAGCCTTCTCCCCGGCGGCCTGTCCGCCGGGACAGCCCGCTTGCCAGCAAATCCCTGATTGATCACCTACACTGAGAGGTGGCAACAGGGATTCTGCGGGTCAGCCATGGCAAACAATATCCTCGGAAATTACAATCCGCTGTTATCGCTTTTCGGCAATAACAACCAACTCTTGAGCGGTTTATTGGGCACATCGCCCATTGTTCCGCTCATCCGCAGCGGCAACAGCTCGCAAAGCGCCGGCACCGATCCCAATGTGGTGCTGATTTCCGGGCTGGGCCAATTGCTGTCCAGCCTGAACATCTTCCAGGACAGCCTGCAACAGATCTACTCCCCGTACGCGGTCAACAACTCCATCAGCGGCAGCAGCAGCAATCCGTCGGTGGCCAGCGTTTCCACCGCCGCCGGCGCGCAAAACGGCAATTACAGCGTATCGATTTCACAGTTGGCGCAGGCGCACAGCGCAGTCACCGCCTTCACGCTGCCGGACACCAGCAGCACGGCGGTGGGCAGCGGCAGCCTGACCATCAAGACCGGCAGCTACGCCTACACCTCTCCCACTTCGGCCACCAGCTTCACGCCCAGCGGCAGTTCGGCCACGCTGTCCATCAGCAACGGCACCCTGTCCAGCATCGCCACCGCCATCAACGGCTCCGGCGTCGGCATGGTGGCCAATATCGTGCAGAACGCCTCCGGCAACTATCAATTGCAAATTAGCGCCGCCCAGACCGGCGCCAGCAACAACTTTCAGATTCTGGTCAGCGACAACGACGGCAACAATACGGACCAGAATGGCCTATCCCGCCTGGCCTTCGACCAAACCCAGGCGGTGGGCAGCGGCCAAAACCTGACCCAGACCCAGGCCGCGCAAAACGCCAACTACCTGATCAACGGCGCCTCCGGTTCCAACGCCGGCAACAGCGGCATCTCGCTGGGCGCCTCGGTATCCATGGACTTGCTGTCCACCGGCAGCACCAATATCTCGGTCAAGCTGGATCTGAACGGCCTCAACGGGCAGGCGCAATCGCTGGCCGACGCCTTCAACACCCTGCAAGGCAGCCTGAACGCGTTGCTGGTCAGCGGCGGCCTGCTCAGCCGCGACCCCATCGCCAAGCAATTGGCCAACAGCATGAACCAGCAGGCCGGCGCCAGTTACAGCAACGGCAGCTCGCTGCTGGTCAAGCTGAACCAGATCGGCCTCAATTTTCAATATCCGCAGCAGTTCGGCCAGATGGGCAGCCTCAGCCTGAGCAACAACAGCCTGCAAAGCGCTTACAGCGGCGACTCCCAGGGCGTGGCCAATCTGCTCTACACCGCCGCCCGGGCGCTGAACTGGCTGGCCAACAGCTACGCCTCCTATGGCAACGGCACCATTCCGCAAACCCTGACCGCCTTGCAGAAAATGCAATTCAGCCTGCAGCTGAGGCAGTCGGCCACCCCGACGTCCAACACCGTCCCCGCCAACCTCGCCTCCTTGACCGGCAACCAGTCCGGCACCATCCAGCTGAGCGCGCAGCAGATCAGCGCGCTATCGCTGTACGCGATGGTTTACTCTCTGGGCGCGCCCTATGCGGTCAATTCCCAGATTCTGAACAACGGCCTGGGCCTGTCCGGCAACGGCAACAGCGGCAACGGCATCTCCACTTATGCATGATTGATATTTGCTATTTGTTTTTCATCTAGCATTGCCTGCGCCGTATTGTCTCGTTAAAATTCATCGGATGATTGGATGAATAAGGAGGCCGCATGCTGGCGCTGCCCTATAAACGCTCGCTGGTCGACATCGCCGTGGAAAACATCGCCAAACGTCTGGCGGACGGCGACTGGCCGTTAGGCGCTCGCATTCCCACCGAACCGGAACTGGCGGAGCAGCTGGGCGTCAGCCGCAACACGGTGCGCGAAGCGGTGCGGGTGCTGCTCTACGCCGGCTTGCTGGAGGTGCGCCAGGGCGACGGCAGCTATGTGCGCGCAACGGTCAACCCCGGCGACGCCATGCGCGCCATCAGCCGCGCCAGCCTGCGCGAGCACTTGGAAGTGCGCTGCATGCTGGAGGAAAGCGCGGCGCGGCTGGCGGCCAGCCGCTGCCCGGAAGCGGATCTCAGCGCGATAGCGGACGCGCTGGCGCGGCGCGGCGAACGATTGCCTCAGGAACCGCTGGAAAACTTCATCGAACGAGATCTGGAATTTCATCTCGCCGTCGCCAACGCCAGCGGCAACCAGGCTCTGGCCGAGCTCTACGCGTATTTTTCGCGCGCGGTGCGTCAGCACGTACAGCAGTCCATCCTCGACGAGGCCCTGCCGGACCCGGACCTCGCCGCCCACCAAGCCATTTACGAAGCCATACGCCAGCGCCGGCCGGACGAGGCGGCGCGCGCCGCCGCCGCCATCACCCGTCCCTTGCTGGAGGCGCTGGACCGCTTGCTGAATCGCTCCAACACGGATTAAGCCCGATTTGAGCCGGCCCCCAGGCGCGGGGAGCCGGCTCCGACAACAACAAAAGCGCAGAAGGAAAACCCATGTCCACACCCAAATCCATGCCGGATCATCTGCCGGTTGAAGACACGCTGATCGACGCCGAGATCGACGACGCCGGCGTGCAAAGCCAGCGCCCCGCGCTGCACCGTCCCTGGCTCTTGCTGCTGGGCCTGATCCTGGTCGGCGTCAATCTGCGGCCGGCGCTGTCCAGCCTGTCCCCGGTGCTGCACGACGTCGCCGCCAGCCGCGGGCTCAGCGGCCTGATGGCCGGCCTACTCACCACGCTGCCGGTCGCTTGCCTAGGCGTGTTCGGTCCGCTGGCGCCGAGGCTGGCCCGCCTCTGGGGTAGTGAAAAGACCATCGCGCTGATTCTGGTGACCCTGGCGCTGGGCATTTTGCTGCGCACTCAGTTCGGTCAATTCGGCCTGTTTGCCGGCTCGGCCTTGGCCGGCGCCAGCATAGGCATCATCGGCGTGCTGCTGCCCGGCATCGTCAAGCGCGACTTCCCCGCCCAGGTCAGCCTGATGACCGGCGTCTACACCATGGCGCTGTGCCTGGGCGCGGCGCTGGCCGCCGGCCTGACCGTGCCGGCGATGCGCTGGATGGGGAACAACTGGCAGGGCGCGCTGGCGATCTGGGCGAGCCCGGCGCTGCTGGCGCTGTTGGTGTGGTGGCCGCAGACGCGGATCCGGCAGGTGTCCCATCACGGACAATGGCTGGTGCGCGGCTTGCTGCGCGACCCCTTGGCCTGGCAAGTCACCTTGTTCATGGGCTTGCAGTCGTCGATGGCCTACATCGTGTTCGGCTGGCTGCCGTCCATCCTGATAGACCGTGGCGAGACCCCGCTGCACGCCGGCCTGCTGCTGTCCATTTCCATCATGGTTCAGGTAGTGTCCTCGCTGCTAGTGCCGGCGCTGGGACAGCGCTGCCGCGACCAGCGCCCGCCGATCGCCGTCACCGTGGCGCTGGTGATCAGCGGTCTGCTGGGCATGCTGTTCGCGCCGACCGACAGCCTGCTGTTCTGGGCGGTGCTGCTGGGTCTGGGCCAGGGCGGCCTGTTCAGCATGGCGCTGAGCCTGCTGGCGCTGCGCTCGCCGGATCCCCATGTCGCCGCCCATTTGTCCGGCATGGCCCAGGGCGTCGGCTACGCGCTGGCCTCGCTCGGCCCGCTCAGCGTGGGCCTGATCCGCGACCAGACCCACAGCCTGTGGCCGCTGGGTCTGTTGTTCACGCTGATCTCCGCCGCCACCTTCGCCATGGGCATGCTGGCCGGGCGCAAACGTATGGTGCAGGTGGAGTCGCGTCCGCTCTAAGAACCTGTTTACGATCTGCTGCGCGTCGTGAAACGTGGCTCGGTGAGTGCAACTTCGAAATGCTCATGTACCATGCGTACACTCCGCTTTCTCAGCGGTTTTCGCCTTGTCTCACCTTAGCTCGCGAGATCGTAAACACCTTCTAAGCCAAGCCATGCGCGGACCAAACAAAACCCCGGGCTTGCCCGGGGTTTTGTTTGACGGTGAAACGGCTCAGCCTTTGGGCCGCCCGACAATGCCGTAACGCCGCCACAAATCCGGCAGGCTCTCCTTCCCCAGCGGAATCGCCGCCTTGCCCAGCGCCAGCCTGTCCGGCAACGAGGCCATGTCGCCGTCCCAGCCAGGCGCCCCCTCGTCCAGCACCGCGGCCAGGTCGCGGTCGTCCACCGCCGCCAACTCTCCACCGATCTCGATCAACAACATGCCTTCCGGCGTCAGCCAGGCGGAGCGCGCAGGCACGTCATCGTCGTACGGCAACGTGCTCCAACCCGACGGCGTGCGCCGCGCCACCAGCGGCGCGGCGTCCAGCGTCACATAGACTTTCTGCGGCCCGTTCTGCACATAACAACGTCCCAGTCCGTCGCGGCTGTAGTTGCGGCCAAAAAACTCGGTCATCGCCTCATGCTGCAAGCGCTCGTCCTTGATCCACCACTGGCCGCGCGCGTCCAGCCGCAGCCAGCCAAACACGGCGGGCACGTTCGGCCACTTGGCCATTGCCGCCTGTACTATCGCATCCATCATGCGTCTCCTTGCGGGTTTCGCCCCGCTTGACTCTCAGCTTTGACCACCAAACTCAAATCGCTCTCAACACCGCCATCGGCGAAGTCCGGGTCACTCTCCCGACGAGCGGCCAGCCGGCCACCACCACCACCAGCGCGCCGCAGGCGATGCCGGCGGGCAACAGCCACGGATTGAACACCAAGGGCAGGTTGAACAATTTGACCGAAGCCAAAGCGCCAATGCCCATCGCCCCCAATGCCGCCAATAAACCGGAAAACGCGCCCAACCAGGCCAGCTCCGCCAGCACCACGCTGCGCACCTGCCGCCGCGATGCCCCCAGCGCCCGCATCAGACCGACATCGAACAGCCTCTCGTCGCGAGTGGCCGCCAGCGATGCCCACAACACCAGCACGCCGGCGGCCAAGGCCAGGCCGAACATGGCCTCGATCCCGCGCGACAGCTTGTCCATCATCGCCCTCACCTCGGTCAGGATCGCCCCGACGTCGATCACGGTCAGATTGGGAAACTCGCCCACCAGACGATTGACGAAATCCTCGTCCGCCGCTTCCAGCCGGAAGCTGGTAATCCAGCTGGCCGGCTGCTGGCTGAACTGACCGGGCGTGCCGATCACGAAGAAATTGACGCGGAAACTGTCCCACGGCACTTCGCGCAAACTGGTGACCTTGGCGCGGTAAGGGGTGCCGGCCAGATCGAAGACCAATGTGTCCCCCAGCTTGATGCCCAAAGTGCCGGCCAGTTCCCGTTCCACCGAGAACTGCGGCGGAATCCGTTTCTGAGGCTGCCACCACTGGCCCGCCGTCAGCTTGTTGCCCGGCGGCAACTCGTCGCGCCAGGACAGGTTGAATTCCCGCTCGGCCAGCCGACGCGCGCGTTCGTCCTCGTAAGCCGACGGCCGCACCGGATGCTCGTTGATCGCTATCAGCCGCGCCCGCACCATGGGCGCCAGCTCCGGCGCCGCGCGTCCCTCCGAGGCGAAGGCGTTGCGCACGCCGTCGAGCTGGTGGCGCTGGATATTGATGACGAATTTATTCGGCGCGTCCGCCGGCACGCTGCGCTGCCAGGCGCCGATCAGGTCGTCGCGCACAATGGTCAGCGTCAGCAAGGCCATCAGGCCCACCGACAAGGACACGATCTGGATCACCGCCAGCCAGTGGCGGCGGGCGATATTGGCGATGCCGAAGCGCCAGCCCACGCGGCGTCCGCGCGGCAGCCTCCGCATCAGATAGACCACGCCCAGCGCCAGCGCGCCCACGGCGGCGAAGAAGCCCTGCATGCCGGCCAGCAGCCAGCCGGCCACAGCCAGGTCGCCAACTTGCCACGCGGCCAGGCCCAGCAGCGCCACCAGGGCCAGCAAGGGTGCCAGCACGCCCTGACGCGTCGGCGTCAACTCATCGCGCAGCACCGCGGCCGGCGGCACGTCGCGTATGCCCATCAAGGGCGGCAGAGCCAGGCCGGCCAGCAACACCAACGAGGCCAAGGGCCCCACCAGCCAGGTCAGCCAACCCGGGTCCGGCAATATCTCGCCGACATAGCCGCTGGCCAGCTGCATCAGCGCCAATTGCACGCCAAAGCCGCCGGCGGTGCCCAAGGCGCCGGCCAGCAGGCCCAACAATAGGAACAGGCTAACGAACAGCCCCCACACCTCGCCTGCCGTCAGACCCAGGCAGCGCAGCACCGCCACCTGCTGCCAATGGCGCGCCAGGTAACGGCGGACCACCAGCGCCACCGCCGACGCCGCCAGCGCCACGGTCAGCATCGCGGTCAAGCCGAGAAAGCGCCGCGCGCGCTCCAGCGCGGTACGCACCTCCGGCCTCGCCTCCTCGACGTTTTCCAGCCGCGCGTCTTTGGGCTTGGTCCTGTCCAGCCACTGGCGGAAATCGGCGATGGCGCGATCGTCGCCGGCGAACATCAGCCGCCAGCGCGCGCGGCTGCCTTCCTGGATCAGGCCGGTGGCGGCCAGGTCGGCGCGGTTGAACATCAGCCGCGGCACGAAGTTGTACAAATCCATCGCGCCGTCCGGCTCGCGGACGATTTCGCCGGCCAGCCGCAGTTGCGCGCCGCCCACGCCCAGGATGTCGCCCAGCTTCAACTTCAAGCGCCGCATCAGCCTGGCGTCGGCCCAGGCGGTGCCCGCGGCCGGCCGCAAGCTGCCACTGGCTACGCGGCCATCGGCCAGCTTCACGCTGACTTCGCCTCGCAGGGGATAATTGTCGCTAACCGATTTATACGTGGCCAAAGCCGCCTGGCCGCCGGAAAACACCATGGAGGGAAAACTGATGTTGTCAGCCAGCCGCAGCCCGCGTTTTTCCGCTTCGCGGCGGATAGGCTCCGGCGCCGGCTGATTGCCGTTAAGCACCAAATCCGCAGCCAGCAGCTGCGTGGCCTGGGTGCTTAGCGCGCGCTCCACGCGGTCGGAGAAAAAAGCCACGCTGCTCATCGCCATCACCGCCACCACCAGAGCCAGGGCCAGGATGGTGAGCTCGCCGGACACCAGTTCGCGGCGGATGAAGCGCAACACCAAGGTCAAGCGGCCGGCCAGAGTCATGAGCGCGCCCCGTTGAGCTTGCCTTCCACCAGCCGGTAGATGGCGTCGCAGCGGCTGGCCAGCTCGGTGTCGTGGGTGACCAGCACCAGAGCGGTTCCCTGCTCGGCGTTGAGCTGGAACAGCAGGTCGATGATCTGGCGGCCGCTGTGCGGGTCCAGATTGCCGGTGGGCTCGTCGGCGAACAAGAGGCCGGGGTGAATGACGAAGGCGCGCGCCAAGGCCACTCGTTGCTGCTCGCCGCCGGACAGATGGCGCGGATAATGACCCAGCCTATGGCTGAGGCCGACGCGGTCCAGCATCTGGCGCGCCGCTTCGCGCGCGTCGGCGCGGCCGGCCAGCTCCAGCGGCAGCATCACGTTTTCCTGCGCGGTCAGTTGCGGCATCAGCTGGAAATTCTGGAACACGAACCCCACCTTGTCTCTGCGCAGCAGCGCGCGCGCGTCTTCGCTCAAGCCGGACAAGGCTTGGCCGAACAAGGACACCTCGCCGCCGGACGGGTGATCCAGACCCGCCAACAGGGACAACAGGGTAGACTTGCCGGAGCCGGAAGCGCCGACGATGGCCACGCTCTCGCCCGGATACAGGGTCAGCGTGGCGCTGCGCAGGATGTTCAGCGGCTCGCCGTGGAAATGCACCTGCTTGGCCAGTTCGCTGGCCGCCAACACCGCCTGGGTTTCAATTGGATTCATTTATGCGCTCGATACTAAGCAAAGTTCTACTTTCCGCCGGCCTGTGCCTGCTGATGTTGCCGGCGTCCGCCGCAACGATATTGGTCTTCGGGGACAGCCTGTCCGCCGGTTACGGCCTGTCTCCCGGCCAGGGCTGGGTCAGCCTGCTCGCCAAGGAGATGGGGGCGAAGCACCGCATCGTCAATGCCAGCGTCTCCGGCGAAACCACCGCCGGCGGCCTGGCCAGGTTGCCGGACGCGCTGGCGCGTCATCGCCCGGACATCGTGGTGCTGGAGCTGGGCGCCAACGACGGACTGCGCGGCCTGCCTCTGGAGCAGATGCGCGGCAACCTGTCCAAGATGATCGCCTTGGCCAAACAAAGCAAGGCCAAGGTAGTGCTGGTGGGCATGGCCCTGCCCCCGAACTATGGCCCGCAATACGGCGCCGAGTTCCGCAAAGCCTACGCCGACTTGGCCAAACGCGAGCGCCTCTCCTTCGTACCCTTGCTGGTGGCCGGCTTCGAGGCCGATTTGTCCCAGTTCCAGCCGGACGGGCTGCACCCGGTCGCCGCCGCCCAGCCCGCGATGATGCGCACGGTCAAAGCCAAGCTGCCGCTGCGCTGAAAAACCTCCCCGCGGCGTTTTTCCGGGCCGGCCGGATATTTGCGGTGTTGACTTTCTTAGTTGCAACGCAGCAAGATAATCCAAAAGCATAATCATATCCTGGATTCTTATGAGCCGCCCGCAGCCCGCCCCCTGGCTGAAACGCCTGCTGTCCCCCTATCGCGGCCTGCCCGCCACGGTCTACATCCAAGTACTGTGCAGCCTCATCAACAATATCGGCGGCATTTCCAAACTATTCCTGCCGCTTTATCTGCGCGAAAGCTACCAGCTGGGCTATACGCAAATCGGCCTGATGATGGCGGCCTACGGCGCCGGCGCGCTGCTAGGCTCCCTCAACGGCGGCGCGCTGTCCGACCGCTTCGACGGCCGCAAGCTGGCCACGCTGTTCCTGTCCGTTTCCGGCCTGTGCCTGCTGTTGCTGGCGCTGGCGATCCCGCTCTGGCTGTTCGCGCCGGTCTTGCTGGTCTCCGGCTTCGCCGACGGCGCTTTTCGCCCGGTCAATCTGCGGCTGGCGCTGGAACCCTGCCTGCCGCGGCAGCGCGCGGTGGCGCAGGGCATGCTGCGGGTGGCTTTCAACCTGGGCGTCGCCGGCGCCGGCTTGCTCAGCGGTTCGCTTGCCACCATCGGCTACGGCTGGGTCTACGCCGCCAACGCCGCCGCCACCTTGAGCGCGGCGCTATGGCTGGCCTGGGCTTATCGCCGCGCCGGTTCGGCCTCCATCCATCAGGCGGCGCTCGAAACCGCCGAAGCGACCGCCGAGGCGCTGGTCGGCCCCTGGCGCGATCTTCCCTTTCTACGCATGCTGCTGGCCCTGATGCTAATGACTGCGGTATTCGACCAGATCTATGTGACGCTGGGTCTGTTCCTGCGCGAGCATTATCAACTGGGCCCGCAATGGATGGGCTATCTGTTCACTCTGAACGGGCTGATGGTAGTGGCGTTGCAGATTCCGATCAGCCGGCGCATTCTGGACTGGGGCCTGCTGGCCAGCACTCAAGCCGGCGTGCTGCTGACCGGTTTCGCCTTCCTGTGGCTAACCGTGGGCCAAGGCGCGCTGTGGGCCGTGCTGATGATGACGACGCTGACGCTGGGCGAGCTGCTGATTTCTCCCTGCTACACCATGCTGGTGATGCACCGCTCGGAAGGCCGGCTGCGCGGCCGCTATCTGGGGCTGTACAACGCGGTGTGGCAGGGCCGCACCCTGTTCGCTCCGGCGCTGGGCACCTGGCTGTACGGCGCCGTGGGCGGCGTCGCGCTATGGTGGCTGTGCGCCGCCGCCGTCTGCCTGTCGGCGCTGATCCAGCAAGCGGCGCTGCGCGCCATGCTCGGCCGCGATCCCGAACCGCTATCTCAAAACCTGTTCAAAGTCTCTCGGGCAAGAGGCGAAAACGACTGACGGGAGCGGTATGTGCAGGTGGTCCATACGCATTCTGAAGACCTACTCGCCGTACCGCGTTACACCATGCACAGCAGATTTTGAACAAACTCGCGGCCTGCCTAATCCCGCTCCGGCTTAGCGTCCCACACGCACACCCTGTTGCGGCCGGACGCTTTGGCGCGGTACAAGGCGGCGTCCGCCTGCAGCAAAGCCTGTTGGCTGCCATTCAGCGGCGGTTGGCCCGCCACGCCGATGGACACCGTCTGCGCGTAGCCGTCCGGCAAGCCGTCCAGCTGGGCCCCTTGCAGGCGCAGCCTGACCGCCTCCATCTTCTCGGCCAGCCTCTCCGGCGCCAGGCTCGGGGCCAGCACCACGAACTCCTCCCCGCCATAGCGCGCCAGCGTCATCCCGCCCTCCAAACAGGAGGCGATATGCTGCGCTGCCTGTTGCAGCACCTGGTCGCCCACCAAATGGCCAAAGCGGTCGTTCACCTGCTTGAACTCGTCCAGATCCAACATCGCCAGGCTCCAGACCGGCTCGTCGGACTGGTCCAGCTCCGCCATCCGGCAACGCAAGGCCCGCTGGTTCAAGCAGCCGGTCAACACGTCGGAGTCCGCCAGCAGATTCATCTGCTCCGCCGCTTGCTGCAACATCTGCCTGCGCTGCTCCAGCAGTTCCCTCTTGGCCGCGCTTTCCGCGTACAGATCCTGCAGCCGGCGCAGCACCACCGCATTGCGCTCGCGCAGCCTCACGGTGTCGCGCAGCAGCGGATTGAAGCTGGACAGGAACTCCCACTGCACCAGGATGAAGATCACCGCGCCCACCAGCAAGGCGCTGTACAGCAAAGTGCCCTCGCAGTGGAAACGGTACAGCGGGTATACCCAGTAGCCGACGAAAAACGTCAGGTGCAGATCGCGGCACGGGGCCAGCAGCAGGCAGACCGCGGCGAAGCCGCCGGCTAGCCACAGCACCACCACGATGCGGTAGGGCCCTTCCGCCTGCGGAAACATGAACCACATCATCATGCTCCACACCAGCGCGCTGAACAGCATCAACTGCCGCAGCGCCTGATAATGCCGGAACACCTGGTCCTGGCTATGCGCGTAACGGCGAAAACGGTAGACCAGGCGCGCGAACAGCAACTGCATCAGCAGAAACATGCCCACCCAGCTCAAGATGCGCCAGCCGGGCGCGTGCCCGAACATCAGCAAGCCAAACAGCGGGATGGCGATGAAGGACTGCAGAATCGAGAGCTGGAGCATGGAGACGAACTGACGCACCAGTTCCGCCTCCAGCCGCGGGTGCGCCGCTTGCCAGGGAAACGGCATCAGAATGCCCAGCCTCCGCCTCACGCCTCGGCCTCTCTCGCCAGGCAGACGCGGTCGCGCCCCAACGCCTTGGCTTGATACAGCGCCTTGTCCGCCTGTTGCAACAGACTCAGCGGGTCCACGCCCCGCCGCCAGGCGGCCACGCCGCAGGACAAGGTCACCGGCAAGTCTCCGGTCAGACGCCGCCAGTCCCAGCCGCCCACCTTGTCGCGTAGCGCTTCCATGCGCCGATTCAGCTCGGAACCGCTGCAAGCCGGCGCCAACAACAGAAACTCCTCCCCGCCGTAACGACCGAACAGCTCCCCGTCCGCCAGCGCCTGCTGCGCCAGCACGCACAGCTGTTGCAGCACCTCGTCGCCGCGCGCATGGCCGCAGCTGTCGTTGATACGCTTGAAATGGTCCAGATCGATGATGGCGATGGCGAAAGGCGCGCCCTGGGTTTCCGAATGTTCCAGCAGGCGCTCCATTTCCCGCATCAAGGAGCGCATATTCAACACACCGGTCAAGGGATCGCGCGAGGCCAGCTCGCTGATGCGCTCCACCGCGCCGTCCAGTTCTATGTTTTTCTGCTCCAGCATCGCGTTGTAACTGTCCAACTGCGCCTGCTCCAGCGTCAATTCGCGCATCAGGCTGGCGTTTTCGGCGCGCTGTCCCATGGACTCCAGCGCGAAGCGATGCAACAAGGCGGTGAACAGCGTCAGCGACAGGCAATAGATGACGCCGGAAGCGCCCACCCAACGCAGCACCGGTTCCGGAGAGAGAAACAAACGCAGCAGCAGCAAACCCCAGAGTGGACCGACGAAACCGTAAAACAACTCGCGGCGCGCCGACAGCATCGCGCCTTGCACCGCGCTGACCGCAATGCCCCACAGCACCACGATCAGGCTGTATGTCAGATCGTCGCCGGGCATCAGAATCCAGGCCGCGACGCCCCAACCCGAGCCCGCGGCGACGATCTGCGCTGCAAAACGCCGGTACAAGGCGGCGATCTGCCAATCGTCGTGTTCGGGACAACGGCCGGCGCGCCAAGTGGTCCCCCACAGGCTCAACAGCAACAGGCTGAAAAGCAGCAGCCACAGCAAGGCGGCCGCAAGCGGCGCCTTCCCCCATTCCAGACCGGTCAGCAAGGCCGCGCCCAACAAGGCGTGCGGCACGGACAGGTGAGTGGAGCGCATCACATGCAGCATGGTATAGCTGTCCAGCTGGCTGATCGGCAAAGACATGGCTCGGGCCTGTCGTTATCTTGGTAACTTATTGTTAGTTATAGCGAGCAATGCGCCAAGTCGGCCAAGGGCGCGCAAGAAAAAGCCCCGCGGGCCAAGGCGCGCGGGGCAGGGTCGGACGCAATCCGTTTACGACGAATTACAGGTCCTTGGCGTTTTCAGCCAGGTAGGAAGCCACGCCTTCGGCGCTCGGCTTCATGCCTTTCTTACCCTTGTTCCAGCCCGCCGGGCACACTTCGCCGTGCTCTTCGGTGAATTGCAGCGCGTCAACCATGCGCAGCATTTCGTCGACGTTGCGGCCCAGCGGCAGGTTGTTCACCACTTGGTGCTGCACCACGCCGGAGCGGTCGATCAGGAAGGAGCCGCGGAAAGCGACGCCGCCATCGGCTTCAACGTCGAAGGACTTGCACAGTTCGTGCTGGATATCGGCCACCAGGGTGTAGCCAACCTGGCCGATGCCGCCTTTTTCCACCGGGGTGTTGCGCCATGCGGCGTGGGTGAACTGGCTGTCGATGGACACGCCGATCACTTCCACGTTCTTGGCCTTGAAGTCGGCCAGACGGTGGTCGAAAGCGATCAGTTCGGACGGGCACACGAAGGTGAAGTCCAGCGGGTAGAAGAACACTACCGCGTACTTGCCGGCGGTAGCTTGCTTGAAGGAGTAGTTGTCAACGATCTGACCATCGCCCAGCACGGCGGAGAAGGTTTTCGCGCCATCGAAGAAGGGGGCTTGTTTGCCAACGAGTACGGCCATTGCGGATCTCCTTAAAGGTCTTGGTGTGACTGCGCTTCCCTGATCGGGCGTCGGGAAACGCGGCGGAATGCGAGGCTTTATAAATCAGGGCCGCCGGCATCGGCAAATTGTAAATCCATATCGTTGCGATAAAGTTTTGCAATGTCGGCCCGGCGGGTGCTCGCTTACAAGTATGAGGCTGCTGTTAGATTGGGCCAAAAGCGCAAGGTTCAAGCCAAGACCGCCGAGAGTAGCCGAATGAAAAACGGCCGCTGCTTGCGCAACGGCCGTCGGCGTCGGATCAAACCGGCATCAAGCGGAAGGCTCGGCCTTCTGGCGCAGACGCAGGTTCAGTTCGCGCAGCTGCTTGTCGTCCACCGCGTTGGGCGCGTTGGTCAGCAGGCACTGGGCGCGCTGGGTTTTCGGGAAGGCGATCACATCGCGGATGGACTCCGCGCCGCACATCAGCGTCACCAGGCGGTCCAGACCGAAAGCCAGGCCACCGTGCGGCGGCGCGCCGAACTTCAGGTTGTCCAGCAGGAAGCCGAACTTGTTCTGCTGCTCTTCCGGGCTGATCTTCAGCGCGCCGAACACTTTCTCCTGGATGTCGGCGCGGTGGATACGGATGGAGCCGCCGCCGATTTCCCAGCCGTTCAGCACCATATCGTAGGCGCGCGCCAGGCAGGCGCCCGGATCGGTGGCCATCAGGTCCTCGTGGCCCTGTTTCGGGCTGGTGAACGGATGGTGGCAGGCGGTCCAGCGATCGTCGTCCTCATCGTGTTCGAACATCGGGAAGTCCACCACCCACAGCGGACGCCACTCCTTGACAAAGTAACCGTTGGCCAGGCCGTGTTCGTGACCGATCTTGATGCGCAGCGCGCCGATGGCCTCGTTCACCACCTTGGCTTTGTCCGCGCCGAAGAAGATGATGTCGCCGTTTTGCGCGCCGGTGCGCTCGATGATGGCTTTCAGGCCGTCAGCGGACAGGAACTTGACGATGGGCGACTGCAGTCCTTCTTCGGTGGGCTTGCTGGCGTCGTTGACCTTGATGTAGGCCAGACCCTTGGCGCCGTAGATGCCGACGAACTGGGTGTAGTCGTCGATTTCCTTGCGGCTGAGACTGGAACCGCCCGGCACGCGCAGAGCCACCACGCGGCCGTTCGCCATGTCGGCGGCGCCGCGGAACACCTTGAACTCTTCCGACTTCATCACGTCGGTCAGTTCGGTGAATTTCAGGTCCACGCGCATGTCCGGCTTGTCGGAGCCGTAGTAGAACATCGCGTCGGCGTAAGTCATGCGCGGGAACGGCGGCAGCTCCACGCCCAGCACGTCGCGGAAGATCTCCTTGGTCATGCCCTCGGTGATGTCCATGATCTGGTCCTCGTTCAGGAACGAGGTCTCGATATCGATCTGGGTGAATTCAGGCTGACGGTCGGCGCGCAGGTCTTCGTCGCGGAAGCACTTGGTGATCTGGTAGTAGCGGTCGAAGCCGGCCACCATCAGCAATTGCTTGAACAGCTGCGGCGATTGCGGCAGCGCGAAGAATTCGCCCGGGTGCACGCGGGAAGGCACCAGGTAATCGCGCGCGCCTTCCGGCGTGGAGCGGGTCAGCATCGGGGTTTCGATGTCGATGAAGCCCTGCTTGTCCAGATGGTTGCGCACGCCCATCGCCACCTTGTAGCGCAAGCGCAAGTTTTTCTGCATCGCCGGGCGACGCAGATCGATCACGCGGTTGGTCAGACGTACGTTCTCGGACAGGTTCTCGTCGTCGATCTGGAACGGCGGCGTGGCGGCGGCGTTGAGGATTTCGATTTCCTTGGCCAGGATTTCGATCTCGCCGGAAATCATCTTGCTGTTGGCGGTGCCGGCCGGACGCTCGCGAACGATGCCGGTGATGGACAGCACGTATTCGCCGCGGCTGCTGTCGGCCAACTGGAACGCTTCCGGGGTGTCCGGATCGATCACCACCTGCACCAGGCCTTCGCGGTCGCGCAGGTCGATGAAGATCACGCCGCCATGGTCGCGGCGGCGGTGAGCCCAGCCCTTCACGGTAACGGTCTGGCCGAGGTATTTCTTGTCAATAAGTCCGCAATAGTCGGTACGCATTTGGGTAAACCCTTTTATTCAAATTCGGTGAGACTTCCCCGCCCGGGGGAAAGAAAGGCGTTAAGGGCTAGACAGGGTGTCGGTCTAGCCCTGCCGATTATGTTCGTCGTTCAGACGCGGACGCTGGGCGGCCGGCGGCGGATTCGGCGCCACCATGCCCATGGAGATCGCGTATTTCAACGCCTCGTCCACGCTCATGTTCAAGGCGCGGGTGTCCTTCTTGGCCACCATCACGAAATAACCCGAGGTCGGGTTGGGGATGGTGGGCACATAGACCCCGATGAACTCGTCGTCGGACAGCGATTCGGACACGACTTCAGGCAGCGGGCCGGTTTGAAACGCCACCGTCCACATGCCGGAATGAGGGAACTGCACCAGCAGCGCCTTTTTAAAGGCCTGACCGGAATCGGACAACAGGGTGTCGCTGACTTGCTTGACACTGTTGTAGATGCTTTTCACCACCGGGATGCGGGACAGCAGCGCGTCCCACATGTCCAGCACGCGCTGGCCCAGCACATTGGCGGCCAGCATGCCGGTGCCCAGCAGAATCAGCACCGACAGCACCACGCCCAGGCCCGGCAGATGGAAGCCGAGCAAGGCCTCCGGCTGCCATTCCTGCGGCAACAGGTTCAGAGTCTGGTCCAGCGAAGTGACGATCAGGTTCAAGACCCACAGCGTCACGGCCAAGGGCAGCCACACCAGCAAGCCGGTGACCAGATAACCCTTAAGCGTCATTTTGATTTGCGGCGTCATCGAGGTTTACGCGCACCCACAGCCGGTGCCGCAACTATGCCCGCCGCCGCTGTCCGAAGACGCGCTGTCCGAAGACGCGGAGGGCGAGCCGCCGGACGCGCCGCCCTTGAAGTCCGTGGCGTACCAGCCGGAACCTTTCAGCTGGAAGCCGGCCGCGGACAACTGCTTGCGATACTCGGCGCTGCCACAGGCAGGGCATTGCGCGATCGGCTCGTCGCTGAGTTTTTGCAGATGCTCTTTGGCGACGCCGCAGGCGCCGCAACGGTATTCGTAGATTGGCATAGCTTTGCTTCCCCACCAGTAATCATGATGGCATAATAAACCGAACTCATGCTGCACTGCACTATCCGAGCGTGAACTTACGCCCGGCATGCCTAGTCGGACAGATGCGGACGAAGCGCCTGGACATCAAGCCTTCGTTCCCGCCAAATCGTCGATTATATCCGACTGAATCGTCAATACAAAAATCCCTTTGCTTCATTAGCCCGCAATACTGCCCTGCAACCCTACAAATCCCGGAGGTCACATGGTTTATCAAGAGGGTCAGATGGAAAGCATTCGCAACATTCTTGCCGGCAAGAAAGGCCTGATCGTCGGCATCGCCAATGAGAACAGCATCGCCTACGGCTGCGCCAGCGTACTGCGCGACCTGGGCGCGGAGTTCGCCGTCACCTACCTGAACCAGAAAGCGGAAAAATACGTGCGTCCGCTGGCCGACCAACTGGGCTCGCCGCTGGTGCTGCCGCTGGACGTGGAGCAGCCGGGGCAGATGGAAGCGGTGTTCGAGGCTATCCGCCAGCAATGGGGTAAACTGGATTTCGTCATTCACTCCATCGCCTTCTGCCCAATGGACGACCTGCACGGCCGCGTTACCGACTGCTCGCTGGAAGGTTTCCAGCAGGCGATGCGCGTGTCCTGCTACTCCTTCATCGAAATGGCCCGCCAGGCCGAACCCTTGATGATTCAGGGCGGCAGCCTGATCACCATGAGCTATTACGGCGCGGACAAGGTGGTGGAGAACTACAACATCATGGGCCCGGTCAAGGCGGCGCTGGAAAGCGTGTCGCGCTACCTGGCCAGTGAACTAGGTCCCAAGAACATCCGCGTACACGCGGTGTCTCCCGGCCCGCTGCGCACTCGCGCCGCCTCCGGCATCGCCCACTTCGACCAATTGATCGAGGACGCCATCGCGCGAGCGCCGCAGAACCGCCTGGTGGAAATCGAAGACGTGGGCACCACCTGCGCCTTCCTGATCTCCGAAGCCGCCCGCGGCCTGACCGGCCAGACCATCTATGTCGACGGCGGCCACCACATCAAGGCTTGAGGAGACACGCCATGACTCGCGACGAACACGCTTTTTCCGACATCCTTCAACAGGCCGTCGGCCTGGGCCCGCTGCCGATGGCCGTGGCCCACCCCTGCAGCCGAGAGGCACTGCTGGGCGCGGTGGAAGCCGCCGACCACGGCATCGCCACCCCCATCCTGGTGGCGCCCGCCGCCCGGCTGGCCAAGCTGGCCGACGAGCTGGAAGTAGATCTGAGCCCCTTCGAACTGATCGACGTGCCGCACAGCCACGCCGCCGCCGAACAGGCGGTGGCTCTGGTGCGTGACGGCTACGCCGACATTTTGATGAAGGGCAGCCTGCACACTGACGAATTCATGGCCGAAGCGCTGGCGCGCGGCACTGGCATCCGCACTGACCGCCGCATCAGCCATGTCTGGATCATGAAGGTGGAGTCCTACCCGCGCTACCTGTTCATCACCGACGCCGCGATCAATATCGAACCGGACCTGCTGACCAAGCGCGACATCTGCCAGAACGCCATCGATCTGACCCTGGCGCTGGGCATCCGCCAGCCCAAGGTGGCCATCCTGGCCGCGGTGGAAACCATCAACCCGGCGATGCGCTCCACGCTGGACGCCGCTGCGCTGTGCAAAATGGCGGATCGCGGCCAGATCACCGGCGCCATCCTCGACGGCCCGTTAGCCTTCGACAACGCCATCTCGCGCGAAGCCGCCGACAGCAAGGGCATCGTCTCGCCGGTGGCCGGCGACCCGGACATCCTGCTGGTGCCGGACCTGGAGGCCGGCAATATGCTGGGCAAGCAACTGACCTATCTCGCCGCCGCGGCCTCTGCCGGCATCGTGATGGGCGCGCGCGTGCCCATCGTGCTGACCAGCCGCGCCGACGACGCCACCGGCCGCCTAGCCTCCGCCGCGGTGGCCAACGTGCTGGCGCACAAGCGTCGGCAAAGCGGGCCACGCTCATGAGCCGGGTACTGCTCGCCGTCAACGCAGGCTCCTCCACGCTGAAATTCCGCGCCTTCACGCCGGATGGACGCCAATTGCTGGCGCGCGGCATGGTGGACCGCTTTGGCCAGACCAAGCCGGAACTGCAATTGCTGGATGGCAAGGGCCAGACGCTGAGCCGCCACGCGCTGGACGACGGCAGCCGCGGCAGCGCCATCGCCGCGGTGATCAACAGCCTGGCCGATCAGCAGCTGGAACCGCTGGCCGTGGTGCACCGCGTGGTGCACGGCGGCGGCCGTTTCACCGCCGCCATGCGGCTGGACGCCGACATCCGCGCCCAGCTGGAGGACTACGTGGCGCTGGCGCCGCTGCATCAGCCGGTCAGCCTGTCGGTGATCGCCGCCTTCGAGGAATACGACGCCCGTTTGCCGCAGTTCGCCTGCTTCGACACCGCCTTCCACGCTCAGCAGCCGGAAGTCGCCACCCGCTTCGGCATCGCCCGCCACTGGCACGACGACGGCGTTCGCCGCTACGGCTTCCACGGCCTGTCCTACGCCGCCATCGCGCGTCGGCTGCCGGAACTGGGCCTGGAACGCGCCAAGGTGGTGGTCTGCCACCTGGGCAGCGGCGCCAGCGCCTGCGCGCTGGACGCCGGCCGCAGCATGGCCTCCAGCATGGGCTTCTCCGCGGTGGACGGGCTGATGATGGGCAGCCGCCCCGGCTACATCGACCCTGAAGTCATCCTCTACTGGCAGGAACAGGCCGGCATGAGCGTGGCCGATGTGCGGCGCGAGCTGTACAAGAACTCCGGCCTGCTCGGCGTCTCCGGCCTGTCGTCCGATATGCGCGAACTGCTGGCCAGCGATTTGCCGGCGGCGCGCGAGGCCATCGAGCTGTTCTGCTATCGGGTGGCCCGCGAAGTGGCCAGCCTGGCCGCGGCGATGAAGGGCCTGGACGCGCTGGTGTTCACCGCCGGCGTGGGCGAGCACTCGCCGGAGGTGCGCGGCCGCGTGCTGCAACAGCTGGCCTGGCTGGGCTTTGAAGCCGACCAGGCGGCCAACCTGACCCAGGCGCGGCGGCTAACCACCGTCGCCAGCGCGCGCGCCGCCTATGTCTTGCCCACCGACGAGGAAGGCGAGATGGCGCGCCAAGCGGCCGCGCTGCTGCAATAAGCGCAGGGCCCGCCCATGGGCGGGCCTGCTCGCAATCTTTCCAGCCGCCGCTCAGCGGACCCCAATCCCAGACAAGCTAGCCAGACTCACTCCAGCCAATCGCTCATCGTCAGGCCAATGCCCACGGCGCGGGTGCGCACGTTGTAGTCGATCAGGCTTTCGCCGTAACCGTCGAAAGCCTGCACATAACCCCGCAACTTGCCCTTCACCGGGAAGCTCCAGTCCAATTGCAGGCCGTGCTTGCCGCTGTCGAAATTGGGTCGCCACAAGGCGCTGAAAGTCTGACCGCGATATTGATAGATCGCCTGCAGATCGCCGTGCCCCATGTATTTCACGATATCCGGGTTGTCGTCCTTGTCTCCGGACTCCGGCAGCCGCGCCCACCAGCGTCCTTGCAAGGTAAACGGACCGTTGTCCAGCGCCGCCATCACGTAGACCCGGTTCCAGCTACGCGACAAGGGATTGGCTCGGCCGTTGGATTGATGCAACAAACCCAGGCCGCCCATGCGCAGCCGGGTTTCGCCCCAAGCCCAGGAGGACGGTAGCGGGAAGCTCAGGATCAGCTCCGGCTCGTAATCGGTTTCCCGGAACGGCGCGGAATGCGCCCGGTTGTAGATTTGCCAATGTGACTGCTGGGTGTAGGCGAACCACAGGTTCAGCGGGGAATCGAAGATGTCCTCCCACACCTTGGTCTTGAACGACAACTGGAATTTGGCCTCGGTCTTGTCCAGATCGCCGCCCGGGGTCTGGCTGGGCGGCCGGGTCGGCGACTGCGGCTCGTTATTGGGCTTGGCCATTTGCCAGACCGGCAGATAGTAATTGGGGCGGTACAGACGGAAACCGAATGTGTCGCCGCGGGAGCGGCCGTCCAAGTCCCATGCCTCGGCCAACCGGCTTGGAACCGGCGCCGCGTCCGGCGGAGCGCCGTCGGCCAAAACCTGCCGCACCGGAGACGGAACGGCGGGGGGAGGCAAAGCGGCCGCCTCCGGGGTCTGGCCGCCGGCCAGACCGTCATAGCAGGCCAAACGCAGCTTGGCGTCCGCCAGCCGGCCGCATTCGGCCAGTTGCTGCGGCAGCTCCGCCGCCAGGGTCTGCGCCGCGCACAAAGCCAGCGCACAAGCCGTCCATCCAGACATAGCCATGCCTCCCCCAGGGAAATCAATGCGCCAGACACACAAAAGGCCCCGCGATGCGGAGCCTTTGCGTATTCTTTAGCGCTGGGCTGTGATCAGGCCATGGCCTTGATCTGAGCCGACAGACGGCTCTTGTGACGAGCGGCCTTGTTCTTGTGGAACACGCCCTTGTCAGCAATGCGGTCAATCACTTTTTCGGAAGTGTGGAACACTACCTTGGCAGCGGCTTTATCGCCGGCTTCAACTGCCTTGAGCACTTTCTTAACTGCGGTACGGAACGCAGTACGCAGGCTGGCGTTGTGCGCGCGCTGCTTAAGGGCTGTGCGTGCACGCTTGCGAGCTTGTGCGCTGTTAGCCATGAATCTTTCTCCTGATGAGCGGAATCTGAAACCCGCGATTCTAAGCCCTAAACTCAGGTTTTGCAACAATAAACCTGGCGGCGTACACTAGCGGGCCTGCTCAACGCTAGATAAACCACCCGCAACATGAATCTGCTCAAGGCTCTGGCTGCTGTCAGCAGCATGACCATGGTGTCCCGCATCCTGGGCCTGGTCCGCGATACCATCATCGCTCGCGTTTTCGGGGCCGGCATGGCCGCCGACGCCTTCAACGCCGCCTTCAAGATTCCCAATATGCTGCGCCGCCTGTTCGCCGAAGGCGCGTTTTCGCAAGCTTTCGTGCCCATACTGGGCGAATACAAGAACCAGCGCAGCGAAGAGGAAACCCGCGAATTCGTCGCCAAAATCACCGGCGTGCTGGGTTCGGTGCTGCTGCTGGTCACCGCCGTCGGCATGCTGGCCGCGCCGCTGATCATGTGGATATCCGCGCCCGGCTTTTACCGCGAGCCGGCCAAGGCGGCTCTGTTCGCCGACATCCTGCGCGTGTCCTTCCCTTATATCTTCTTTATTTCGCTGTCGTCCATGACCGGCAGCGTGCTCAACAGCTGGGGCAAGTTCTCGATTCCGGCCTTCACGCCCACCTTTCTCAACCTCAGCTTCATCGTGTTCGCGCTGTTCTTCAGCAGTCACTTTGATCCGCCCATCATGGCGCTGGCCTGGGCGGTCTTCGTCGGCGGACTGGTGCAGCTGGTGTGGCAGTTGCCCTTCCTGAAACAGATAGGCATGCTGGCGCGCCCTGTGTTCGCCTTCCGCGACCCGGAGGTCTGGCGCGTGATCAAACAGATGGGACCGGCCATCTTCGGCGTGTCGGTGGCGCAAATCTCGCTGCTGATCAACTCCACCTTCGCCTCCTTCCTGCCCACCGGCAGCGTGTCCTGGATGTATTACGCGGACCGGCTGATGGAATTCCCGTCCGGCGTGCTGGGCGTGGCGCTGGGCACCATCCTGCTGCCCTCGCTGTCCAAACACGCGGCCACCCGCTCCGATGGCGAGTTCAGCGTACTGCTGGACTGGGGCATCCGCCTGTCCTTGCTGCTGGCGGTGCCGGCCACGGTGGGCCTGGGCCTGCTGTCCGGCCCGCTGCTGGCCACGCTGTTCACCTACGGCAAATTCACCGCCCACGACGCGCTGATGTCGCAGCAGGCGGTGATCGCCTACTCCTTCGGCCTGCTCGGCCTGATTCTGGTCAAAGTGCTGGCGCCCGGCTTCTACGCGCGTCAGGACATCAAGACCCCGGTGCGCATCGCCCTGATCACCCTGTGCCTGACCCAAGTAATGAACCTGGCCTTCGTGTTCCCGCTCAAGCACGCCGGCCTGGCGCTGTCCATCGGCCTCGCCTCCTGCCTCAACGCCGGCCTGCTGCTGCGCGCTCTGCTCAAACGCGGCATCTACCAGCCCTCCGCCGGCTGGAGCGGCTTTCTGAGCAAAATGGCCGTGGCCATCGCCGCCATGGCCGCCGCCTTGCTGGCGCTGCAATGGCTGCTGCCCGTCCACTGGCACGGCCCTGCCTGGCAGCGCGTGGCCTGGCTCAGCCTGCTGGTGACGGCCGGCGCGGTGGTCTATTTCGCCTCGCTGTTCGCGCTCGGTTTCCGCCCGCGCGACTTCATGCGCCGCGAGCGCTGACATGGCCAGCCAGCCACGTCCGTCCGCCCTGACGCCAGCCGATCGTCAGGCGGCCGGCGTGCTGCTGGTCAGCTGCCTGTGCCTGACCCTGCTGTACTACCCGGCCAACCGCTACTGGATGCTGGACGGGCTACAGCAATGGTGGCCGGCGCTGGGCCTGTCCTTCCGCCAGCAGGTGGTGCACAACCCGGACACCGACCTCTACCGCGTCGCTTACTGGGCGCTGGCCAGCATCATCAGCTACTGCCTGCTGCCGCTGCTGGCCATCCGCCTGCTGGACCGCCGCCCGCTGGCCGACTTCGGCCTGGCCTGGCCGGACCTCGCCACCTTGAAAACCGACCTGAAGCTGTTTCCGCTGTTCTACGCCGTGATGCTGCCCCTGGTGTGGTGGGCGTCGGGACAGCCCGGCTTTTTGAAGATTTACCCCTTTTTCCGGCTTAGCGCCGGCGAAAGCCTATGGCCGCACTGGCTGCTGTGGGAGCTCTTGTATTTCGCCCAGTTCGCCGCGCTGGAATTCTTCTTTCGCGGCTATATGGTGCACGGGCTCAAGCCCAGGCTGGGCATCAGCGCCGTCTTCGTGATGGTGCTGCCCTACTGCATGATCCATTTTGAAAAACCGCTGCTGGAAAGCCTGGCCGCCATCGTCGCCGGCGTCGCGCTGGGCGCGCTCAGCTATCGCTATCGTTCCATCTGGCTGGGCATCGCCTTGCATTGCAGCGTGGCGCTGACCATGGATTTGATGGCGCTGTGGCGCAAGGGCCTGCTCTAAAGAACCTGCTTACGATCCGCTGTACGTCGGCTGGATAGATAGAGAAAGGCGTTGAAACCGATATAATTCAAGCCATGAACACTCAAGCCATGTCCCCGGAGCAATCGCCTCTGGGCAAAACCGTCAGCTACCAGGACCATTACGCTCCCGGCCTGCTGTTTCCGATCCCGCGCCAGGTCAAGCGCGATGAAATCGGCGTGGACGCCTCCGCGCTGCCGTTTGCCGGCGTGGACATCTGGACCGGTTTCGAACTGTCCTGGCTCAACGCTCGCGGCAAGCCGCAAGTGGGCATCGCCACCTTCCGCATCCCGGCCGACAGCCCTAAGCTGATCGAATCCAAATCGTTCAAGCTCTATCTGAACAGCTACAACCAGACCCGGATGGCCGGCCTGGACGCGCTGCGCCGCCAACTGGCCGACGACCTGTCCGCCGCCGCCGGCAAGGCGATAGGCGTCGACATCATGCTGCCGCAGCAGTTTGCCGGCGAAACCATCGCCGAACTAGCCGGCGACTGCATCGACGATCTGGACATCGAGGTGGACAACTACGCGCCCTGCCCACAGGTCCTGCGCGCCGACGCCGGCGACGTTGTCAGCGAAACCCTGTGCAGCCACCTGCTGAAATCCAACTGCCTGGTCACCGGCCAGCCGGACTGGGGCAGCGTGCAGATCCGCTACACCGGCCCGCGGCTGGACCGCGAGGCGCTGCTGCGCTACCTGATAGGCTTCCGCCAGCACAATGAATTCCACGAACAATGCGTGGAACGCATCTTCACCGACCTGCTGCGCGCCTGCGCGCCTAGCCGGCTCACCGTCTACGCGCGCTACACCCGCCGCGGCGGGCTGGACATCAACCCCTTCCGCAGCAATTGCGGCGAGATGCCGGTGGGGAATACCCGCACCGCGCGGCAATAAAATCTTCCTGGACGGGAAAAGCGAACAGGCCGGCAAATGCAGGCCTGTTTATTAATAACAGCGATGTGATGCGAGCCCCCCATTCACAGACAGAATTCATTTAGACCAGTCAACTTTATCTAGAAAATAAAAATATACTTCTGGCTTAGCAGGAGCGGGTCTATGTTTCATTAAATAAAAAGCTGCATATCCACGCCCCTTCCCTATTTCAAATGCAGTTCTAAGCATGCACACATAGGATTCATTGCCTTTCGAAAATGCAAACCAAACCGATCTTGTCGCTGAAAAATCATCACCCGGCTTAATCCGCTTATCGATTGACAGGTTAATGGCTTGCGAGGCGAGGAACATTTTATTAGCAACTATCAAGTATTGATTATCATTACAAGTAGCTGCCCCATAGGTTTCCCCTTCAAAATTAGCTTCCAATTGATCTTCGCAACCTGCTGAAGGCTTATCAACAAAAGCACCTTCTACATCCTCCATTTTTACATCATTAGAAACCCCTTTTCTTTGATAGCAACTATTAATTATGTCAGCAGATGGATTTGCTATAGCATAGCTTGCCCCCATCATCACCACACCAATGGCACATTTAATTAATTGCATCGCCTTGGTTTCCTTACTCTTAAACAACCAATATAGGCATTTCAATTATCTTATTTCATCTAAAAAGTAAAAATTCACCTCAGGCTTAACTGATAATGAAGCACGCTTAATAAGATAAAAGGTAGCATAAGCTGCCCCCTTCCCTGTTTCAAAAGCCGGCGTCAACACACAAATATAAGACTGTCTCTCTTTTGTGATATCAAAAAAAACAGTCCCAGCATTTGAAAAGCCGTCACCAGGTTTAACCCGTCCATCAACAGAGTTATTAACTGCTTGCGCTGCCAAAAACTTTTCACTACCTATAATTAGGTATGATTGATCATTACAAGTTACAAAACCATAGCCATATTTTTTACCATCAACAAAAATATCTAGCTGATCTTCACAGCCAAAATCTGGCCTATCTGAAAAAGCCCCATACAACTTGGTCATTTTGATATTATGAGATGCCGAGCCCCAGTTATAACAACTTTTCACAACGTCATCAGGTGGAGCCGCCAACACATAGTTAAAGCACACCAATAACACACTGATCATATATTTTCTCACTTGCATTGCTTCGCCCTTTCTGCCTTTAGGGTGTAAAAAAACAGGCCGATGAGTACAGGCCTGTTTGCTAACAAAATCGGGCTAGCGCTATCCGCCCTGCTCATTAATATAAATATTATTTAGCCAAATCTATTTTATCTAGAAAATAAAAGTCAACTTCAGGAGTTATACGAGATTGGCCATGCTTGATCAAATAGAACGTTAGATAATTATTCCATTTTCCACTATCAAAAATGGGGGAAATGATACAAAGGTAAGACTCACCTCCTTTTTTGACATTCAGCAAAGTTGTTGAGCTGCCCAAAAAAGCATCACCCGGGACAATATTTTCATCAATTGAATGATTAATTGACTGAGAAGCTAAGAATATTTATTAGACACAATCAAATATTGCTGACTATTACAAGTGCTATACCCATATATTTTCCCATCAACTTTAGCCTCAAGTTGATTTTCACAACCAGCAGCCTTCTTAGCAAACCCACTTACCGCATCTTCAACTTGCACCCCCTGTGATACTGCCTTCATTTTGCGACAGCTTTCCACAACATCCGCTGATGGTGACGCTAAAGAGCTCACCGCATAAATCCCCCACACCCCTGCAAAAAATCTAATTAATTGCATTGCTTTGCTCTTCTTGCCATCATATAACGGTCATTAATTTTCCAAAAATGGTTTCACCATATGCGGAAGTTGAATCATAAACATAATCATAAAACCCAAATTCTGCTCTCTTATTTTTAGCAAAAGGTTCAGCTATATCAAAAATATTATGAGAAGGAGATGTAAATTTAAAACCTTCTATATATCGATAAGCACTCGTTCTGTTCACTTTCAGATCTCGGCCATTCCAAAAACACCCACCATTACTGTAATCCACCCCATAGGCCAACGCATTTCTCGCTGCCTCATATGCCTGTATGTATTTTTTTCATCACTAGCGCACATCAACTCCTTGTAACGCACATTGCCATCGGTAAGCACATAGGCATACCGAGGGTACTTTTCATGAATTTTTGAAGCGACCCAACCTGTTGCCAGGTATCGCATGTCCTAATCATTACCAGCGCTAAAGCTTGAGGTGTAAAAAAACAGGCCGGTAAGTACAGGCCTGTTTGCTAATAAAAGAGGGCTAGCGCGATCAGCCCTTCTCATTAAGACAAATATTATTTATCCCAATCGATTTTATCTATAAAATAAAAGTCAACTTCAGGGGTTATACTAGACTGGCCATGCTTGATCAAATAGAAAGTTAGATAATTATTCCATTTTCCACTATCAAAAATGGGGGAAATGATACAAAGGTAAGATTCACTTCCCTTTTTGACATTCAGCAAAGTTGTTGAGCTACCCGAAAAAGTATTGCCCGGGACAATATTTTTATCAATTGAATGATTAATTGCCTGAGAAGCTAGGAAGAATTTATTA
Organism: Chromobacterium fluminis; assembly: GCF_011602385.1. NCBI lineage: Bacteria > Pseudomonadati > Pseudomonadota > Betaproteobacteria > Neisseriales > Chromobacteriaceae > Chromobacterium > Chromobacterium fluminis. Next base: position 54,928 of record NZ_JAAOMA010000002.1, on the reverse strand, counting down.
GACACAATCAAATATTGCTGACTATTACAAGTACTATACCCATATATTTTCCCATCAACTTTAGCCTCCAGTTGATTTTCACAGCCGGCAGCAGCCTTCTTCGCAAACCCACTTACCACATCTTCAACTTGCACCCCTTGTGATACCACCTTCATTTTGCGACAGCTTTCCACAATATCCGCTGATGGCGACGCCAAAGAGCTCACCGCATAAACCCCCCACACCCCTGCAAAAAATCTAATCAATTGCATTGCTTTGCTCCTCTTGCCGTCATATAACGATCATTAATTTTCCAAAAAATGGTTTCGCCATATGCGGAGGTTGACTCATAAACATAATCATAAAATCCAAATTCTGCTCTCTTATTTTTAGCAGGAGGTTCCGCGATATCAAAAACATTATGAGAAGGAGATGTAAATTTAAAACCTTCTATATATCGATAAGCACTCGTTCCTTTCACTTTCAGATCTCGGCCATCCCAAAAACATCCTCCATTGCTGTAATCCACTCCATAGGCCAGAGCATTCCTCGCCGCCTCATATGCCTGCGTGTATTTTTTAGCATCACTAGCGCACATCAACTCCTTGTAACGCACATTGCCATCGGTAACCGCATAAGCATATTGTGGGTACTTCTTCAGGAACTTTTGCAGCGACCCTCCTTGTTGCCAGGCATCGCGTTTCCTGACCATCGCCGAAGCAATGCCGTACATCTCCTCCTTCACTTGCTGCACCGAGCTTTCACCGTACACGATGGCGGCCAGCAGCTTTTCTTGGGTAACGGCATTGATATCGGACTTGCAAGGTGGCGGGCAGGGTTTGCCGGGAGCGGCCTTGGCCCATGGGGCCAGCATTGCGGTTTCCACGCATTGCTCTGGGTCCGGCCTGCTGCAGCTGCGCCCATCCTCTGACAAGGTCCAGGAAGCATCCGGGCAGGCCGGCAATACGCAGCTATGGCTGCTAGCCCAATATCCCGCACCAGGCGGGCACTCCGCCGAAGTCATCAGCGACAAGGCCATATAGTCAGGCAGATTGGGTTGCCGGCAGCGGTCCGGTGGTAGAAAGGTAGTATTGAAGTTGGCGCAAGCGCCTTGTTGAGTATCGGATCGCTTATCCCAGTTGATCCCAGGAGGGTAAACCACGTATACGGTTTTCGCCGGCGTCACCAGCGGCAGCATTTCAGCTTTCACAGCTAAAAATGGCATCCCTGACAACACCAGCGCACAGCTGACACGGTGCAGCATTCCTCACCTCGCATCGCAAGTTATGAGCGCATCCCCGGGGCAGAGTGTTTTACCAAATTTATTAATTTGTTAAATTACAATAAAAGAAATGCACTGCCGACTGTCACAAAGGGCAGATCACCAAGTTCCAAGGAGACAAAAAGGCCTGCCAGGCATGGCAGGCCTTTGAAGAAGCAGCCTACTGTCGGAGCGGCCACTAGAGGTAAACAGCGCACTGGCAACCATACATCAGTACGGGAGAGGTGCTATCTCCGTTGGTCGCTAGGGATAGAACCAGTAAAGGCTATACCCCATCGCATGCACCTTGCCCGCGTCCAGCCGCATAGTCACCTTGACCTCGCTGTTGGAGTTGAAGTGGCCGAGCTTGAAATCATCGGCCTTCAAATACTCCTTGGGCGCGAACACCTTGCGAATCAGCACCTGATCGTCCGAATCCTTCAGCGTCACTTCCAGCATCGGATAGGCCTGGGAGTAAGTGGCGTGGTTCTTCAGCGTGGCGGACAGTTGGATCAGATTGGGGAAATCCGGGACGAAGGCCAATTCCGACCACTCGGTTCGCACGCGAGCGATGTCGGTGGGCCAAGGCACCGCACAGCCTACGGCGCCGCAGAGGTTTTCCAGCGTCGGACGCAGTTCCGGCACTTCCGCGGCAATGCGGGTGCGGTTGAAATACACCAATTGGCCGGCCAACACCAGCACGCCGATCGCCGAGGCGAGGACGGCCAGGAAGGTCAGCGCCGGATGGCGTCCCCGCGGCGACTCGTCCGGCTCGCCTTCTCCGTGGCTAGGCAGTGGTTCGACGCGCGCTTGCTGCATCGGCCTGGCGGGCGGCTCTTCAAACTTGGGTTCAGGCACCGCTGTCGGCGCGGGTTCCGGTTCCGGCGCGGGGCGGCGGCGGTTGCCGAACACCTCCGGCGCGGGCTCCGCGGCGGCAGGTGGCTCGGCGTCAAACGGATTGCCCAGCGGCGCGCTGACATGGCGATTCTGCATCGCCTCCGCCAAAGCGCGCTGGAATTCCTCGACGTCGGCGCGCGCGGCCGGCGCTTCCTCCGCCATTGGAGGCGGCATCAGCAACTCGTCCGGCGGCGCTTCCGCCGCGCTGGCGCCCGGATCGAAATCCGGCACTTCCAGTTCGAAATCGTCCAGCGCCTCGCGCTGCTGGGCAGCCGGCTGCTGAACGGCCGGCTGAGGCGCCGCGGCGCGCGGAGGCTCCGCCGGCGGCGCTTCCGCCGCGACAAAATGCTCGGTGGCGTTGAACACATGCGAACAGCGCCCGCAGCGCACCAAGCCATTGGCGGCCGCTAATTGGGCATCATTGACCTTGAAGCGTGTCTGGCAATTGGGGCACTGTGTCGTATATGTCATACCGTGGGGCGTCGGGTTCCTGTCAGTCTGGTCCATCCTTCGTCGAACACCGGAGCGTCCATCTGGAACCATTGTTCGTAGATGGCCGACAGTTCTTCGGCTTGTTCGGCGAGAATGCCTGAAAGCACGATTCTACCACCGGTTTTGACGTGGCTCGCCAGCAACTGGCCCAACATGCGCAGCGGATTGGCCAGGATATTGGCCAGTACCACGTCGTAGACCGCTTCCGGGTTCTGGTCCGGCAGGCGGAAATCCGCCTTGACCTGGTTCTGCTCGGCGTTGTCCTGGCTGGCCCGCACCGCCTGCGGATCGATATCCACGCCCAAGGCCGAGACCGCGCCCAACTTTAGCGCGGCGATGGCGAGGATGCCCGAGCCGCAGCCGTAGTCCAGCACGCTTTCTCCGCCTTGCAGATGCGCGTCCAGCCACTGCAGGCACAAGCGCGTGGTGGGATGGCTGCCGGTGCCGAAGGCCAGGCCCGGATCCAGTTGCAGGTTGACGGCGTTCGGCGCCGGCGGTTCGTGCCAGGTCGGCGTGATCCACAGCCGGTCCGAAATCCGGATCGGATCAAACTGCGACTGGGTCAGACGCACCCAATCCTGTTCTTCCACCCGCTCCACGTTGTAGCTGGGCAGGCTCAGACCGCAGGCATTGGCGGCGGCGGCGATCAGCAAGGCCACGTCGGCCGCTTCATCAAACAAGGTGATGATGCGGCTGCGGCTCCACAGTTTGTCCACCGGCTCGCCGGGCTCGCCGAAAATAGGCTCTTCGCGCTCGGTGCCGGCATAGGCGTCCTCGATCGCGGTGGACAGCGCGCCGGCGTCCATCAGCGCGTCGGCCAGACGCTCGGCAACGGTTGACTCGGCGTCAATGGTGGCTTGCAGCCAGGCCATCACGCGCCCCCTTTTTTCTGCTGCGACAAACGCTGCTCCAGATAATGAATGCACGTGCCGCCGCGTTGGAAGGCCGCGTCCATGAACAGTTCCTGATGCAGCGGGATATTGGTTTTGATGCCGGAAATGGAGATTTCCGACAGCGCCACCCGCATCCGCGCCATCGCCTGCTCACGGGTATCGCCGAAGGCGATCAGCTTGCCCACCATGGAATCGTAATGCGAAGGCACGGTGTAGCCCTGGTAAATATGCGAATCGATGCGAATGCCCGGGCCGCCGGCCGGATGGTAGCTTTCGATCTTGCCCGGAGACGGCACGAAGGTGAACGGGTCCTCCGCGTTGATCCGGCACTCCATCGCATGGCCGCGCAACACCACGTCTTTCTGTTTGTAGCGCAGTTTCTCGCCAGCGGCGATGCGGATCTGCTCTTGCACGATGTCGATGCCGGTGATCATCTCGGTCACCGGGTGCTCAACCTGCACGCGGGTATTCATCTCGATGAAGTAGAACTCGCCTCGCTCGAACAGGAATTCGAAAGTGCCGGCGCCGCGGTAGCCGATGCGTCGGCAGGCTTCGGCGCAGGCTTCGCCAATCTTCTGGCGCTGCTTGTCGGTGATGCCCGGCGCCGGCGCTTCCTCGATGATCTTCTGGTGGCGGCGCTGCATGGAGCAGTCGCGCTCGCCCAGATAGATGGCGTTGCCGTATTCGTCGGCCAGGATCTGGATTTCGATGTGGCGCGGCTCTTCCAGGAATTTTTCCATGTAGACGGTGGGGTTGCCGAAAGCCGCGCCGGCTTCGGTGCGCGTCATCTGCACCGAATTGATCAAGGCGCCTTCGGTATGCACCACCCGCATGCCGCGACCGCCGCCGCCGCCGGCGGCCTTGATGATCACCGGGAAGCCGATTTTCTTGGCGATCTTGACGATCTCGGCCGGATCGTCCGGCAAGGCGCCGTCGGAACCCGGCACGCAGGGCACGCCAGCCGCTATCATCGCGTTCTTGGCCGATACCTTGTCGCCCATCTCGCGGATGGTGTCCGGACGCGGGCCGATGAACACAAAGCCGGATTGCTCCACACGCTCGGCGAAGTCGGCGTTCTCGGACAAAAAGCCGTAACCCGGGTGGATGGCCTGGGAGTCGGTCACTTCGGCGGCGGCGATCAGGGCCGGCACGTTCAGATAGCTCTTGCCGCTAGGCGCCGGGCCGATGCAAACCGACTCGTCGGCCAGCTTCACGTACTTGGCTTCGCGGTCGGCCTCGGAATGCACCACCACGGTCTTGATGCCCATTTCGCGGCAGGCGCGCTGGATACGCAGGGCGATTTCGCCCCGGTTGGCAATCAGAATTTTTTCAAACATGGAATTCTCCGCTGGCGGCCCCGCCGGCGTTGTCGCCGGCGGGGCCGCCAATGCTGTCGTGGCAAACGACAAGGGCACAGACGCTGCGCCGTGCCCCCTTGCCGTCAGCCTGTCGTCTGGCTTACTCGATGATGAACAACGGCTCGCCGAATTCCACCGGCTGGCCGTCTTCAACCAGAATGGCCTTGACCACGCCGGAGCGGTCGGCTTCGATCTCGTTCATCAGCTTCATCGCTTCGATGATGCACAGGGTATCGCCGGCGTTAACGCTCTGACCCACCTCGATGAAGCTCTTGGCGCCCGGGCTGGGCGAGCGATAGAAAGTACCCACCATGGGCGACTTCATCGCGTTCTTGTCGTTGCTGGCCGGCGCGGCGGCCTCGGCGGCCGGAGCGGCCACGGCGGCGGCTTGGGCGTTGGGCACATGCAGCGCGGTCATCGGCTGAGCGTAGGCCATCTGCGGCGCGGCGGATACGCGGGTGATGCGGACTTTTTCTTCCCCCTCGGTCACTTCGAGTTCGGCGATGCCGGATTCCTCGACGAGATCGATCAGCTTCTTGAGTTTACGGAGATCCATTGATAATCCTTCGAGTGGGATATTCGGTAGAGTGAGTTAGGCTTGCGCGGCAAGGTGCCGGATGGCGTGCGCAAGCGCCAGTTCATAACCATGGGCGCCGAGTCCGCAGATCACGCCGACCGCGAGGTCGGAGAAATACGAATGTTGGCGGAACGGTTCGCGGGCATGAACGTTGGAAAGGTGGACTTCGATAAACGGCACTCGCACCGCCGCCAACGCATCGCGCAAGGCGACGCTGGTATGGGTGAAAGCGGCCGGATTGACCAGAATGAAGGCAGTACCGTCATGCAGGCACTGCTGCACGCGATCAATCAACACATGTTCCGCATTGCTCTGCAATGCCGACAATTCAAACCCCGCGGCGCTAGCCTGCTGTTCCAGCCGCTGGTTGATATCGTCAAGCGTTTCCCGGCCGTAGTGCTGCGGCTCCCGCTGTCCCAGCAGATTGAGGTTGGGGCCGTGCAACACGAGGATTTTTCCGGTCAAAGCCTGCTCCTGTTTATCATCTTGGGCGCGAGTTTGCCGCAATTCGCTGCAAGATGTCTAGCTTTTGCATCATTTCAAACAGTTGTTTGGACGCCAAACACGGCGATTCTTCGAGTCAAAGCACTAGTATCCACGGGCGTTTTTCCCCCTGGCAAGTTTTTACCGTCTTGCCGAAAATCGATGTTGATTCAGCGCAAATCCCGCCACTTCGCTCACTAAGCAGATGCCGGCGGGCGGCGGCACGGGTATAATTTGCCGATTCTGAATCTTTTACGTCTTATGCAGCTTTCCGACTTCGACTACCACCTGCCCGAGCGCCTGATCGCCCAGCACCCTCCGGCGGAGCGCGGCGCCAGCCGCTTGCTGCGCGTGGCCGGCCATGACCGCGCCAATCTGCGCTTTACCGATTTCATCGATCAGGTCAGCCCCGGCGACGTGATGGTGTTCAACGACACCCGCGTGATCAAGGCGCGGCTGTTTGGCGAAAAAGCCAGCGGCGGCAAGGTTGAGGCGCTGATCGAACGCGTGCTGGACGCGCACACCGCGCTGGCCCACGTCCGCGCCTCCAAATCGCCCAAACCCGGCACCCGGCTGATCTTCGCCGATCGCTGGGAGGCGGAAATGGTAGAGCGCCACGGCGAACTGTTCAAGCTGCGCTTCCTGGCCGAAGACAATCTGTTCGACATCCTGGAAGCCTCCGGCAAGCTGCCGCTGCCGCCTTATATAGAACGCGGCGCCGGCCACGAGGATGACGAGCGCTACCAAACCGTCTACGCCCGCGAACGCGGCGCGGTGGCGGCGCCCACCGCCGGCCTGCACTTTACTGAAGACATGCTGGAGCAACTGCGCGCCAAAGGCGTGCAACTGGCCTATGTCACCCTGCACGTCGGCGCCGGCACCTTCCAGCCGGTTCGGGTGGATAATATCGCCGAGCACAAGATGCACAGCGAGATTTACGAAGTGCCGGAAACCACCCGCGCGCTGATAGCAGAAGCCCACGCCGCCGGCCGCAAAGTGCTGTCGGTGGGCACCACCAGCATGCGCGCGCTGGAATCCGCCGCCCGCGGCGGCGAGCTGGCCGCCGGCTGCGGCGAAACCGACATTTTCATCACCCCGGGCTACCGCTTCCGGGTGGTGGACCGCCTGCTGACCAATTTCCACCTGCCCAAGTCCACGCTGCTGATGTTGGTCTCGGCCTTCGCCGGCTACGAGGAAATCCGCGCCGCCTACCAGCACGCGGTGGAGCAGGAATACCGTTTCTTCAGCTATGGCGACGCCATGCTGCTGGAACGAAAAGACTGATGCGCGGCTTAATCGGCCGCCTTTGAGGATCAGACCATGTCCGGACTCTCCCCCGACGCGCCCGCGCCGCAGGAAATCCAGCTGCACGCGGTGTCCCGCGTGCTGGAAATCAGCTTCGACGACGGCGCCCGCTTCGAACTGCCTTGCGAATACCTGCGCGTCTACTCGCCTTCGGCGGAAGTGCGCGGCCACGGCGCCGGCCAGGAAGTACTGCAAACCGGCAAGCGCCATGTCGCCGTCACCGCGCTGGAGCCGGTGGGCCATTACGCGCTGAAGATCACCTTCGACGACGGCCACGACAGCGGGCTGTACAGCTGGAGCTATCTATACGAGCTGGGCGCCAAGCGCGACCAGTACTGGCAGGATTATCTCAATCGCCTCGCCGCCGCAGGCGCGAGCAGGGAGTGACCATGGACAAGACGACCCACTTCGGCTTCAAGACCGTAGCCGAAAGCGAAAAAGCCGCCAAGGTGGCCGATGTGTTCCACTCGGTGGCCAAGAAATACGATGTGATGAACGACCTGATGTCGGGCGGGCTGCACCGCGTGTGGAAGCACTTCACCCTGACCACTTCCGGCGTCAAGGCCGGCGACAAGGTGCTGGACATCGCCGGCGGCACCGGCGACCTGTCCCGCGGCTGGGCCAAGCGCGTGGGCAAGAGCGGCGAAGTGTGGCTGACCGACATCAACAGCTCCATGCTGACCGTGGGCCGAGACCGGCTGCTGGACGACGGCCTGATGCTGCCGGTATCGCTGGCCGACGCGGAGAAGCTGCCCTTCCCCGACAATTACTTCGACGCGGTGTCGGTGGCTTTCGGCCTGCGCAATATGACCCACAAGGACGCGGCGCTGAAGGAAATGTGCCGGGTGCTGAAGCCGGGCGGCAAATTGATGGTGCTGGAGTTCTCCAAAGTGTGGAAGCCGCTGTCGCCGTTTTACGATTTCTACTCCTTCAAGGCGCTGCCGGTCATGGGCAAGCTGGTGGCTAACGACCCCGACAGCTATCAGTACCTGGCCGAATCCATCCGCATGCATCCCGATCAGGAAACGCTGAAGCAGATGATGCTGGACGCCGGCTTCGGCAAGGTGGATTACCACAATATGAGCGGCGGCGTGGTGGCCCTGCATAAGGGCTACAAGTTCTAAGAGCCTGTTCAAGGTCTGCTGCGCGTCAGCGATACGGCGTTGAAAACCAGCTCAAAAATGCTCATGTGCCACGTGTACATTCCGCTTTTTCGCTCGCTTTCGCCTTGTCTCGCTCTTGCCCGCAAGACTTTGAACAGCTTCTAAGAGCCTGATTACGATCCGCGGCGCTCCGGCAATGCCGCCTTGATCAGACTAGACCCCTTCACCTTCCAATCACGGCGGAGACAGCGCATGGGCATCCAGATCGCGGCATTCAACCATCTGTTGAACCAACACCCGGCGGTGCGGGCGGAACTGGCCGCGCACGCCGGCCGGCGCGTCGCCGTGGCGCTGCCGCCCTTCCACGTGGCCGGCGTGTTCACCGACGACGGCTGGCTGGCCGCCTGCGAGGGCGAGCCGGAAGCCACGGTGCGGCTCAAGCACGCCGTCGCGCTGGCGGCGGTGGCCGGGCGCGACCCGGCGCTGAACGACATCCAGCTGGAAGGCGACGCCGAACTGGCCGCCGCCGTCGGCCGCCTATTGGGCCGCTTGCAGTGGAGCGCCGCCGAGGACCTGTCCCGGCTGGTGGGCGACGCCGCCGCCCAACGCGCGGAAACGCTGGCGCGCGGCCTGCTCGGCTTCAAGGGCCAGGTGGCCTGGCGTTTGGCCGCCAACTGGGTGGAGCATCTGCGCGAGGAAACGCCGGTTCTGACCGGCCGCCGGCAGGTGCAGGGCTTCGTCGCCGCGGTGGACACCTTGCGCGATGACGCCAGCCGCCTGGAAAAACGCCTGGCGCGGCTGCAGGCCGCGCTGCAACAAGAACAGACAAAGGCCTGACGGCACATGCGGATTTCGCGCTTCATCAAGATCGTTTCCACCTTCTACCGCTTCGGCCTGGACGACTTCCTGGAAGGTCATTCCAAACTCGGCTTCGTCCACAAGCTGTTCGGCCTGCTGCCGCTGCGCCGCGACACCAGCGCGCCGCTGCCGCAGCGGGTGCGGCTGGCGCTGGAAAGCCTGGGGCCCATCTTCGTCAAGTTCGGCCAGGTGCTGTCCACCCGCCGCGACTTGCTGCCCCCGGACTACGCCGACGAACTGGCGCGGTTGCAAGACCAGGTGCCGCCTTACGACGGCCTGCAGGCGCGGGAGATGATAGAACGCAGCCTGGGCCGCAAGGTGGACGAGCTCTACGTCGACTTCGACAACACCCCGGTGGCCAGTGCCTCCGTGGCCCAGGTGCACAAGGCCTGGCTGCGCCAGCCCGACGGCAGCCGCGGCCGCGAAGTGGCGGTCAAGGTGCTGCGCCCCGGCATTCAGCCGGTGATCGAGCAAGACCTGGCGCTGATGACCACGCTGGCCGGCTGGGTGGAAAAACTGTTCACCGACGGCAAGCGCTTGAAGCCGCGCGAAGTAGTAGCCGAGTTCGACAAATACCTGCACGACGAACTGGACATGATGCACGAGGCCGCCAACGCCTCGCAGCTGCGCCGCAACTTCAAGAACTCGGACATGCTGATCGTGCCCGAGGTGTTCTACGACTACACCAGCCGCGACGTGCTGACGCTGGAATGGATGCACGGCATCCCGGTGGGCCAGGTAGACCGGCTGCGCGAAGCCGGCGTGGACCTGTCCAAGCTCAGCCGCTTCGGCGTGGAAATCTTCTTCACCCAGGTGTTCCGCCACGGCTTCTTCCACGCCGACATGCACCCGGGCAATATCTTCGTCGCCGCCGACGGCCGCTACATCGCGCTGGACTTCGGCATCGTCGGCACTTTGACCGACACCGACAAGCACTACCTAGCGGTCAACTTCCTCGCCTTCTTCAACCGCGACTACCACCGCGTCGCCACCGCTCACATCGAATCCGGCTGGGTGCCGAAAGACACCCGCGCCGAGGAGCTGGAAGCGGCGGTGCGCACCGTGTGCGAACCCATCTTCGAGAAGCCGCTGTCGGAAATCTCCTTCGGCATGGTGCTGCTGCGCCTGTTCGAAACCAGCCGTCGTTTCAATGTGGAGATCCAGCCGCAACTGGTGCTGCTGCAAAAGACCCTGCTCAATATCGAAGGCCTGGGCCGCCAACTGGATCCCAATCTGGACCTGTGGGACACCGCCAAGCCCTTCCTGACCAAGTGGATGAACGAGCAAATAGGCTGGCGCGGCCTGCTGCGCACGCTGAAGCACGAGGCGCCGCAATGGGCCACCACCCTGCCCACGCTGCCGCGCAAACTGAATGACGCGCTGTCCTCCGCCAACAGCGAGCTGCTGATCAGCGGCTATATCCAGCTGATGCGGGAACAGAAGCGCCAGAACTGGCTGCTGGCGCTGATCGCCGTTCTGCTGGCGGCCTTGCTGCTGAAGAACTGGCTCTGACTCACAGCTCGCGCAGCGCCGTGCCCTCCGCCGGCTTGCGCAGCCAGCCTTCCAACAGCTTGTAGCTGTCCAGATCGAAGGACGGCGCGCCCTCCAGCGGACCGCCGTCGCCCTGGCGCGAGCCCAGATAGCACCAGCGGTCGAACACATGCTCGGCGCGCTCGCCGGTCACCTCGTCGGTTTCCACCACCGCAATGGCGCCGGCGAACGGCCAGGCCTTCACCTTCAGCTTGGCCAAGGCGCCCAGCAACCGGATATCGTGTACCTCCGCCGGCTCGCGGCCGATACAGGCGCCGCGGCAGCGTCCCAACTTCAAAGCCGCGCACGGCGCGCCCTTGCGGCTGGTCACCGCCTCCACGCCCAATACCGACTGGCACAGCGCGTTGCCCAGCGCGATTTCCGCCAGGATCTTGCGCGCCTCCCGCGCATGGCGGAACAGGCCGTACAAATCCGCGGTACGGCTGAAATCCAGCTCGCGCGCGTACACCACCTTGGGACGGGTGAAGCCGTCCTCCGTCTCCAGCTGGATGGAGCACAGTTCCGGGCTCAGCTTGCCGCGGTGGTTATGCTGCGGCTTCAAGGCGTGAATCAAGCGCAGTTCCAGCAAATGCGCGCCGAACTCGCCCAGGGTCTCCTGCCACTCCACCCGGCCGATGGGCTCGCCGATATGCACCTCGCGGCTCTTGCCGCCGCCCTTGACCGCGGCGAAATGCGCCAGCACCCGCGTGCGCAGATTGCCGCCCTTGCCCACGTACAAGGGTTTGCCCTCCTCCCCGTACAGCGCGTACACCCCCGGCACGTCCGGCAGCAGTTCCAGTTGCTCTTGCAGCGCCGCCGGCAGGCCGGCCAGTTCCGGCGGCGCGGCCAATACCGCCGCCATCGCCGCGCCCACGGCCGCTTCGCCCAGCTCCTGGCTGGCGATGCCGAGGAAGCGATGCACCGCTTCCGCGTCCGCCAAGGCCCGATGCCGCTCCGGCAGGCGGATGTCGTAACGCTCTATCAAGCTGTCCAGGCTGTGCTTGAAAAACTGCGGGTAGAGCCGGCGCGACAGCTTGACCGTGCACAGCGACTGGCTCTGAAAGCGCAGTCCGGCGCGGCGGAATTCGTTTTTCAGGAAGCCGTAATCGAAGCGCGCGTTGTGCGCCAGGAACAGGCGGCCGGACAGCATGGTCAGCAAGCGCTCGGCCAGATCGGCGAAGCTCGGCGCTTCCGCCACCATGGCGTCGGAGATGCCGGTCATGTTCTCGATGAAGGGAGGGATGGGCTGGCCGGGGTTGATCAGAGAGCTGAAGCGCTCCACCCGGTCGCCGTCGATCAGGATGACGCCCACCTCGGTAATGCGGTCGCGGCTGATGTGGCCGCCGGTGGTTTCCAAGTCGACGATGGCGCAAGGCTGGGCAAACAGAGGGTTCAATGTCTGGCTTTCAAGTGCGGCGCGCGGCGGCTTGATTGCACTATAGCCGCCGCCCTGGCCCCGCAGGTTGCAAATCAAGAGCGGCATTTTACTCCAAGAGCCGTGGCCCCATCCGCTTTCCGCCGCATCCGGCCGCGCCTACTTCGCCTTCGCCACCGGGATGTCCTCCCAGCGCGTGGTGTAGGCCGGCGACAGCATGTCCTGCTTCATCTTCCACGGCTGCTCCAGCCCTTCCGCCAACAGCTTGACCGTGCCGCGGCCCATGCGATGGTTGATCGCGTCCAGCGCCGCCATCAAGCGTTTTCCTTTCTCAGGATCCGGCCCGCTGGCGAACAAATCCGGCTGCGCCCGCTCCGCGTCCACCAATTGCCAGGCCATCACCCCGCACTTCTGGTAGCCGGCGCCGGGCCGCCACAAACGCTCCACCGCCCGTCCGGCCGCGGCCACCAGCACCCGGCTATCGGCGCTGGCCGGCAACAGCGGCACCACCTCGCTGTCGCGCTGCACCGTGCCCTGCTGATACACGCCGCGCTGCAGGCTCACTTGCAGGAAGGAGGCCAGAGAGCCTTGTCGCCGCAAGCGCTCCGCCACTTGCGCCGCGTGCATCGCCACCGCCTCTCGCGCCTCCTCCAGCCGCGTCACTTTGTGGCCGAAGGAGCGCGTGGACATCAAAGACTGCCGTGGCGGCAGCGCCTCCTCCAGGCTCAGACAGGACAGGCCGTCCAGTTCGTCGGCGATGCGCGCCACGGTGACGCCGAAACGGCGAATCAGCCAATCCCGGTCCGCCGCCGCCAGCGCCGCGGCGTGGTTGATGCGCTCCAGCCGCAGCTTGACCGAAAGCTTGCGCCCCACGCCCCAGATATCCTCCACCGGAACGGCGGCCAACAAGCTCCGCAGCTCCGCCGCATCCAGCGCTTGCAGATTCATCACCCCGTCGCGGGACGGGTCCAGCTTGGCCAGGTGGTTGGCCAGCTTGGCCAAGGTCTTGCTGGGGCCGATGCCGACGCAGACCGGCAGGCCCAGGCCGCGCAGCATGGCGTAGCGCATCTCTTGCGCCAGCCGTTCCGGCTCCGGCTCCCCGCCGATGTCCAGAAAGCATTCGTCTATCGAATACACCTCCTGCGCGCGCGCGAAACCGGCCAATAGCCGCATCGCGCGGCCGGACAAATCGCCGTACAAAGCGTAGTTGGAGGAAAACACCGCCACGCCCAACTGCTCCAACCGCGCCTTGTGCAGGAAGTAAGGCGCGCCCATAGGCACGCCCAAAGCCTTGGCCTCGGCCGAGCGCGACACGATGCAGCCGTCGTTGTTGGACAACACGACAATAGGCGTGCCGGCCAGGCGCGGGTTGAACACCCGCTCGCAGGAAGCGTAGAAGGAATTGCAATCGACTTGGGCGTAGCAGGTGGACATGGCTGGGCTAAGGGGCGCGAATCCGGCGCGGCGGCGATGCTTGCAGTGTAGCGCCCGCGGCCCGGCGGAGGCGAGCGCGCGGCAAAAAACGGCGCGCCGTCATCGGAGCGCGCGCCGTCTTCAACAAGCTCCAGCGTCTAAAGCCGTTCAGAGGCCCAGGCTGTCCAGCAAGGGCGAGGAGAACAGGCGGTAGGGGTCATACGTCGCCAGCGCCGCCTTGGCCGCGTCCCAATTGGCCGCCGCCGGCTGGCCGGCGCGGAAGGCGTTGGGAATGGTCGTTTGCAGCATGGCGGCATCCGCCCACGCCGCCTGGTCGGTATAGCCCCAGCCCTTGGACCATTCCGGACGCACCGCCGCGTAGGAGCCGTTGAAATTGGCTTCTATCCACTGCTCTATCTCGCGATAGAACTGGTTGGCGTACGGCGTGCCCGGCAGCGTCAGAATGTCCAGCCACACCGCGGCGTTCCATTCCGGATGGTCCGGCCGCGGGCGGATGGCGGACAAGGCCGGCGCCACGCTGCCGTTCAAGGCCGTCTCGCTAGGATCGTCCAGCCCGGTCACGCGGATTTCCACCGGCCCGTTCATCGGATAGCGGCCCTGTTGCTGATAGGCCTGCACCCGCGCCTGATAGAAGGTGACGAACTCGTTGAGCACGCGCTGCACGTTTTCGCGGCGGGTCAGCACCGCGTAGCCGTTGGCGGTGACGCGCAAGGTGGTGGGCTTGACGTAGAGCAGCAGGTTTTTGGACCAGCCCCACAGGTCCCAGCTGGCCGTGGCCACCAGGCCGGCGCTGGCCGCGGCGAACTGCGCCTTGCCGAAGGCCGGCGTCAGCTTGCCGTCGCCCAGCGACAGAATCTTGTTGGCCAGATCGGTCACTTCGTCGGGCAGGTTGTCGGAGAAGGGATAGTTGAACGGCTTGTCGGTCTGGCGGGAGAACAGCGGCTTGTTCGGCGTCACCGTCCACACCTTGAGCCAAGGGTTGCTGGTGAAGGGGAACCAGATCGCCTCCACCCGGCCGGCGCTGTCCAGATAGCTGGCGAAGGTGCGCCCGCCGCTGCCCGCCGCGGCGAACATTTCGCCATAGGGAATATTGAACCAGCTCTGACAGCGCAAGCGCTGGTTGGGCGCCGCCTGCAAAGTGGCCTCCACGATCAGCGAACGGCCTACGTGCGCCAGCAGCGGCGCGATTTGCGGATCGTTGCGGACGAACTTGCGCAAGGCGTAAGCGCCGCTGGCCTTGTCGTAGACCACGGCGGTGAGGCTGAGCACCAGATTGCTGATCGAGCCGTAGCTGGCGCCGGCCAGACGCCGTTCGCCCTTGGCCGGAATCGCGGTGCCGTGGCCGTTGATGGCCAGCACCCCGCCCAGGGTCAGATCCCCCGGCGCCGGCGCGGCGGTCACGCCCAGGCCGGCCTTTTCCATTCCGGTGAGCAAGGCTTCCATGGTGATGCCGGCCTGGGCGGTGACCTTGGCCACCGGGCCCGAGGCGTCGACGGACATCGCGGTCAGATAGCGCGTGGTGTCCAACAGCACCACCGCCGGGCAGCTGACGCCGGCGGCCAGCGTCAACGGCGACCAGTTGTGCATCATGCCGCGCGCCCGCACCTTATAGCCGTTGTCCTTGGCCCAGTTGGCCACTTTCACCACCTCGTCCGCGGAACGCGGCGCGCAGGTCCAGACATCGTCCACCTTGATGTCGCCGGCCCAGTTCTTGAAGCTTTGCTTATATAAGGGAATTTCCGCAGGGAAATTATTGGGTTGGCTGCAAGTCAGCCTCGCCGCCATGATCCGCTCGGCCGGCAACCACCCCGCCAAGGCCCCTGCGGAAGCCAATTTCAAGCCTCCGGTCAAAAAGTCACGACGGCTGGCGGCCAAAGGTTTTTCCGCATCATTCGAATTCATTCCAAAACTCCTCGCAAATACAAAAGTAAAAATAAAAACAATACGGATTAAACATGAATTATTTAAACCGTATTCAGCAGGAATATTTGAAAATTTATAATGCGAATCGCTGATTTAGCTATCCCATTATCTTAATAGAATGACGCTATCATGTATGGCAACCATTAAAAACCTGACTTATTTGCCAGTCAAATTGCTTCACTAATTTAATTCACATCAGTGTAGATTTACGCGAAACGCAAAGCAGTACAAAAGCATATTTCGGCATAATACTTTCTAAATAAGATTGGAATAACTCAAATGAAAACCTTCCCGCTTACACGCCGGCAGCTGGAAATTTATTTTCATCAATCGTTATTCTCCGCACCCGAACTATTCAATATCGGCGGTTTTATCAAAATCCAGGGCGCACTCGATATCGAAACCCTGCAAGCCGCGCTCGCCGCCCTGACGGAGCACACGCCGGCGCTGCGCATCGCCATAGACGATGCCGACGGCCAGCCGCGCCAAGTGCTCTGCCCGCGCCATCCCCGCCCGCTGACGGTGATAGACACCCGCGGCGAGACGGATCCGGAGCGCGCGGCCAAGGAATGGACCGAGCGCGACTTCGCCCGCGCCTTCCCCTTCGACGGTCAAACGCCGCTGGCCGCCTACACCTTGCTGCGGCACGGGGAAAAGGATTTCATCCTGTACGGCCGCTTCCACCATATCGCCTTCGACGGCTGGGCCATCGCCCAGCTCTACGGCGAGAAGTGTCGTTACTACAACGCCCTGCGCCAGGGCATGCTGCCGGAGCCGGCGTCGACGATGACGCCGGCCGAATTGGTGGAGGAAGAAGACGGCTACTACGAATCGCGCCATTACGCGAAGGACCGGCAATACTGGCAAGACAAGCTCGCCTCTTATCAAACCCGGCTGTTCGCCGACGCAGGCGGACACCTCGCCTGCGGCCAGCGCAGCTTCCAGTTATCGGCGGAAAGCTATAGCCGCATCGGCGAACTGGCCGCCGCGCACCAGGCCACCGTCTTCCACTTTTTCATCGGCCTGATCTACACCCACGCGCTGCGGGAATTCGGCGCCGACGATCTGCTGCTGGCGCTGCCCATCCTCAACCGCCGCAGCGCCTTGGCCAAGAACACCCCCGGCCTGTTCGCCAGCCTGTGCCCGCTGCGCTTGAAGCTGCGGCCGCACTGGAGCTTCGCCGAGCTGCTCAGCCTGATCCAGCGCGAACTGAGAGCCGACTTCCGCCATCACCGCTTCCCGATAGGCGAAACCGAAGGCCTCAGCCGGGACCGGCTGCCCTACGAAATCAGCCTGTCGTTTGAGAAGCACGATTACGACGCCATGTTCGACGGCACCGTCAGCAATATGACCGCGATGCGCGCCTTGTCGCAGCACTATCCGCTGAAGGTCTTCGTGCGCGAGGCGGACTCCCGCCAGCCGGTGAAAGTGGACCTCGACTACAACCTGGCCGGCTTCGCCGAGCTGGACGCCGCCGCCTTCATCGACGGCGTGGAACCCTTGCTGCACAGCCTCTTGCGCGATCCGCAGCAAACGCTGGCCAAGCCGCCGCGCGCCGTCGTATTGCCCGCTTCCGTCGCGCCGCCGCATCCCGATCTGTGCAGCTGGTTCGAACGCGCCGCCCAGGCCTTTCCCGAGCGCGTCGCCGTTCAGGGCGACACCGCCGCGCTGCGCTACCGCGAGCTGGACGCCCGCGCCAATCAACTGGCCCGTCAATTGCTCCAGCTCGGCGTCAGCCCGGAACAGCGCGTCGGTCTCTGCTGCCAGCGCCAGCCGGATCTCCTCGTCGCCATTCTCGCCATTCTCAAGGCCGGCGCCGCCTATGTGCCGCTGGACCCCGGTTATCCCGCCGAGCGTCTGGAGTTTCTGGTCCGCGACAGCGCCATCCACGTCGTCGTCGGCGACGCCGAATCCGCCGAAGCCCTGCCCGCCGGACTGGCCCTGCGCTGGCTGGACGTCGCCGTCTCGTCGGGCGACGCCGCGCCGCCGCCGCGCCGCCTGCATCCGCAGCAGGCCGCCTACGTCATCTATACCTCCGGCTCCACCGGCACGCCCAAAGGCTGCGTGGTCAGCCACCACAATGTGGTCCGATTGATCGCCGCCACCGCCGAGCGCTTCGCTTTCGGCCCCGACGATGTGTGGTCGCTGTTCCACTCCTACGCCTTCGATTTCTCGGTCTGGGAGATCTGGGGGCCGCTGCTGTTTGGCGGCACTTGCCTGGTGGTGCCTTATTGGGTGTCCCGTTCGCCGGAAGCCTTCGCCGATTGGCTGCAGCAGCATCGCGTCTCGGTGTTGAACCAGACCCCGGCCGCCTTCCGCCAGCTGATTCCCGCCGCCGCCGCTCACGCCTTGCCCGACTTGCGCCTGGTGATCTTCGGCGGCGAGGCGCTGGAGCTGGCCAGCCTGGAGCCCTGGTTCCAACAACGCGGCGACCAGCGTCCCGAGCTGGTCAATATGTACGGCATCACCGAAACCACCGTGCACGTGACCCAGCGCGCCATCCGTCAGGCCGATCTCGACGCCCGTCGCGGTCAGGTGATCGGCCTGCCAATTCCCGATCTGGCCTTCCATCTGCTGGACCGCTTCCTGCAGCCGGTGCCCGTCGGCGTGCCCGGCGAGATCTATGTCGGCGGCCCCGGCGTCGCTCGCGGCTATTGGAACCGCCCGGCGCTGACCGCCGCCCGTTTCCTGCCCAATCCCTTCGCCGCCGACGGCTCTCGCCTGTATCGCTCCGGCGATCTGGCCCGCCGCCGCGCCGACGGCGAGATCGAATACCTGGGCCGCGCCGATCACCAGGTCAAGCTGCGCGGTTTCCGCATTGAGCTGGGCGAGATCGAAGCCGCGCTGTGCCGTCTGCCCGCCGTGCGCGAGGCGCTGGTCCTGCTGGACCGCCCCGCCGCCGGCGAACCGCGGCTGGTCGCCTACGCCGTCGGCGACGCCGAGCCGGCCGCGCTGCGCGCCGCGCTGGCCGCCGAACTGCCCGAACACATGCTGCCCTCCGTCATCGTGGCGCTGGAGCGTTTCCCGCTGACCCATCACGGCAAGGTGGACCGCGCCGCCCTGCCTGCCGCGCAGGTCGCCAGCGACGCGCCGCGCGTCGAGCCGCGCTCCGACGCGGAACGCGCGCTGGCCCAGATCTGGGCCGACGTCCTCGCCGTGCCGCTGCCCGGCATCGACGACAACTTCTTCGCCCTCGGCGGCGATTCCATCCTCTCCCTGCAAGTGGTCGCCCGCGCCCGCGACCAGGGCCTGGCCCTGAGCGTGCAAAAACTGTTCAGCCTGCCCACCATCCGTCAGCTGTGCGAAGCGCCGGACGCGGCCGCCGCCGGCGAGGCCGCCGCGCGGCGGCCCTTCTCCCTGATTGCCGAAGCCGACCGGCTGCGCTTGCCCGACGATGTGATCGAAGCGCTGCCGATGTCGCGGCTGCAGGCCGGCATGCTGTTCCACAGCGAGCTGTCGCAAAACGGCGCCATCTTCCACGACATCTTCAGCTTCGACCTGCGCCTGCCCTGGGACGAGGCCGCCTGGCGCGCCGCCGTTCGCCGCCTGGCGGAACGCCACGCCGCGCTGCGCACCACCTTCCACTGGAACGCCTACTCGGAACCGCTGCAACTGATTCATCGCGACGGCGACATCCCACTGAGCATCGCCGACTTGCGCGCGCTGGCGCCCGAGGCGCAAAGCCAGGCGCTGGCCGACTTCGTCGCCGCGGAAAAAGCCCGGCCCTTCCAGCCGCAATCCCCGCCGCTGCTACGCCTCGCCCTGTTCCGGCTGGAAACGGGCCGCGCGCGGCTGACGCTGAGCTTCCATCACGCGATTCTGGACGGCTGGAGCGTGGCCACCCTGGTCACCGACTTGCTGCGGCTGGCCCGCCAGCCGGACAGCACAGCCGGTAGCGACGCGGCCGGCGCGCTGAGCGCGCTGTTCATCGAACAGGAAAAACAGGCCGAGAACGACCCGGAACTGAAAACGGCCTGGCGGCGACGGCTGGCCGGAACGGAAGCCTCCATCCTGCCCCGGCTGAGGCCTGCGCGCCCAGCCGCCGGCGCGCGCAGCGTCCGCCGCCTCAGCCGCATGCTGCCGGCCGAGCTGTCCGGCGCGCTGGACGCCGCCGCCGCGCGGCTGGCGCTGCCGCTCAAAACCCTGCTGCTGACCGCCCATCTGCGCGTGCTGGCGCTGCTGACCGGTTCCGCCGCCGCCAGTACCGGCTACGTCACCCACAGCCGCCCCGAGCGCGAAGACAGCGCCGCCGCGCTGGGCCTGTTCCTGAACACCCTGCCGCTGAACGTGGCGCTGCAAGCCGGCAGCTGGGCGCAATTGGCGCGCGGCGTCTTCGCAGAGGAAACCGCGCTGCAGCCCTTGCGCCGCCTGCCGCTGGCCGCCGTCATGCAGCTGAATCAGGGACGGCGCGGCTTCGAGGTCGGTTTCAACTACATCCACTTCCATGTCTACGGACAGGCGCTGCGCTTGCCTGAGGTGACGGTGGAAGGCGTGGAAGTGTTCGAGGAAACCGACTTCCCCTGCCTGGTGCAGTTCAGCCGGGACCCGCGCGACCAAGGCCTGGAGCTGACGCTGGCCTGGGACGAGGCGGAATTCGACGCGCCGCAGATCGAGGACATGGCCGCCTATCTGCAACAGGCGCTGACGGCGCTGGCCGCCGACCCGGACGCCGACTGGCTGGCCGCGCCGCTGCTGAATGCAGAACAAACCGCCCAGGCCCTGGGCCCGACGCCTCTCGCCGTCGCGCCGCCCCACCCCGATCTGTGCAGCTGGTTCGAACGCGCCGCCCAGGCCTTTCCCGAGCGTATCGCCGTCCAGGGCGACACCTCCGCGCTGCGCTACCGCGAACTCGACGCCCGCGCCAATCAACTGGCCCGCCAATTGCTCCAGCTCGGCGTGCTACCGGAACAGCGCGTCGGACTCTGCTGCCAGCGCCAGCCCGATCTCCTCGTCGCCATTCTCGCCATCCTCAAGGCCGGCGCCGCCTATGTGCCGCTGGACCCCGGCTATCCCGCCGAGCGCCTGGAGTTCCTGGTCCGCGACAGCGCCATCCACGTCGTCGTCGGCGACGCCGAATCCGCCGACGCCCTGCCCGCCGGACTGGCGCTGCGCTGGCTGGATGTCGCCGTCTCCTCCGGCGACGCCGCGCCGCCACCGCGCCGTCTGCATCCGCAGCAGGCCGCCTACGTCATCTATACCTCCGGCTCCACCGGCACCCCTAAGGGTTGCGTGGTCAGCCATCACAATGTGGTCCGATTGATCGCCGCCACCGCCGAGCGCTTCGCTTTCGGCCCCGACGATGTGTGGTCGCTGTTCCACTCTTACGCCTTCGATTTCTCGGTGTGGGAGATCTGGGGGCCGCTGCTGTTTGGCGGCACTTGCCTGGTGGTGCCTTATTGGGTGTCCCGTTCGCCGGAAGCCTTCGCCGATTGGCTGCAACAACACCGGGTGTCGGTGTTGAACCAGACCCCGGCCGCCTTCCGCCAGCTGATTCCCGCCGCCGCCGCTCACGCCTTGCCCGACTTGCGCCTGGTGATCTTCGGCGGCGAGGCGCTGGAGCTGGCCAGCCTGGAACCCTGGTTCCAACAACGCGGCGATAGCCGTCCCGAGCTGGTCAATATGTACGGCATCACCGAAACCACCGTGCATGTGACCCAGCGCGCCATCCGTCAGGCTGATCTGGATGCCCGCAAAGGGCAGGTCATCGGCCAGCCGATTCCCGATCTGGCCTTCCATCTGCTGGACCGCTTCCTGCAGCCGGTGCCCGTCGGCGTGCCCGGCGAGATCTACGTCGGCGGCCCCGGCGTCGCCCGCGGCTATTGGAACCGCCCGGCGCTGACCGCCGCCCGTTTCCTGCCCAACCCCTTCGCCGCCGACGGCTCCCGCCTGTATCGCTCCGGCGACCTGGCCCGCCGCCGCGCCGACGGCGAAATCGAATACCTGGGCCGCGCCGATCATCAGGTCAAGCTGCGCGGTTTCCGTATCGAGCTGGGCGAGATCGAAGCCGCGCTGTGCCGTCTGCCCGCCGTGCGCGAGGCGCTGGTCCTGCTGGACCGCCCCGCCGCCGGCGAACCGCGGCTGGTGGCCTACGCCGTCGGCGACGCCGAACCCGCCGCCCTGCGCGCGGCGCTGGCCGCCGAGCTGCCCGAGCACATGCTGCCCGCCGTCATCGTGGCGCTGGAGCGTTTCCCGCTGACCCATCACGGCAAGGTGGACCGCGCCGCCCTGCCCGCGCCGGAGCCGCTGGCCCGGCGCGCCTTCGAAGCGCCGCGCACGCCCAGCGAATACCTGGTGGCCGAAGTGTTCGCCGAGCTCTTGCAGCTGCCGCAAGTCAGCCGCGACGAGAGCTTCTTCGAGCTGGGCGGCGACTCCATCCTGGCGGTGCGCGCCGCCAACCGGCTGCGCGAGCGCCTGGGCGTGCCGCTGCCGCTGCGCCTCTTGTTCGAACATCCGCGCGCGGCGGAACTGGCGCAAGCCGCCGACGCGCTGCGCGGCCAGGCCTCGGCCGCCGCGCCGGTGCGGCCGGCGCGCCGCCAACTGGCGCGCGTCACCCCCGGCGCCGACGGCGACACCTCATTCCAGCAGTCCAAGCAAGGCCAACCATGAACGCAATCGACGCCCACGCCTCTTTCGACGCCTATATTTTCCCGCAATCCGGCGCCCAGCGCCGCTTATGGACGCTGACGGACCTTGAGCCGGACTCCACCGCCTACCACATCCCGCTGGCCCTGCGCCTGCGCGGCGCGCTGGACGCCGCCGCGCTGCAAGCCGCGCTGGGCGCCCTGGTGGCGCGCCACGAGATCCTGCGCACCCAATACGATCTGATCGACGGCGAACCCTGCCAACTGATCCGCCCGGAAGCCGGCTGCGAGCTGCCGCTCACCGCCTGCGACGAAGCCGGCCTGGCGGCGCTGCTGCGCGCGGAAGCCGCCCTGCGCTTCGATTTGCGGCGCGATCCGGTGATCCGGGCGCGCCTGTTCGTCCTCGGCCCGCAACACCATGTGCTGTCCATCGTGGTCCATCACATCGCCTGCGACGGCTGGTCGCTGGGCGTGCTGGTGCGCGAGCTGGGCGCGCTCTATCCGGCGCTGGCCGCCGGCCTGCCCGCGCCGGCCCTGCCCGAGGCGCTGCAATACGCCGATTTCTCGGAATGGGAACGCGAAACCCGCGTCCAAGACGACGAGGCCTTGAACTACTGGCGCGAACGCCTCTCCGGCCTGGACGGCGAAATGGAGCTGCCCGGCGATTACGCCGCCGGCCCAAGCCGGAGCGAGGCCGCCGGCCACGTCAGCCTGACGCTGCCGGCCCCGCTGATCAACCCGCTGCGCAAACTGGCCCTCGCCGCCGACGCCACCTTGTTCATGGCCTTGCTCTCAGGCTTCCAGGCGCTGCTGCAAAAGCTGAGCGGACGCGACGACGTCTGCGTCGGCAGCCCGGTGGCCAACCGCGACCGCGCCGAGTTCGAACAGACCCTGGGTTTCTTCGTCAACACCCTGATCCTGCGCCAGGACTTGAGCGGCTCGCCCAGCTTTGCTCAATTGCTGACGCGCAACCGCGCCGATTGCCTGGACGCCTTCGCCCATCAGCACGCGCCCTTCGATCAAGTGGTAAAGCTGGCCGGCCCGCGCGCCCAGGCCCAGGACGCGCCGTTCCGCGCCCTGTTCGCGCTGCAGAACGCGCCGCTGGGCCGCCTGGACTGGCAGGGCGTGGAAGCGGAAGCGCTGCCGCTATTCCCCGCCGACGCCAAATTCGATCTGAGCCTGATGCTGGAGCCGGCCGGCGACGGCCTGCGCGCCACGCTGGAATACCGCGCCGGCCTGATCGGCGCCGACACCGCGGCCCGCTGGCTGGAACACTACCGCGAACTGCTGCAAGCCGCGGTCGCCCAACCGGATTGTCCGGTGGCGCGGCTGCCGCTGCTGAACGCCGAGCAAATCGCCCAGGCCCTGGGCGCGACGCCTCTCGCCGTCGCGCCGCCCCACCCCGATCTGTGCAGCTGGTTCGAACGCGCCGCCCAGGCCTTTCCCGAGCGTATCGCCGTCCAGGGCGACACCTCCGCGCTGCGCTACCGCGAACTCGACGCCCGCGCCAATCAACTGGCCCGCCAATTGCTCCAGCTCGGCGTGCTACCGGAACAGCGCGTCGGACTCTGCTGCCAGCGCCAGCCCGATCTCCTCGTCGCCATTCTCGCCATCCTCAAGGCCGGCGCCGCCTATGTGCCGCTGGACCCCGGTTATCCCGCCGAGCGTCTGGAGTTTCTGGTCCGCGACAGCGCCATCCACGTCGTCGTCGGCGACGCCGAATCCGCCGAAGCCCTGCCCGCCGGACTGGCCCTGCGCTGGCTGGACGTCGCCGTCTCGTCGGGCGACGCCGCGCCGCCGCCGCGCCGCCTGCATCCGCAGCAGGCTGCTTACGTCATCTATACCTCCGGTTCCACCGGCACACCCAAGGGTTGCGTGGTCAGCCATCACAATGTGGTCCGACTGATCGCCGCCACCGCCGAGCGCTTCGCTTTCGGGCCCGACGATGTGTGGTCGCTGTTCCACTCCTACGCCTTCGATTTCTCGGTGTGGGAGATCTGGGGGCCGCTGCTGTTTGGCGGCACTTGCCTGGTGGTGCCTTATTGGGTGTCCCGTTCGCCCGAGGCCTTCGCCGATTGGCTGCAGCAGCATCGCGTCTCGGTGTTGAACCAGACCCCGGCCGCCTTCCGCCAGCTGATCCCCGCCGCCGCCGCTCACGCCTTGCCCGACTTGCGCCTGGTGATCTTCGGCGGCGAGGCGCTGGAGCTGGCCAGCCTGGAGCCCTGGTTCCAACAACGCGGCGATCGCCGTCCCGAGCTGGTCAATATGTACGGCATCACCGAAACCACCGTCCACGTGACCGAACGCGCCATCCGTCAGGCCGATCTCGACGCTCGTCGCGGCCAGGTGATCGGCCAGCCGATTCCCGATCTGGCCTTCCATCTGCTGGACCGCTTCCTGCAGCCGGTGCCCGTCGGCGTGCCCGGCGAGATCTATGTCGGCGGACCCGGCGTCGCTCGCGGCTATTGGAACCGCCCGGCGCTGACCGCCGCCCGTTTCCTGCCCAATCCCTTCGCCGCCGACGGCTCTCGCCTGTATCGCTCCGGCGATCTGGCCCGCCGCCGCGCCGACGGCGAGATCGAATACCTGGGCCGCGCCGATCATCAGGTCAAGCTGCGCGGTTTCCGCATCGAGCTGGGCGAGATCGAAGCCGCGCTGTGCCGGCTGCCCGCCGTGCGCGAGGCGCTGGTCCTGCTGGACCGACCCGCCGCCGGCGAACCGCGGCTGGTGGCCTACGCCGTCGGCGACGCCGAACCCGCCGCCCTGCGCGCGGCGCTCGCCGCCGAGCTGCCCGAGCACATGCTGCCTGCCGTCATCGTGGCGCTGGAGCGTTTCCCGCTGACCCATCACGGCAAGGTGGACCGCGCCGCCCTGCCCGCGCCGCAAGCGCTCAGCGCCGCCCTGCGCGTCGAAGCCCGCTCGGACGCCGAACGCGCGCTGGCCCACATCTGGGCCGACGTCCTCGCCGTGCCCCTGCCCGGCATCGACGACAACTTCTTCGCCCTCGGCGGCGATTCCATCCTCTCCCTTCAAGTGGTCGCCCGGGCGCGGGCGCAAGGCCTGGCGCTGAGTCCGCGTCAGCTGCTGCTGGAGCCCACCATCCGCCAGTTGGCCGCCGCGCTCGGCACGGCCGCGATCGAGGAGGAAGCCGCGGCTGCCGGCCCGCTGCCGGCCACGCCCATCCAGCGCTGGTTCGCCGGCCTGGGTCTAGCCGAGCCGCGACACTGGAACCAGGCGCTGGCGCTGCAACTGGCCCGCCCCGTGGACGCGGTCCGGCTGCAAGCCGCGCTCGACGCCGTGGCCGCGCGCCACGACGCCTTCCGCCTGCGCTTCGCGCCGGAGCCGGCGCTGGCCGAGGCGGCCGGCGGCTGGCCCTGCCGCGAACTGGAGCTGACGGACGAGAGCGAGGAGGCCGCGCGCGCGGCGATAGAACAGGCCCAGCGCCAGCTGGACCCGGACGCCGGCCCGCTGGCCCGCGCGCTCTTGCTGCGCCGCGGCCGGCAAGCGCCGCTGCTGGCGCTGATCGTCCACCATCTGGCGGTGGACGCGGTGTCCTGGGGCATTCTGCTGGACGATCTGAACCAGGCGCTGGACGCGCTGACGCGCGACGAAACGCCGCGACTCCCCGCCGTGCCAACCCAATGGCGCCGCTGGGCGGAGCTGCAACGGGCCGAGGCCGCCGAGGCGGACCCCTCGCCTTGGCTCAGCCAGGCCGCGGCCGGCTTCCCGACGCTGCGCCGCGACGCCGCCGCCCCGACGGCGAATACCGAAGCCGCCTCGCGGCTGCTCAGCCGCGAACTGGACGCGGCCTTGACCGGCCGCCTGCTGCGCGCCGGCGCCCGCGCCGCCGGCCAGCGCGTCAGCGCCTTGCTGCTGCTGGCGCTGTGGCGCGCGCTGGCGTCCCGGCTCGACGCGCCGCGCTTCGCGGCGACGCTGGAACACCATGGCCGCGACGCCGAGTCCGGCCTGGACCTGTCCCGCACCGTGGGCTGGTTCACCGCGCTGTATCCGCTGAGCGTGGCCGGCGACGCCGCCGCCGCCGGCGCGGCCGAGCTCCTGGCTTCCATCGCCGCGCAATTGTCGCGGCTAACCCCCGTCGCGCCTGAATACGGCCAGGCGCGCTGGCTGGGGCCGGACCTGGACGCGCGCCGGCAACTGGACGCGGCCGGCCTGCCGGAAATCAGTTTCAACTACCTGGGCGCGCCGCGCGGCGTCGACAAGGCCTGGTTCCAGCTGCGGCCCGAGTTGATCGCCGGAGAACGCGCCGCCGACAACCTGCGCCCCTTCGCGCTGGATCTGGTGCTGGTAGTGCTGGACGGCAAGCTGCGCGTGGACTGGCGCTACCCCGGCGGCCAGTTCGAAGCGGCCACCGTCGCCGGCTGGGCCGACGCCTTCGCCCGCGAACTGGCGCTGGCGCTGGACGAGATCGAAGCCGCGCCGCTGCTGGCCGCCGATTACCCGCTGGCCCGTCTGGAGCAGGCCGCCGTCGACGAGCTGGCGCGCCGGACCGGCCCCTTCGACGATCTCTATCCGCTGTCCCCGCTGCAACAGGGCATGCTGTTCCACAGCGTGGCCGACGCCGCCGACGGCGCTTATCTGGAACAGCTCAGCAGCGTGGTCAACGGCGCGTTGGACTCGGACGCCTTCGCCGAGGCCTGGCGCGCAATGCTGGCGCGTCATCCGCTGCTGCGCTCCAGCTTCCACTGGCGGGGCCTGGCCCAACCGCTACAGGCGGCGATGCGCGCGGCACCGCTGCCGATCAGCCGGCTGGACTGGTCCGATCTGGCCGAGCCCGAAGCCGCGCTAGCCGACTACCTGGCCGCAGACGCCTCGCGGCCGTTCGCTCTGGACGCCGCGCCGCTGATGCGGCTGGCGCTGATCCGGCTGGGCCAGGACCGCTGGCGCTGGATCTGGAGCTATCACCACCTGCTGCTGGACGGCTGGTCGCTGCCGCTATTCTTCCGCGAGCTACTGACCCTGTACCGCGCGCTCAGCCGCGGCGAAACCCCGGCCCTGCCGCCGGCGCGGCCGTTCTCCGCCTATATCGGCTGGCTGGACCGCGCCGGCCGCCGCGCCCGCTCGGACGAAGCTTTCTGGCGTCGTTACTTTTCCGGGCTGGAACACCCCACCCTGCTCGCCGGCCCCGCCGACGGCGACGCCGACTTCGTCGAGCGGGAGATCCGGCTGTCGCCGGAATGGAGCGCGCGCGCCGCCGCCGCGATGCAGGCTTGCGCCAGCACCTTGAACACCCTGTTCCAGGCCGCCTGGGCGCTGACCCTGGCGCGCAGCGGCCACGGCGAGGACATCGTCTTCGGCGCGGCCTTGTCAGGCCGCAACGGCGATCTGCCCGGCATAGCCGAAATGATAGGGCTGTTCATCAACACCCTGCCCTTGCGGGTGCGGCTTAACCCCGCCGCCGACGCGCGCGCGCTGCTGGCCCAGGTACAGGCCAATCAAGCCCGGGTGCAGGACTACGCCCACAACCGGCTGGTGGACGTCCAGCGCTGGGCCGGCCGCGACAATGCCCAGTTGTTCGACTCGCTGCTGGTCTTCGAGAACTACCCCGCCGACGCGCTGCTGCGCGACGAGGCCGCCGGCCTGGGCTTTGAAACGCCGCGCTTCAGCGAACACACCAATTACCCGCTGACGCTGGCCGTGATCCCGGGCGCGGCCCTGACCGTCAAGCTCACCTTCGACCGCAGCCGCGTCGCGGACGCCGCGGCCGAGGCATTGCTGCAAGGCTTGCTCGCCGTGGCGGAATCCATCGTCGCCGCGCCGGACGCCCCCGTCGCCTCCATCGAGCTGCTGCCGGCGGAAGCGCGGCGGGCGCGGATCGCCGACGCCGCCCGGCCGCCGCTGGCCTCGCCGGAACTGGCACAGCGTCTGTTCGAGCGCCAGGCCGCCGCCGCGCCGCGCGCGCCGGCGCTGCTGGACGAAAACGGCGCGCTCGATTACGCCGGGCTGGACGCCCGCGCCAATCAGTTGGCCCACCGGCTGCAAGCGCTGGGGGCCGGCCCGGAAACCGTGGTGGGCGTGCTGCTGCCGCGCGGCGCGGCCGCGGTGACCGCGCTGCTGGCCACGCTGAAGGCCGGCGCCGTCTATCTGCCGCTGGACCCGGCCTACCCGGCCGAGCGGCTGGACTACATGCTGGCCGACAGCCGCGCCGCCATCCTGCTCAGCGAAACCCGCCTGCTGCCGACGCTGAGCCGGCTGCCGGCCAGCCTGCTCTTGCTGGACCAAGCCGCCGACTCGCCGGACGCCGCGCAGGACTCCGCCCCGCCCTGCGCCGCCGGCGTCGACAATCTGGCCTATCTGATCTACACCTCCGGCTCCACCGGCTGGCCCAAGGGCGTGGGCGTCAGCCATCGCGGCGTCGCCAATCTCTGCCGCGCCCAATGCGAAGTTTTCCAGGTGGACGCCGGCAGCCGGGTCTATCAGTTCGCCCCGCTGAGCTTCGACGCCTCGGTGTCGGAAATCTTCATGGCGCTGGGCAGCGGCGCGGCCCTGTGCCTGCCGGAGGCCGACGCCGCGCAAGACCCGGCCGGCGCCCTGCGCCGCGCCGCGCAGCGCCACGGTCTGACTCACGCCACCCTGCCCCCGGCGCTGCTGGCGGCGCTGGGCCAAGACGATCTGCCCGGCCTGCGCACCCTGATCGCCGCCGGCGAAGCCGCCTCGCCCGGCCTGCTGGCGCGCTGGGCCGCCGCCCGCCGCGTGGTCAACGCCTACGGCCCAACCGAAGCCACGGTCTGCGCCAGCATGCAGGTCTGCGACGCCGTCGAGCCGCTGCCGTCCATAGGCCGCGGCATGGCCGGGGTCCGCCTCTATCTGCTGGACCGCTGGGGCGCGCTAGTGCCGCCCGGCGTGCCCGGCGAGATCCACATCGGCGGCGAGGCGCTGGCGCGCGGCTATATCGGCCAGCCCGGCCGCACCGCCGCCAGCTTCGTACCGGACGCCGTGTCCGGCCTGCCCGGCGCGCGGTTGTACCGCAGCGGCGACCTCGGCGAATACCTGCCCGACGGCGGCATCCGTTTTCTCGGCCGCGCCGGCGGCCAAGTCAAACACCGCGGCTACCGCATCGAGCTGGACGGCGTCGCCGCCGCGCTAAACGCCCACCCGGGCGTGGACAAAGCGCTGGCGCTGATCCGCCTGGACGGCGAGCGCCGCCAACTGGTGGCCTACGCGCGGCTCAAACCGGAAACCGACTTCGACGCCGCCGCGCTGCGAGAACACCTGGCCGCCCGCCTGCCGGCCCACGAACTGCCGCAAGCCATCGTCAGCGTGCGGCAATGGCCGTTGACCCCGGCCGGCAAGATAGACCGCGCGGCGCTGCCGTCGCCGGAGGAGGCCGCGCCGGACTCGCCGGACGCGGACAAGACGCTGAACGCGGCCGAGGCCGCGCTGCTGGAGATCTGGCGCTCGGCGCTGGGGCGGAGCGGCATCGGCGTTCACGACAATTATTTCGCCGTCGGCGGCGACTCCATTCTGGCCCTGCAGATCGTCTCGCGCGCTAAGCAGGCCGGTTTCGACATCGAGCCGCGCGCGCTGTTCGCCCATCCCACGGTAGCCGGACTGGCCGCCGTGGCCGGCGCCGCCGCGCGGCGGGCGCACATCGAGGAGCCGGAACAGGCCGAGGCGCCGCTGGCGCCTATCCAGCGCTGGTTCCTACAACAAGACTGGCCCGCGCCGCAGCACTGGAACCTCAGCCTGCGATTGAGCCTGGACGCCGCCGCGGACCCCGCCGCCTTGCAGGCGGCGCTGACAGCCGTGGCCTTGAGGCACGATGCGCTGCGCCTGAGGCTGCGCCGCGGCCCCGACGGCGCTTGGAGCCAGCATTACGGGCCGCGCGCCGCGCTGCCGCTTGAAACGCTGACGCTGCGGGCGACGGAAGCGGCCGCCCGCGAGACGGAGCTGCAAACCCACGGCGCGCGGCTGCAAGCCTCGCTGGACCTGGAGCGCGGCCCGCTGCTGCGCGCCGTGTTGATCGAAGCCGGGCCGGACGGCCGCGCCGAACTGTTGCTGATCGCCCATCACTGGGTAGTAGACGTGGTGTCCTGGCGCATTTTGCTGGACGACCTGGACCAAGCCTACGGCGAGGCCGCAGACGGAGCTGAACTCTCGCTGCCGCCGGTGCCCGTCAGCTACCGGGCCTGGGCGCAGTCGTTGGCCGAGCACGCGCCCGCGCTGGCCGGCGAGTTCGACTACTGGCGCCGCGCCGTCTCCCCGCTGGCCGCGCCGCCCGGACTCGCCGCCGTCGGCCGCGTGGCGGAACGCCGCCGCGCGACGGTCAGCCTGGACGCCGACGCCAGCGCCGCGCTGCTGGAGGGCGGCGCCGAACGCTACCGCGCCCAGCCGCAGGAACTGCTGCTGGCGGCGCTGACCCTGGCCTGGCGCCGGCTGAGCGGCCTGCCCGCGCTCGCGCTGGACCTGGAAAACCACGGCCGCAAGGCGGCGGCCGGCCCCGCGCCCGATCTATCGCGCAGCGTGGGCTGGTTCACCTGCTTGCACCCGCTGCGCATAGAGCCGGCCGGCGACGGCTGGGAGCCGGCGGCGGCGGCGGCCAAGGCCGCGCTGCGCGGCGTGCCCGGCGGCGGCATCGGCTTCGGCGTGCTGCGCTATCTGGGCGATCCGGCCCAGGCCGCCGCTCTGGACCTGGCGCCGCCTCGGCCGCTCAGCTTCAACTACCTGGGCCGGCTGGACGACGCCGCCGACGGCGTGCTGCCACGGCTGCGGGCGCGGCTGTCGACGCTAGAGGCCGGGCCGGCGCAAGACCCGCGCCAGCGGCTACCACACGCCGTCGCCGTCAACGCCCGCATAGAGAAAGGCCGCCTGCGGCTGGACTTCGACTACGCCGACGCCCACGACACCCCGGCGCTGGCCGAACAGTGCCGGCTGGCGCTGGAAGAACTGGCCGCGCTCTGCCGCGCCGGCGGCCAGCCCGCCGTCGCCTACCACACCTCGGACTTCGCCGGCGTCGCGCTGGAAGAGAACGAATTGGCCGCCTTGCTGGACGACCTCACCGACATCGAATGAACATGACAAGCACACCGAACCTCAAAGACCAGATCCAGGACATCCTGCCCCTGAGCCCGCTGCAGCGCGGCGTCTTGTTCCACACCTTGTTCGCGCCCGGCTCCCCGGTCTATTTCGAGCAATTGATCTGCCGGCTGGACGGCGCGGTGGATCCCGCCGCCATGGCCGACGCGCTGGAGCGGCTGGCCGAGCGCCATCCCATCCTGCGCACCGCCTTCGTCACCAAGGGCCAGGCCGAGCCCCGCCAAGTGGTGTTTCGCCACGCGCGAACGCCGCTGGACGTCCACGACTGGAGCCGGGACGACCCCGCCGAGCGCGAACGGCGGCTGGAAGCGCTGCTGGACGAAGACCGCCGCCGCGGCTTCCAGCTGAACCGGCCGCCGCTGATGCGGCTGACCCTGCTGCGCTACGGGCAGGAGGAATGGCGGCTGATCTGGAGCCACCATCACATCCTGCTGGACGGCTGGTCGCTACCCATCCTGATGCGCGATTACTTCTCGTTGCTGTCCGGCGCGGCGCTGCCCTCGGCGCCGCCGCCCTTCGCCGCCTACCTGAGCTGGCTGGGCCGCCAGGACCAGGACGACGCCGCCAAGCGCTGGCGCGCCGCGCTGGGCGATCTGGCCGCGCCCACGCCGCTGGGCCTGGACCGGCCGGCGCTGCCTGGCGCGCTGGCCGGCGCCGACGTCGGCCAGATCGAGATGCGGCTGGACTACCGCGCCGACGGCGACCTCGCCGCCGCCGCCGAACGCTGCCGGGTCTCGCCGGGCAGCCTGCTGCTGGGCGCCTGGGCCATCCTGCTCAGCCGATACAGCCGCCAGGACGACGTGGTCTTCGGTCTTACGCTGTCCGGCCGGGCCATTGATCTGCCCGGCGTGGACGGCATGGTGGGCCTCTTGATCAACTCCCTGCCGCTGCGCTTGCCGGTGCCGGCCGACGCCGCGCTGCCGCAATGGCTGGCCGAGGTGCAACGCCTTCAGTTGGAGCTGCAATCGCTGTCGCACAGCGATCTGGCCGAAGTCCAGCGCCACAGCGGCGTGCCGCGCGGCCAGCCGCTGTTCGAAACCCTGGTGGCGATAGACAACTTCCCGATAGGCGATGCCCTGCCCTCGGACGGCTTGGGCTTCCGGATTTCCGACGTCTCCCAGCGCGAGCGCACCCACTATCCGCTGACGCTGACCCTGGTGCCGGGCGCGGACGGCTTGAGCTTGAAGCTGGGCTTCGACCGCGCTCGAGTGGACGACGCTCCGGCCGCGGCGCTGGCCGAGGCCTATCTGGAACTGCTGCGCCAGATCGCCGCGCGGCCGGACGCCGCGCTGCGCGAGTTGGGCCTGGTCCGGCCAAGCGCGATCCAACCGCCCGCATCGGCCTCGCTGGCTAGCCGCGGCGGGCCGGACACCCTGGCCGCAGGCTTCCTGGCCGCCGCCGAACGCTTTCCAGACCGCATAGCCGTCAGCGACGGCCCCGCGACACTAAGCTACCGGCAATTGCGCGCCCAAGCCGCCGCCATCGCGGAACGCTTGCGCCAGGACGGCGTGGCGCCCGGCGTCAGGGTGGGCATTTGCCTGCCGCGCTCCGCCGGACAAATCGCCGCCATGCTGGGGGTGACGCTGGCCGGCGGCGTCTATCTGCCGCTGGATCCGGACTATCCGGCAGAGCGGCTGGCCTACCAACTGGCCGACAGCCAAGCGCTGCTCACGCTGACCGACGCCGAACTCAAGCCGCGGCTGCCGGCGGAGCACCGCTGCTTGTCGTTGGCGGAGATAGGCTGCGGCGCCAGGCCGGCGGCGCGGCCGCCCACCGGCCTGGAAGCTGGGCACGGCGCTTACGTGATCTACACTTCCGGCTCCACCGGCCAGCCCAAGGGCGTGCTGGTTTCCCACCGCAACGTGCTGCGCTTGTTCTCCGCCAGCGCCCGCCACTTCGCCTTCGACGAAAGCGACGTCTGGACTTATTTCCACTCCTTCGCCTTCGATTTCTCGGTATGGGAAATCTGGGGCGCGCTGCTGCACGGCGGCCGCTGCGTCGTGGTGCCGCGCGAGCTCAGCCGCGATCCGGCCGCCTTCGTCGAACTGCTGGGCCGCGAAGGCGTCACCGTGCTGAACCAGACTCCGTCCGCGTTCAAGCTGGCGATAGCGGCCGAAGCCGCCGCCCCGCTGCCGCGGCCGTCCGCGCTGCGCTGGGTGATCTTCGGCGGCGAGGCGCTGCGGCTGGCGGAATTGAGCCCGTGGCTGGAGCGGCACCGCGACGACAGTCCGCGGCTGGCCAATATGTACGGCATCACCGAAACCACCGTGCACGTCACCTTCCGCCGCATCCTCGCCGCCGATCTTGAGGCCGGCGGCGAACTCAGCCCGATAGGCGAACCGCTGGACGACCTGAGCCTGGAACTGGTGGACCCCTGCGGCCATCCCGTTCCCTTGGGCGCGCCCGGTGAAATCCTGGTCGGCGGCGCTGGCGTCAGCCTCGGTTATCTGAACCGCCCGCAACTCAACGCCGAGCGTTTTCCCGGCGTCGGCGCGGAACGGCGCTACCGTTCCGGCGACCTGGCGCGGCGAACCGCCGACGGCGAACTGCTCTACTGCGGCCGCATCGACCATCAAGTGAAGATTCGCGGCTTCCGCATCGAACTGGGCGAAGTGCGCGCGGCGCTGCTGAGCCACCCGGCGGTGCGCGACGTCCATCTCGTCGCCGCCGACGACCAACTCATCGCCTATCTGCTCGCCGACGACCCCGCCGCGGCCGGCGCCGAAACCCTGCGCCGCCATCTGGCCGCGCGCTTGCCGGCCCACATGATTCCGGCGGTCTTCATCGCGTTGGCCGAGTTTCCGCTCACCCTCAACGGCAAGGTGGACGCGCGCGCGCTGCCGTCGCCGCAAGGCGCGCGTTCGGCGCTGGACACGCCCTATGTCGAAGCGGCCACCCCCAGGCAAAAACTGCTGGCGGATATCTGGCGCCAGGTGCTGGACCTGCCCCGCGTAGGCATACGAGACAACTATTTCACGCTGGGCGGAGACTCCATCCGCAGCGTG
Organism: Chromobacterium fluminis; assembly: GCF_011602385.1. Classification (NCBI taxonomy): domain Bacteria; kingdom Pseudomonadati; phylum Pseudomonadota; class Betaproteobacteria; order Neisseriales; family Chromobacteriaceae; genus Chromobacterium; species Chromobacterium fluminis. Next base: position 20,820 of record NZ_JAAOMA010000002.1, on the reverse strand, counting down.
CGCATCGCCGGCCTGGCCAAGGAGCGCGGCTGCCCGCTGAGCATCCAGGACATTTTCCGCCACGGCACCATTGAAGCCATCGTCGAAGCGATAGGCGAAGCCGAAAGCACGCCCGCGCCGGACGCGGCACTGCCCCCGTTCGCGCTGATAGACGCCGCGGACCGCGCGCGGCTGCCGCCCGAGGTGGAAGACGCGCTGCCGCTGGCCAGGCTGCAGGCCGGCATGCTGTTCCACAATGAATACGACGACGGCCGCAACCTGTACCACGACGTGTTCTCCCACCGGCTGCGCGCCGACATCGACCCGGAGCGCCTGCGCCGGGCGCTGGCGGAGCTGAGCCGCGAACACCCGTTGCTGCGCACCGGCTTCGCGCTGGCCGGCTACTCCCAGCCGCTGCAACTGGTTTGGCGCGATCTGACGCCCAGCCTGGAAATCGACGACCTGCGCGGCCTGTCGCCGCAGCAAAGGGACGACGCCGTCGCCAGTCAGCTGCGACAGCTAAGCGAACAGCGCTTCGCGCCGGAACGGCCGCCGCTGCTGCGCGTCGGCTGCCTGCGGCTGGCCGACGACGAGTGGCAGCTGACGCTGGCTTTCCACCACGCCATCCTGGACGGCTGGAGCGTCGCCACCTTGTGCTCGGCCTTGTTCAAACGGATGCGCGACCAAGGCGGCCCCGCGCGGGCGCCGCGCGCGGCCTTCCGAGAGTTCGTCGCCGCCGAACGCGCGGCGTTGGCCGATCCGGCGCAACGAGACTACTGGCGCGCGCAGCTGAACGGCCTGCCGTCCGCCGCCATCCCGCGCTGGCCTCAACGCGTTGCGCCGACGGGCAAGGCCAGGGTGGGATCGCGGGAAACGCGCTTGCCAAACGCCACCGCCGCGGCGCTGATCCGGCAGGCCGCGGACAGCGGCATGCCGCTGAAAACCCTGCTGCTGGCCGTGCACGCCCGCGTGCTGGCTTGCTTGTGCGGCCAGAACGAAATCGTCACCGGCCTGGTCAGCAACGGCCGTCCGGCCGACGCCGACGGCGCCGAAGCCTTGGGACTCTTCCTCAACACCCTGCCGCTGCGCGTCCGCGTTGGCGGCAGTTGGCGCGCGCTGCTGGCGGAAACCATGACGGCGGAGGGAAACAGCCTGCCCCGCCGCTTCTTCCCGCTGGCGGAAATCCTCAAGCTGGACGAGGCCGCCCGCTTCGACGCCTCGTTCAACTATGTGGATTTCCACGTCTACCGCGAGCTGAGCGAGACCGGCGGCCTGGAGGTGCTGGACAGCAGCCGCCTGGAAGCGGTGGACATCCCGCTGGCCGTCACCTTCAGCGCCAGCCGCGCCGAAGGCGCCGTCGCCCTGGGCTTTTCCTACGACCGCGCCGCCTTCCCCGACGAGCAAGTGGCCGCCATCGGCCAGCTCTACCTGGCCGCCGCCGCCGCGCTGGCGCGAGATCCCGACGCCCTGTGCCTGGATGTCCCGCTGACGGAGACCGCTGTCGAGCCGCTCCGCGGACCGTCCGCCGGCCTCGCGGCCTTCTCTGTGCCGCAGGCGGTCGCCGCCATCGCGCGGCGGCAACCGGAGGCGCCCGCCGTCGCCGGAAACGGCGAAGCGCTGAGCTACGCCCAGCTGGACGGCCAGGCCAACCGGCTGGCGCGCCGGCTGCTGGCGCATGGCCTTGACCCGGACGCGGTGGTGGCGCTGGACTTGCCGCGCTCGCCCGAACTGGTGGTGGCGATGCTGGCGACCTTGAAAGCCGGCGCCGCCTATCTGCCGCTGGACCGCGGCCAGCCCGAGGCCCGCCGCCGCGACATCCTGCAGGAGGCCGCCCCGGCGCTGCTGCTCAGCCTGGATCCCGCCGCTTACGCGCCGCCCGGCTGCGCCGTCTTGCAGGCGAACCTGGCCGAAGATCTGAACGACGAAGACGCGGCGGCCCCCGCCGCGCCCGTCCATGGCGACGCGCTGGCCTATCTGCTGTTTACCTCAGGCTCCAGCGGTCGCCCCAAAGGCGTCGCCGTAGCCCGCGCCGCACTGGACAACCACATGGCCTGGATGAACCGCCGCTACCCGCTGGACGCGGACGACGCGGTGCTGCAGAAAACCCCGGTGGGTTTCGACGCCTCGGTCTGGGAGTTCTGGGCGCCGCTGACCCAGGGCGCGCGGCTGCTGCTGGCGACCGAGGACGGACACCGCGACCCGGACTACCTGATCCGCGCCGTGCGCGAACAAGGCGTCACCGTGCTGCAATTGGTACCCAGCCTGCTGGCCGTGCTGCTGTCGACGCCGGACTTCGCCGGCTGCCGCACGCTGCGCCGGGTCTTCGTCGGCGGCGAAGCGCTGCCGGCCGCCACCCAAGCCCGCTTCCACGCCACCCTGGACATCCCGCTGGTCAACCTCTACGGCCCCACCGAAACCGCCATCGACGCCTCCAGCGCGGAATACCTGCGCACGGACCCGCCCGCGCCCGCCGTCGGCATCGGCCAGCCCATAGACGGCGCCGTCTTCCACGTGCTGGACGCCCGCCTCAATCCGGTGCCGCACGGCGTGCGCGGCGAACTCTACATCGCCGGCTGCGGCCTGGCGCGCGGCTATCTGGGCCAGCCGGCGCAGACCGCGCGGCGCTTTATCCCGGACCCGTTGTCGCCGTTGCCCGGCGGCCGCATGTACCGCAGCGGCGACATCGTGCGCCTGCTGCCGAACGGCCTGCTGGAATACCTGGGCCGCGCCGACGGCCAGGTCAAGCTGCGCGGCCAGCGCGTGGAACTGGAAGAGATCGAAGCCGGCCTCGCCGCCTGCCCCGGCGTGCGCCAAGCCGCCGCCGCGCTCTACCGCGACCGCTCCGGCGCGGACAAGCTGGCCGGCTATGTCGGGCTGACGCCTGAGGCCGAGGCCGGAGATTGGCGCGCGGCCATCCTGGCGGCGCTGCGCCTGCGTCTGCCGGAATACATGCTGCCCGCGCAGTTGATCGCGCTGCGGCAATGGCCGGTCGGCGCCAACGGCAAAACCGACCGCGCCGCGCTGCCCGCGCCGCAGGCGGACGCGACGGCCCCAAGGCCCAGCCGCGCGCCCAAGACCCCAGAGGAACAGGCTCTGGCCGCGATCTGGCGGCAAATCCTGGGCCGCGAGGACATCGGCGCCGACGACAACTTCTTCCAATTGGGCGGGGACTCCATCCTAGGCCTGCAAATCGTGGCTCAAGCCCGCCAGGCCGGCCTGACGCTGGCCGCGCGCGACATCTTCAGCCACCCCACCATCGCCGAGCTGGCCGCCCAAGCGCGCCCGGCGCGGCAGGAAGCCAAGCTGGAGAACATTCCACCCGGCGCTCCGCTTCCGCTGACGCCGGCCCAAGGCTGGTTCTTCGAACGCGTAAACACCCTGCCGCGTCCCGGCCACTGGAACCAGGCGCTGCTGCTGAGCGTGGCCGCCGGCATTGCCGCGCCGACGCTGCGCAGCGCCCTGCTGCGGCTGGAACAAAGCCACGACGCCTTCCGCCTGCGCTTCGCCGCCGGCGCCGACGGCTGGCGCCAACACTACGCGCCGCGCGAGGCCTTGCGCGAAGAAGACTGGCTGGAACGCGTCGATCTGAGCGCGCTGCCTGCCGCTGAACGCGCCGCCGCCATCGAGGCCCGCGCCGAAGCGGCGCAGCGCGAGTTGGATCTGGAACGCGGGCCGCTGTTGCGAGCCGTGCACTTCGACTGCGGCGACGGCGAAGCCGGCCGGCTGCTGCTGGTCATTCATCATTTGATTGTGGACGGCGTGTCCTGGCGCGTGCTGCTGCAAGATCTCGCCAGCCTGCTGGCCAGCGTCGCCCCCATGCCGGCGAACGTCGGCTTCGGCCATTGGGCGCTGCGCCCGCTCGCGCCCTCCGCCGAAGAACGCGCTTACTGGCTAGACCAGGCGCGGCTGGCCGCCGACGCGGTCCGCATCCCGCTGACGGCGGAGGCGGCACGCGACAACCGCTACGGCGCGACCGACACCGTTGAGCTGTCGCTGGACGGCGGCGAAACCGCCGCCCTGCTCCGCGGCGGAGCGCTGCGCGCCAGCGCCGAGGAAATGCTGCTGACGGCGGCGCTGGGCGCGCTGCGCGACTGGTTGGACGCCGACGCGCTGGTCCTCACCATGGAAGGCCACGGCCGAGACGACGAGGCGCTGGACCTCTCCCACACCGTGGGCTGGTTCACCGCCATGTATCCGCTGACCGTGACCGGCCTGGCCGAGGCTTCGCCGCCGCGGCTGCTACGCCGGGTCAAGCAAGCCTTGCGCGCGGTGCCGGCCGGCGGCGCCGGCTACGGCGCGCTGCGTCAGAAGGACGACGCCGACGCCCGCACGCTGGCCGCCATGCCGGAACCGCAAATCGCCTTCAACTATCTGGGCCAGTTCGACGCCAGCCTGCCGGCCGACGGCGCGCTGGCGCCCGCGCCGGAATCCGTGGGCGCGATGGAAGACCCGGACGGCTTGCGCCCCCGGCTGATCGACATCGTGGCCCTGGTCAGCGACGGCAAACTGTCCCTGCGCTGGAACTACGGCCGCGCCACGCTGCCGCGCGCGACGGTGGAAGCCCTCGCCCGGCAAATGCGGCAGCGGCTGCTCGCGCTGCTGAGCCTGGACGCGGACGCCGCGGCGGCGGCGCTGACGCCGGACGACTTCCCGCTGGCCGCGCTGGACGAAGCCGGCCTGCCCGCGGCGCTGGGCCAGCGCGGCGACATCGTCGACCTGTGGTCGCTGACGCCGGTGCAGGAAGGCATGCTGTTCCACTCGCGAATGGAAGCCTCTTCCGGCCCCGCCGGCGTCTACATAGAACAAGTGGTCGCCGAACTGGACGGCGCGGTGGACCCGGCCTTGCTGCGTCAAGCCTGGGAACAGGTGCTGGCGCGGCACGACGCGTTGCGCGTCAGCTTCGCCTGGGAAGGCTTGGCCGCGCCGCTGCAACGGGTCCATCGCGCGCCCGCGTTGCCGTTCTCGGTCCGCGAAACGCCGGACGAGTCCGCGCTGGAACGCTATCTGACCGACGACCGCGCCGCCGGCTTCGCGTTGGACGCCCCGCCCTTGATGCGCCTGGCGCTGCTGACCCGGAACGGCGCGCCTTGGCGGCTGGTCTGGACCCATCACCACGCGCTGCTGGACGGTTGGTCCATGGCCGTCGTCTTCGACGAGGCGCTGGCCCTGTACCGCGGGCTGAGCCAAGGCCAGAGCGCGGCGCTGCCGCCGGCGCCCTCCTTCGGGCGTTTCATCAAATGGCTGCGCGCGCACAGCGACCGCCAAGCCCAGGAAGACTTCTGGCGCGACTACTTCAGCGGCTACGCCGCCGCGGCCGATCTGGCCCTGCTGCCGGCCGGCGGCCCGCCCCAGCCGCGCACCCATTCGCTGCGGCTGGACTCCGCGCTGACCGCCGAGCTGCGGCGGACGGCGCGAGAGCGCAAAGTCACGCTCAACACCTTGTTCCAGGGCGCGCTGGCGGTGGCTCTGTCCCGCGTCGGCCGCTGCGACGACCTAGTGTTCGGCGTCGCCATGGCCGGCCGGCCCGAATCGCTGCCCGGCTGCGACGCCGCCGTCGGCCTGTTCATTTCCACCCTGCCCTTGCGCGCCGACTGCTCGGCCGCGCAGCCTATCGGCGATTTCCTCGGCCGGCTGCAAGACGCCCAAAGCCGGCTAGTTCCGCACGAAGCCAGCGCCCTGGTGGACATTCAGCGCTGGAGCGGCCTGTCCGCGCGCCAGGCGCTGTTCGACGTGGTGCTGGTCTATGAGAACTACCCGATTCGCGCCTCGGTCGGCGACGCCGCCCAAGCGCTGCGCGTGGGCGCGGCCTCCGCGCGCGAGCAGTCCAACTACCCGCTGACCCTCTACGTCAAACCCGGCGCCGACGCCATTGAGCTGGACGGCGTATTCGACGCCGGCCGCATCGAAGCGGAACGCGTCGCGGCGCTGCTGGAAGCGCTTCCGCGGCTGCTGAGGCAGATCGCCGGCGGCGCGGCCCGCGTCGGCGACCTGCGTCTGGCTGAACCGACGCCTCCGGCCGTCTTCCCGCCGCCGGAGCGCGGCGACAACGTGCTCGCCATGTTGACCGCCGCCGCGCGGCTCAGCCCGGACAAGATCGCGGTTGCCGCCGAGGACGGCGAGCTGAGCTACCGCCAACTGGTGAACGGCGCGCGCGCGCTGGCGCGCCGGTTGGCGGAGCGCGGCGTCGCTCCCGGCGACACCGTGGCGCTGGCCCTGCCGCCGGACGGACGCGCGCTGACCGCCCTGCTGGGCACGCTGTGGGCCGGCGCGCAATACCTGCCGCTGGACCCGGCGCTGCCGCCGCTGCGACGCGACGCCATCCTGGAAGACGCCCTCCCCGGCCTGGTCCTCGTCGACGGCGAGCAGACCGGCTGGCCCGCGTCCGCCAAACTGCTGACGCTGCCGACGCCTCTGCCTCAAGCCGATGGCGACGACGCGCCCTTGCCCGGCGACTCGCTCCACCCTGAAGCGCCGGCCTACACCCTGTTCACCTCCGGCAGCACCGGCCGGCCCAAGGGCGTGCAGATCGCCCATCGCTCGCTGGCCAACATCCTGAGGCATTTCAGCGCCGAGCCCGGCTTCGGCGCGGACGACGTATTGCTGTCGGTCACCACCTGGTCCTTCGACATCGCGGCGCTGGAACTGCTGCTGCCCCTGGTCCGCGGCGGCACCGTCGCCATCGCGCCGGCTGCGGCCAGCGGCGACGGCCCGGCGCTGGCCGCCGAGGCCGCGCGCCGCGGCGCCGGCGTGATCCAGGCCACGCCGGCCAGTTGGCGCATGCTGCTGGAGGCCGGCTGGAAGCCCGCGCCCGGGCTGCGCGCCTGGTGCGGCGGCGAGGCGCTGCCCGCCGACCTGGCCCGCGCGCTGCTGGACGCCGGCGCCGCGCTGTGGAACGTCTACGGCCCCACCGAAACCACCATCTGGTCCGCGCTGCACCGGGTGGACGGCGCGGAACTGCCGCCGCCGGCCGGCCACGCCGTCCGCCGCACCACGCTATGGGTGGCCGACCACCACGGCCAGCCGCTGCCGCCGCCACTGGCGGGCGAACTGCAGATCGGCGGAGACGGCCTGGCTTTGGGCTATCTGGGCGCGCCGGCGCAAACCGCCGCCCGTTTCCGCCCCGATCCGCTGGCCGGCCGGTCCGGCGCCCGCGTCTACCGCAGCGGCGACCTGGCCTGCCTGCGGCCGGACGGCAGCGTCCGCGTGCTGGGCCGGCTGGACGGCCAGGCCAAGCTCAACGGCTTCCGGCTGGAGCTGGAGGAAGTGGAAACCAGGCTGCGCGAACTGCCCGGCGTGCGCCAGGCGGCAGCGGCCGTCCGCCGCGACCCGCAAGGCCACGCGCGGCTGGTGGCCTACTTGGTGCCGGACGACGGCGGCGCCTGGCGCGCCGGCGACGAAGCCGACCCGACTGCCTTGCAGCGGGTCCGCGCCCAGCTGTCCGCCGCGCTGCCCGGCTATATGCTGCCCAGCCGCTTTGTCACCCTGGACCAGTTGCCGCTGACCGCCAACCGCAAGCTGGACCGCAAGGCCCTGCCCGAACCGGCGGCCAGCGCGCCGACCCGCGTCGGCAGCGCCCCTCAGGGCCCGCTGGAGCAAACGGTGTGCGCATTGTGGGAAGAAGTGTTCGAACGCGCCTACATCGCCGCCGACGACGACTTCTTCGAACTGGGCGGCCATTCGCTGCTGGCCACCCGCATCCAGGTGCGCGTCAACAAAATCTTCCGGCAGACGCTGCCGCTGCGCGCCACCTTCCACGCCCAAACCCCGCGCGCCCTGGCCGCGCTGCTGGCGGAGCGCGAGTCCGCGCCCGGCCTGGCCGCCAAGATCGCCGCCGTCTACCTGAAGCTGCGCGGCATGTCCGACGCCGAGCGCGACGCGCTGCGCCGGGCCGCCGCTCAACCCTCCACCATGGAAACCGCAGAATGAAACTGGAACACATCAACGCCATCGTCAGCGGCGCCGCCAGCGGCATCGGCCGCGCCTTCGCTCTGGAGCTGGCCCGCGCCGGCGCGCGGGTCCACGCCGCGGATCTGGACGCCGCCGGCCTGCGCCGGCTGGAAGAGGACGCCGCCGGCCTGCCCGGCGCGGTGCGCGGCTCGGTGCTGGACGTGAGCCAGGAGGCCGCGGTCCGCGCTTTTCTGAAAACCGCGTCGGAACAGGCTGAACCGGCCAATCTGCTGGTCAACAACGCCGGCATCCTGCGCGACGGCTGGCTGGTGAGGCTGGACGTGGAAGGCTTCGTCCGCAAGCTGCCCACCGCGCAATGGCGGTCGGTGCTGGAAACCAACCTGACCGCGCCTTATCTGCTGAGCCGCGAGTTCGCCGCCGCTCGCGTGGAGTCCGGCCTCAAGACGCCGGGCCTGATCGTCAACGTCTCCTCGGTCACCAGTGCCGGCAATCCCGGCCAGTCCAACTACGCGGCGTCCAAGGCCGGCCTGGACGCGCTAACCCGGACCTGGGCGCTGGAGCTGGCGCCCTTCGGCATTCGCGTGGCCGGCATCGCCCCGGGCCTGACCGATACCCCGATGGCGGCCGGCCTGGCGCCCGCGACCCGCGAGGAACTGATCGCCCAAGTGCCGCTGCGGCGCATGGCCGAGCCGGCCGAAATCTGGCAGGGGCTGAAATTCATCATCGAATGCGACTACTTCAACGGCCGCATCATCCCCATCGACGGCGGAGCCACCTTCTCGTGAATCCGACACTCGCCACCCCGGCCGCGGACATTCCGCGCCGCATCCATCAGATCTGGTATCAAGGCGCCGCCGCGCTGCCGGACAAATATCGCCGCTACCGCGACAGCTGGATGCGACGCCATCCGGACTGGGAGTTCGTGTTCTGGGACGCGCCCAAGATGCAGGCGCTGGTCGACGAGCACTATCCCTGGTTCGCGGCTCGTTACGCCGGCTTCGAGCGCGACATCCAGCGCATAGACGCCGCGCGCTATCTGTTCCTGGCGCTGCACGGCGGCTTCTACATCGACATGGACATCGAAAACCTGCGGCCCATAGACCCGCTGCTGCCGGAGAGGCGGCTGATCCTGTCGCGCACCCACGGCTTCAACAACGCGCTGATAGGCAGCGCGCCCGGCCACCCCTTGTGGGACACCGTGCTGGACCGGCTGGCCGCCGGCCAGTGCGCGCCGCTGGACCCGGCGATGCCGGCCCGGCTGCGCGAATCGCCGGCGATGCGCACCGCCGTCACCGTGGGGCCGCGCTTCTTCACCTGGTGCGTGCAGCAAAGCGGCTGCCTGGACGACGCGGCCACGCTGTGCTGCCCCGGCTATTACTTCGAACCCGGCTCGCCCACGCCGGACGGCAGCTCCTGGCCGCCGGCCGACGATCCCGACGGCGGCTATGCCCGCCACCACATGGACCTCAACTGGCTGGACCTGCGCCACCGGCTATTGTCCCGGCTGAACCGGCTGCTGCTGCCCTGGCTGACGCGACGGCTGCCTTTGCAATGAAAAAGTCGCCGCAATGCGGCGACTTCAAAAACAAGACATAGAAACCATTAATTCGCGGAAGGGGAAGCCGTTTGATTTTCCTGCATGAACTGCCTCAGGCTCAAAGGACGCATATCCGTCCAGTTCTTTTCAATATAGTCCAGACATTCCTGTTCCGCGCCGCTGACGCCAAGCGAGCGCCAGCCGGCGGGAATTTCGCGATATTCCGGCCATATCGAATATTGCTCCTCATGATTCATCACCACGATGTATTTGGTTTCGTTCATCGCGTCCTGTGTCATATCAACCTCCATGCCGTCGCTAGAAAATTAAGACTGTTCCAAACAAATAATTTATTCAACCAAAACATTGCTAATTGGAATTGTTTAAATCGGAGAATACCGACCCACAAAACCCGCCAAAGAATATACCGCACAAATTGAATATTTTTACAGACCTCGAAAAATAATCGAAATCAAATCGGGCGCGATAAACATGCAGCCCGATGGGCGACGACAACACATCACCTGGAAAGCCATTGAAATGAGCGTTAGCGATTGGAACGATAACGATCTGGACCTTCTCGACCATTTGCTGGAACAAGAGCTAGACGTCTTGCCCCCATCCCCCGCGCCCGTGGACGGCGGACGGATTCCGCGCGGCGACGCCGCCTCCGGCCCGCTGTCCTTTCAGCAGCAGCGGCTTTGGTTTCTGCACCAGCTCAGCGCCGGTGCCGCCGCCTACAATATCTGCTCCGCCTTCCGTCTCAGCGGCGCCTTGCAAGCGGACGCGCTATGCCAGGCTTTCGATTGCGTGGTGACGCGCCACGCCTCCCTGCGCACCGCCATCCGCGAAGTGGACGGCGTGGCAACGCAAATCCCGCAGCCCGCCGGCCGCGCCCTCATCGATCGCCTGGACTGGTCCGGCCTGCCGGCCGAAGAGGCCGCGTCCCGGCTGGAAGCGCTGGCGCGCCGCGAAAGCGCCCATGCCTTCGACCTGTCCTCCGGCCAGCCGCTGCGCATCGCGCTGCTGAAGCTGGCGGCGGACGAACACGCGGTGGTGTTGACCCTGCACCACATCGTCGGCGACGCTTGGTCCCTAGCGGTGCTGATGGACGAAGCCGCCAGCGCCTACGCCGCGCTCAGCCGCGGCCGCGCGCCGGATCTGCCGGAATTGCCCATCCAGTACCTGGACTACGCGCGCTGGCAGCACGCCTGCGGCCGACAAGACCGCTGGGACGCCGACCTCGCCTATTGGAAAACCCAGCTAGCCGGCCTGCCCACGCTGGAACTGCCCACCGACAAGCCCCGCCCGCCGGTGCAGGGCTTCGACGGCGCCACCGTAGGCTTCGCCGTGCCCGCCGATACCGCCGAGCGCCTGCGCCGGCTGGCGGCGGCCGAACGCACCACGCTGTTCTGCCTGCTGCTGTCCGCCTTCCAAGCGCTGCTGGCCCGCCACGCGCGTCAGGACGATCTGGCCATCGGCACCTCGCTGGCCGGACGCGAACGAGTGGAAACCGAGGCGCTGATCGGCTTCTTCGCCAATATGCTGGTGATCCGCGCCCGCATCGGCCCGGAAGACAGCTTCCGCCAGTTCGCCCGCCGGCAATCGGACACCATGCGCGACGCGGTGGAACACGCCGCCGTGCCCTACGACCAACTGGTCGGCGCGCTGGGGCAAGCCAGCCGCGATCCCAGCCGCAACCCGCTGTTCCAGGTCGCCTTCACCCTGCTCAACATCCCAGCGGCAATGCCGACGCTGGACGGGCTGCGGCTGACCCCGGTGCTGAGCCAGGAGGCCGCCCGCTTCGACCTTGAGTTGTTCATGCGCGAGACCGAGGACGGCCTGTCCGGCGCCTTCTCCTACAACACCGCGCTGTTCGAGCGGCTCTCCGTCGAGCGCCTCGCCGAACAACTGAGCCTGCTGCTGGACGCCGCCAGCCGTCAGCCGGACGCGCCGCTGGCCGCGCTGCCGCTGACCACGCCGCGGCAGGCCGCCGCCCTGCTGACCCTGCCGCTGCGCGCCGCCGCGCGCGATTGCGAACCGGTGCACCGCGCCTTCAGCCGCTTCGCCGCGCGGCAAGCCGACGCCGCGGCGCTGCGCTGCGACGGCCGAGAGCTCAGTTACGGCGAACTGGAACGGCTGTCGGACGCCGCCGCGCGGCGTCTGGCGGCCGCCGGCGTGCGGCCCGGCGATCCCGTCGGCCTGTGGCTGACGCCCTCGTTCGAAATGCTGATCGGCGTGCTGGCCGCGCTCAAGGCCGGCGCCGGCTATGTGCCGATGGACCCGGCCTATCCGGCCGACCGCATCCGCTACATTCTGGAAGACAGCGGCGCGCGCGCCGTGCTCAGCACCGAGGCGCTGGCGCCCTCGCTGCCGCCCTTCGCCGGTCCGCTGCTGACGCTGGACGCGGCGGAGCCCGCGCCGGCGGCGGCGCTGCCGGCCGGCGACGACCCGGACGGCCTGGCCTACATCATCTACACCTCCGGCTCCACCGGCCGGCCCAAGGGCGTGGCGGTCAGCCACCGCAACTGCGCCCGGCTGTTCTCCAGCAGCGCCGAGCTGTTCCAGTTCGGCCCGCGCGAAGTGTGGACGCTGTTCCACTCCTACGCCTTCGATTTCTCCGTGTGGGAAATCTGGGGCGCGCTGGCCCACGGCGGCGTCCTGCTGATTGTGCCGCCGCTGCTGGCCCGTTCCTCGGACGCCTTCTACCAGCTGCTGTGCGAGGAAAAAGTCACCGTACTGAACCAGACCCCGTCGGCCTTCCGCCAATTGATGGCTGCCGAGGAAGCGAACCCGCGCGAAGGCGATCTGGCGCTGCGCTACGTCGTCTTCGGCGGCGAGGCGCTGGACCTCAGCAGCCTGGAGCCCTGGCTGGACCGTCACGGCGACGACTACCCGCTGCTGATCAATATGTACGGCATCACCGAAACCACCGTGCACGTGACCTTCCGCCGCATCGGCCTGCCCGAAATCAAGCGCAAGCTGGGCAGCGTGATCGGCGCGGCGCTGCCCGACCTGTGCATCCGCCTGCTGGACGACGCCCTGCAGCCGGTGCCGCCGGGCATGGTGGGCGAAATCCACGTGGGCGGCGCCGGCGTGGCGCTGGGCTACGTCAATCAGCCGGAGCTGAGCGCCCAGCGCTTCATGCCGGACCCGCACCTGGACAGCGGCCTGCGCTTCTACCGCAGCGGCGATCTGGCGCGCGTCACCCCGCGCGGCGAGCTGGAATACCGCGGCCGCGCCGATCAACAGGTCAAGCTGCGCGGCTTCCGCATCGAAACCGCCGAAATCCAGGCCCTGCTCAGCCAGCACCCGGCGGTGGCGGAAGCCGCCGTGGTGGTGCGCGGCGACGGCGATCAGGCGCGGCTGGTCGCCTACGTCGCCAAGCGCAGCGGTCTGGACGCCGCCGCCAAGGACAAGGACAAGGGCTGGCTGCCCGCCTTCGACATGATCTACGAAGACGCGCCGGCCGAGGACGCCGACCTCGACCTGGTCGGCTGGACCGACTCCTACGACAACGCCCTGATTCCCGCCGCCCACATGCGGCGCTGGCGCGACGAGATCCTGAGCCGCATCCGCGCGCTGCGCCCGCGCCGGGTGCTGGAAATCGGCGTCGGCAGCGGCATGCTCTTGCTCGCCGTCGCCCCGGACAGCGAGCGCTACCACGGCCTGGACTTCTCCGCCCGCGCGCTGGAACGCCTGGGCCGCACCGTGGCCGCGCGCGGCCTGGGCCAGGTGAAGCTGGAGCGGCGCGAAGCCCGCGACCTGGCCGGCCTGCCGGACGACTTCGACACCGTGATCGTCAATTCCGTGGCGCAATACTTCCCCGACGCCGCCTACTTCCTGGACGTAGTGGACCAGGCGCTGGCGCGGCTGCGTCCGGGCGGCAAACTGCTGCTGGGCGACCTGCGCCACCTGGGCCTGCTGCGGCACTTCCAGGCCAGCCGCCTGCTGCACCGCCTGCCCGCCGTCGCCCGCCCGACGCGGGCGGAACTGCGCCGTCAACTGGACGCGCTGATCGCGGAAGAAAAGGAACTACTGGTGGACCCGGCGCTGTTCCGCCGGCTGGCGCGTCGCCGAGGCGACATCGCCGCGATCGAAATCCGCCTGAAAGAAGACGGCGGCGACTGCGAACTGACCACCTACCGCTACGACGTGGTGTTGAGCAAGGGCGCGCCGCGCGCCGCCGCCGCGCCGGCCGCCGACGCCTCGCGCTTGCGGCCCGGCCTGGCCAACCGCCGCGCCGCCGAGGTCAACCGCTTCCTCGCCTGGCTGGATCATGATCAGGCCAACAGCACGGCCGACGACGAAGCCGCCGACGGTCAGCCCTGGCGGGCGCAAGCGCTGCCTGACGCCACCGAGGCCGCCGAGCCGGCCGAACTGCTGGCCGAAGCCGCGGCCGACGGCCTGGCCGCGCGCCTCTGCTGGAGCGAAAACGCCGCCGACGGCCGATTCGACCTGGCGCTGGCCGCCACCGCCGACGCCTTGCCCGCGCTGCCGCTGGAGCGGCTAGACGGCAACGACGACGGCGAGCCCGCCGACTGCTTCAACACCCCGGCGCAAAGCCAGCCGCGCGACGCGCTGGGGCCGGAATTGCGCCGTCATCTCGCCGCGCGGCTGCCCGACTACATGCTGCCCGCCGCCTTCGTCACACTGGACAAGCTGCCGCTGACCCATAGCGGCAAACTGGATTGGCGCGCGCTGCCCGAACCCGGCCAGTCCGAACAAGGCGGCGTCGATGCCGGTGCGCCGCCGCGCAGCCGCGCCGAAAGCGAGGTGGCCCGCATCTGGGGCGAAGTGCTGGGCGCCGGCAGCCTGGGCCGCGAACAGAACTTCTTCGAAGCCGGCGGCCATTCGCTGCTGGCCACCCGGGTCATGTCCCGGCTGCGCGCCGAATTCGGCGTCGAACTGCCGCTGCGCACCTTGTTCGAACACCCGACGGTGGCCGAATTCGCCGTTGCCCTGGCGGAACGCGTTGAGCTGGAAGATCCGGTCGCGCCGGCGTCCGCGCCGGAGCGCCGCATCCCCCTGGCGGACCGCTCGCGGCCGCTGCCGTCCTCCTTTGCCCAGCAACGCTTCTGGTTCCTGGAGCGGCTGGACCAGAGCGAAAACGGCGTCTACAACATCGCCCAGGGCCTGCGCCTGCGCGGCCGCCTGAACCTCGCCGCGCTGCGCGCCGCGCTGGCCGGTGTGGTCCGCCGCCACGAGGCGCTTCGCACCCGTTTCGAACTGTGCGACGGCGAGCTGCGGCAAATCGTCGAAAACGGCGACGGGCCGGAACTGCAAGAACAGACGCTGCGCGTGGCCGCCGGCGAGAGCCTGGACGCGGCGCTGAATCGCGCCGCCGAAGCCTTCGCCCGGCCCAAATTCGACCTGGAGGCCGCGCCGCCGCTGCGCTTCGCCCTGCTGAGCATCGCGCCGGACGACGCCGCTTTGCTGATCGCGCTTCACCACTCCCTGTCCGACGGCTGGTCGCTGGGGGTGCTAGTGCGGGAGTTCGGCGAACTGTACGCCGCCGCGCTGGAGCAACGTCCGCCCCGCCTGCCCGCCCTGCCCATCCAATACGGCGACTTCGCCCAATGGCAACGCGACGCCCTGGCCGGCGAGCGCTTCGAACACATGCTGGCGCGCTGGAAAACGCGCCTGGCCGACGCCCCGTCGGAACTGGAGCTGCTGGGCGACCGGCCGCGCGGCATGGGCGCCGTCGGCCGCCCGCGCCGCGGGCGCTTCGTCCGCTTCGGCTTCTCGCCGGCGGAAACCCAGAGCCTGCGCCGGCTGGCCGAGCGCGCCGGCGGCACCCTGTTCATGGTGCTGCTGGCCGGCTACGCCGAACTGCTGTCTCGCTACAGCGGCCAGCGCGATCTGGTGATAGGCAGCCCCATCGCCAACCGCCAGCACGCGGACCTGGAAGGCCTGATCGGCTGCTTCGTCAATACCCTGGCGCTGCGCGTCGATCTGAGCGGCGCGCCCAGCGCGCTGCAATTGCTGGCGCGGGTGCGCGATGTGGTGCTGGAAGCCTACGAACTGCAAGACCTGCCCTTTGAAACCATCGTCGACGCGCTGCGGCTGGATCGCTCGCTGACGCGCAACCCGCTGTTCCAGACCATGCTGGTGCTGCAAAACGCGCCGCTGGACACGCTGCGCCTGCCGGGGCTGGAGCTGGAAACCCTGTCCAGCGACGACAGCTCCCCGCGCTTCGACCTGACCCTGACCCTGCACGAAGCCGACGGCGGCTTGCAGGCGATGCTGGAATACGACGTCGACCTGTTCGAGGAAGCCGGCGCGCGCCGCCTGGCCTCCCGCTTGCAACGCTTGCTGCTGGCCATGGCCGCGCAGCCGGAGCAAGCGCCGTCGCGCCTGGCGCTGCTGGACGCGGACGAAAGCCGGCTGCTGCGGGAACAAGACGGCGAAGCGGCGTCCGCGCCGGCCACCCTGCTGCCCCTGATAGAGGCCAGCGCCGCCGCCGCGCCGGAGGCGACGGCCTTGAGCGACGAGCGCCGCAGCCTGAGCTACGGCGAACTCAACCGCCGCGCCAATCAACTGGCGCGACGCCTGATCGCCCTCGGCGTCGGCCCGGAAGACATCGTCGCCATCGCGCTGCCGCGCTCCGCCGACACCGTGGTAGCCATGCTGGCCGCGCTGAAAGCCGGCGCCGCCTATCTGCCGCTGGACCTGGACTACCCGCCGGCCCGTCTCGCCTTCATGCTGCAAGACGCCGTCCCGCGCTGCGTGCTGACCCTGAGCGACGTCACGCTGCCGGACGGCGCGACGCGGCTGAACCTGGACGACCCGGCCCTGCAAGCGCAACTGGCCGCGCTGCCGGACGGCAACCCCGCCGACGCCGAGCGCGTCCGCCCGCTGCGGCCCGAGCACCCCGCCTACCTGATCTACACCTCAGGCTCCACCGGCGTCCCCAAGGGCGTGGCGATCCAGCACGGCAATCTCCACGCCTCCACCGCCGCCCGGCTCGCCTTCTATCCGGCGGAACTGTCGCGGCCGGGCACCGCCTTCCTGCTGCTGCCCTCCTTCTCCTTCGATAGCTCGGTGGCCCTGCTGTTCTGGTCGCTGGCCTGCGGCGGCCGGCTGATCGTCAGCCGCGCCGGTGGCCAGCTGGAGCCCGGCTACCTGGCCGGCCTGGTGGAGCGCGAGCGGGCCGAAGTCTGGCTCAGCCTGCCCTCGCTGTACCGGACCGTCGCCCAGGCCCAGCCCGCCGGCTGGGGCGGATCGCTGCGCGCGGTCCTGTTCGGCGGCGAAACGGTGTCGGCCGGCGATCTGATAGGCGAAGGCCGGCGCTTCTACAACGAATACGGCCCCACCGAGGCCACCGTCTGGGGCACCGCGACGGAAATCGCCGCGCGCGACGGCCAGCCCGTCGACATCGGCCGCGCCATCCCCGGCTACCGCGCCTACATCCTGGACGAGGCCTTGCAGCCGACGCCGCCGGGCCTGGCCGGCGAACTCTACCTCGCCGGCCCCGGCGTCGCCCGCGGCTATCTGCGCCGCCCGCGGCTCACCGCGGAGCGCTTCCTCCCCAACCCCTTCCGCCACGGCGAGCGGATCTACCGCACCGGCGACCGCGCGCGCTGGCTGGCGGACGGCCGCATCGAATACCTGGGCCGCGGCGACCAACAGCTGAAGCTGCGCGGCTACCGCATCGAAACCGGCGAGATCGAAGCCGCGCTCAGTTCCCAGCCCGGCATCGCCGCCGCCGCGGTGGCGCTGCACCACGCGCCGCCCGCCGCCCCGCGGCTGGTGGGCTATCTGGTGCCGACGGACGGCGAGGCGGACACCGCCGCGCTGCGCCGCGCGCTGGCGGAGCAATTGCCGGAATACATGATTCCCAGCGCCTGGGTCAGCCTGACGGCGCTGCCGCTGACGCCCAACGGCAAGCTGGACCGCCGCGCGCTGCCGGCGCCGGAACTGACCGCACGCGCCTACCGCGCGCCGAGCACCCCACTGGAAGAACAGCTGGCCGCGCTGTTCGCCGCCACGCTGGGCCTGCCGAACATAGGCGTGGACGATAGCTTCTTCGACATGGGAGGCCACTCGCTGCTCACGCTGCAACTGCTGTCCCGCGTCCGCGAGGAACTGGGCGTGGAGCTGCCGCTGGCCTCGCTGTTCACCTCCGGCACCGTCGCCGAGTTCGCCCGGCTGGTTCAGGAGGCCGGCCAAACCGCCGCGCCGTCGGTGCTGGTGCCGATCCGGACCGATGGCGACGAAGCCACCTTGCTGCTGGTGCACGACGGCTCCGGCCAGATCATCGGCTATCAGAAGCTGGTGGAGCGGCTGTCGCCGCGCTGGCGCGTCTACGGCCTGCAAGCGGCGGGGCTGGACCCGGCCGTCGCGTCCGACGACAGCGTGGCGGCCATGGCCGCGCGCTACGCCGCCGCCGTGCTGCAAGCCGGCTTGAACGGACCGTTGATCCTGGCCGGCCATTCCTTCGGCGCGGCGGTAGCGGCGGAACTGGCGCGGCGGCTGGTCGAGGCCGGCGCCGAAGTCAGCCTGCTGGCGGCGCTGGACGCGCCGCCGCGCCCGGACGCCGGCTTCCTGAGCGAGCTGCCCCAGGACGAAGCCGGGCTGCTGCATTACATGGCCCGCACCGTGGAAATCGCCACCGGCAAAACGCTGGCCGTCTCGGAGGACATGCTGCGGCCGCTAGACCGCGCCGGCCGCTTCGCGCTGCTCAGCCGGCAAGTACGGGCCTCCGGCCTGTTCCCCCAGGGCATGGACCCGCGCCGGGTGGAAGCCATGTTCGACGTCTACCGCGCCAACCTGCTCAGCCTGCGCGGCCATCAGCCGCAAACCGCGCCCTGCCCGGTGGCGGTGTGGATCACCGACGGCCTGGCCGCCGCCACGGCCGGACCGGCCGACCTGGGCTGGTCCGACTACGCCGCCGGCCCCGTCCAGGTGTTCCGCGCCGCCGGCGAACACGCCGACATGCTGCGCGAACCGCATGTGGCCGGGCTGGCGGACAGCCTGGAGCGCGCGATGCGAGAACGCCATGTCTAAGCCCATGTCCGCCGCCCCCGCCGCCCCGCCGTCCTCGCTCTGGCGCGACCGGCGCTTTCTCTGGCTCTCCGCCGCCTGGTTCTGCGCCATCCTGGGCCAGCAGACCGCGCTGATCGCCCTGCCCTGGCTGGTGCTGCAGCTGGGCGGCGACGGCCTCGCCCTCGGCCTGGTCGTCACCGCGATGGAGCTGCCGCGCGCGGTGTTCATCATCGTCGGCGGCGCGGTGGCGGACCGGTACTCGCCGCGGCGGGTGTTTCAGTGCTCGCTGCTGTGCTGCGCGGCGCTGCTGGCCCTGCTCGGCTACGCCGCCTACCGCGGCGGCCTGCCGCTGGCCTGGCTCTACCCCTTCGCCGCGGCGATGGGCGTGGTCGCCGCCTTCACCGGGCCGTCCGCCGCCGCGCTGCTGCCCAACACCGTGCCGGAAGAAAAGCTGCAACAGGCCAACTCCGTGTTCATGGCGGTCAACCAGCTCACCTTGCTGACCGGCCCCATGCTAGCCGGCGCGCTGATCGCCCTGCCCGGCGTCCGCGCCGGCGGCGGCCTGAGCCTCGCCTTCCTGCTGGGCGCCGCCTGCTTCCTGAGCGCCGGCCTGATGCTCAGCCGGCTGCGGCCCCGCGCCGCCGCCGCGCAAGCGCAATCGGCGCAATCCGCCGCCGGCATCCTGCGCGCCATCCGCCGCGGCGCCGCCTGGACCTGGGGCGACGCCACCCTGCGCGCGCTGTTCTTCTACTGGGCGGTAATCGCCTTCCTGACCGCCGGCCCCATCCAGATCGGCCTGCCGCTGCTGGTCAAAACCGCGATGGGCCTGGACGCCGGCCACTTCGGCACCCTGCTGTCCGCGCAAGGCGCCGGCAGCCTGCTGGGCATGGCCTTGCTCAGCCTGCTGCCGCTCAAGGCCCTGGGCAGGCTGGGATGGATGGTATTCTGCGCCGACGCCCTGATGGGCGCGCTGATCATCGGCCTGGGCCTGTCCCCCGCGTTTGCCGCCAGTTGCGCGATGATGTTCCTGATCGGCCTCTTCGGCGGCCTGGTGCAAGTCCGGCTGATGGCCTGGATCCAGGCCCGCATCCCGGCGGAAATGCGCGGCCGGGTGATGAGTTTTTTGATGTTCATGATGGCGGCGGTCACGCCCTTGTCCACCACGCTGGCCGGCGTGAGCCTGGCGTCCGCGCCGGTGCGCGCCTTGTTCGCCGGCGCCGGCCTGCTGCTGATCGGCGTCGCCGTGCTGGCGCTGTGCAGCCCCCGGCTGCGCGCCATCGGCGCGCCCGGCGGCTCCGGCCCGGCGGAGCCCCGCCCCACCCCTTCCCTGCAAACAGGAGACTGAATCGATGCACCCCTCACCCTGGCTCCAGCGCCAGCCCGCCAGCCAAGCGCCGCGGCTGCGCCTGTACTGCTTTCCCTACGCCGGCGGCCACGCCGGCGCCTATGCCGGCTGGCAAGGCCGGCTGCCTCCGGAAGTAGAAGTCTGTGCCGCGCAACTGCCCGGCCGCGCCGCCCGCTTCCGCGAAGCCGGTTTCAAGGCGCTGCCGCCGCTGGTGGACGCGCTGGCGCGGGAACTGCCGCTGGACGACGAACTGCCCTTCGCCTTCTTCGGCCACAGCATGGGCGGGCTGATCGCCTTTGAACTGGCGCGGCTGCTGCGCGCTCAGGGCAGGCCCCTGCCGCGGCGGCTGATCGTGTCCGGCTGCGACGCGCCGCAACACCGCCAGCCGCCGCGCATGCTGCACCGGATGGACGACGACGGCTTCATCGACGCGCTGCGCGACTACAACGGCACGCCCGCGGAAATCCTGGCCCACCGGGAAATGATGGATCTGCTGCTGCCCACCCTGCGCACCGATTTCGAACTGGTGGAAACCTATCGCTACCAGCCGGCCCCGCCGCTGGCCCTGCCCATCACCGTGCTGGCCGGGCGCGACGACCGTCAACGCCTGCCGGAACAAACCGAAGGCTGGCAGCGGGAAACCGCCGCGCCCGCGCGCGTCCACTGGTTCGACGGCGACCACTTCTTCATCGCCAGCGCCCGGGACGCCGTGCTCGCCCGCCTCAACAGCGAACTCGCCGAGACGCTGTCCAGCCCCGCCGCCGCCATGCCGGACCTTGCCTAAGACCCGCTAACAAAACCCCTGATCCTGCGTTGCGCCTCCTTGCCGTACTACTTGTACTGCCTGCGTCGGCGCGCCTTGGCTCAGGTTCTCTGCGAGGTTTTGTTAGCGGCTCTAAGAGCCTGTTCAAAGTCTTTTGAGTAAGAGCCCCAAGAAGGCCAGATGGATAAACTGTAAGCTGGTATTGAGTTTCCGCTCGCAGTTCTTCCACAGCCTTCTGCTCTTTTCCAACCAAGCGAAGCTGCGCTCAACAACCCAGCGTTTGGGCATCACCTTGAAGGT